>NZ_JAKEVZ010000039.1:0-1574 GCF_021491425.1 Mariniradius sediminis | reverse complement strand
CCTTACCTGTCAACTTATATCAGGATTACAAAAATCCTTGTAAAGTCCAATCAGGATCAGGCTTTCTACTGTAAAGCCAATTCAGTATTATTACAAAAACTGTCAACTTTTTTCAGGACGGGTCAAACCTTTTTTCAGGACGGGTCAACTTTCAGACGTTATCAAAAAAAAACCAAACATGTGGTGAACAAAGCTGACACGATTCCCCTCCGAGCCGACAAAAATCAGCAAAAAACCGACATGAGTCGCCTCAGAACCGACGCGAGTTATTAAAAAGCCGACACGAGTCGCCTCGGAACCGATACGAGTCAGCAAAAAGCCGACACGAGTTGCCCCCCAACCAAACCAAGGTAGTAAAAAGGCGACATGAGTCACCTTAGAACTGACACGAGTTGGAAAAAAGGCGACATGATTCACCTCGGAACCGACAGGAGTCGGTAAAAAGGCGAAACTAGGCATCTCGGAACCGACATGAGTCAGAATAATGAGTGCTAGGGTACCCCGACCAAGTTTTTGGGATTCCTTCAAACAAAAAGAACACAAATCACACCTTCATAGACGTTCATCTAATTTGCACATGCAAGAGAATCCAAGCGATTTTTTCTACTTGTTAGCTCCAATTAAAAATCAATAATTAAATTTACTAAAGTCATCGATGTTAAATTTTTTCCCAGAAATATGAAATGGATTCTTTTGTTGATTGCATCCCTGTCCTTTCTGAATGCTTTCCCTCAATCATTTGGCAGCCCTACTTTACCGGATTCAGTCGAAATAAATTTTAACGATGCACCATTTAGAAAGACTCCCTTCAATACTGGCGAAATCCTTTATAGAGTTAAATCTGGAACAAAGGCTGCACTTCTTGGATTGAGTAAGGATCATTTAAGGATAAAAATTGACACCACCGAGGGATTTATTAGCTACGTCTTTGTCAACCTTCGCAATACTCAACTTGAAGACTATTTTTCATATTATGTTTTGGAGAAAAAGAATAAAGAGCAGGCTATTGAGGACTCTCTAATCCAAGTGAGAAACAAGGAAGAAGAAATCCAGAGACGTCAGCAATATGAAACACGCTTTAACGAGCTTACCAAAAAATACGGATCAACAATTGGGAAAAGGATCTTCATGAAAGAAGTATGGATCGGGATGACAGAGGATATGCTTTTAGACAGCTGGGGAGAACCCGAAGAAATAAATCGGACAGTAACAGCCACTTTGGTAAGGAAGCAATATGTCTATCCTGGACAAAAGTACATTTATGTTGAAAACGGGAAAGTCACAGCCTGGCAAGATTGATTTTCATAGAAAACGAATTTAAATCTCAGGAAAAAATGGCAAGACAAACAAATTCATATAGTAAATATTCAAAACGAAAAGCCCGTGAGGAATTTCGAGAAAAGTATGCTCGAATGACTGCCGAAGAAAGATCTAGAATACACCAGCCGGTAGCGTCCCGATAAGTGTGTAATTGGCGGGAAAAGTTATTCTGGAATTTTTCGGCCCCTTGAAAGGCCTGGAAAAATTACGGAAATAACTTTTTCGGGATACCTTCACACACTTAAAGCTATGAA
>NZ_JAKEVZ010000038.1:0-1650 GCF_021491425.1 Mariniradius sediminis | reverse complement strand
GGTCAAATCCTGAAATAAGTTGACACAAAACATGTCAACTATGGAAGAAGAATCAAAAAAAGAGGAATTAAAAAAGTACAAGACGGGTCGTCTGTTTCGGGAGGGTTTCAAGGTATCGGTGATAACGGATCTAGTGACCGGCCAAGAGTCAGATACGTTTGTTGCCAGGAAGCATGGGCTGAGTTCAGGGTTTATGTCCACCCTTAAGAAGGAAGAGTTGGCCAAGCATGGGTATTTCCGTATTTTGGAACAGATGAAAAAAGACGGAAAGAAAGGTGAGTCGGGTGAGGATTTGGCCTCGGAAAATGCCAAGCTGAGGAAGGCCTTGGAGCTGGCTACCCTAAAGGTGGCAGCCTTGGAGACGCTCATAGATGTAGCGGAAGACCAGCTTAACATCGATATCCGAAAAAAGTCTGGCACCAAGCAATCGAAATAATGCGGGTTTTATATCCTGACCGGGGTTTGGCGTACCTCTGTCAATTGCTTGGTAAGAGCCGTCAGGCATATTATCAAAACCGGCAAAGCCAACACTCCGATCTGGCATTCGGGAAGGTAGTGGCCGAGCTGGTTATCGATATCCGAAAGTATGTGGACAACGATAGGCTGGGGGCTCGCAAACTGCTTCCTCTGGTTAATGAGCAGCTTCAGCTGGACGGTCTGTGCATTGGCAGAGACCAGTTGTTGGATATCATGGATACTTATGGACTTAAGGTACGGCAGCGCCGTCGCAGGAGTCCCCGCACCACGGACAACACCCATGGGTTTTACCGTTATCCCAACCTGCTTAAAAACAAGGGATTGACCCATGCGGAGCAGGCATGGGTGAGTGACATCACCTACCTGAGGGTAAAGGGCCGTTTCATGTACCTGAGCCTGATCACCGATGCATGGTCAAGAAAGATCATGGGATTCCACCTACACGGAGATCTGTCAGTTGAAGGATCTGTCAAAGCACTGCTTATGGCTATAAGTAACCGGCAGTATCCCAACCGCCGGCTCATTCACCACAGCGATCAGGGAGTCCAGTACTGTGCCCACAGCTACATTACCCTACTCAAGTCTGATGGCATCACCATCAGTATGGCATCCAAGGGCAGTCCTCATGAGAATGCACTGGCAGAAAGAATCAACGGTATTCTCAAGCAGGAGTATGGCTTGGGAAAGCCCATTGACTCAGAGGAAAGAGCCAGGCAGATGGTGGAAATGGCAGTCTTGTCTTATAACACCAAACGTCCCCACCACAGTTTGCAAGGGCAGACACCCCAGCAAGTACACTGTGCTGACAAGTGGGAGCAGGACTATAAGCAGAACCTGACAAGCCAATCCAGTAATACCAAGCAGCCTGTCTAGCTGTTTTGGGATTTACCAACCCAATGACAACCAAAAAAAGGATTACCCTAATTGGATGACAAGCTGATTAAGGATTGCAGAACAAGAAGTAAAGGCATTAGAGGATTAATGTAAATGACGCCAAGGATATGCAGGATTAGTTAATCAAAAGACAACCGGAAGCAGGATTAGATCCTTACCTGTCAACTTATATCAGGATTACAAAAATCCTTGTAAAGTCCAATCAGGATCAGGCTTTCTACTGTAAAGCCAATTCAGTATTATTACAAAAACTGTCAACTTTTTTCAGGACGGGTCAAA
>NZ_JAKEVZ010000037.1:0-1859 GCF_021491425.1 Mariniradius sediminis | reverse complement strand
CCGCTAATCGAGTAGACGGCCTCGCCAACCGTTAAGTTAGCGAGGTGCGCCTCTCACACCACCGTACGTACGGGCCTCGTATACGGCGGTTCACTGGATTGTAGGTTGCAATTTTTGGTAATAGGTAAGCATCGATTCATACCCTTTCCGTCTCAGACGGGACAGCGTGATAGTCGTCGTCAGAATTGGACTCTGAGCGACTGCCCATCCTCCTTTTCTAGTCCGACTCCATGCGTAAGCATGATCTTGGTCAACCCCCAATCTGATCAGGTTTTTACGTTTCCGCTCAGGCTTTTTCCAGTCGTGCCAGATACAGTATCGAAGTCGGTTTCTCAACCACTCATCGAGTGATTTCAGCTTGGCCGTGATACTAGCGAGGCGGTAATTATTTACCCATCCCCTCCATACCTCGGCCAGCTTTTTAAGCCGTTCCTCAAAGCTGTACGGTTTGGTCTTCTTGGTGATCTGCTTGAGCTTGCGTTTCTGGGACTCCCAACTGCTCTTTTTCGCCACCAACTGGTATTTCCCCTTGACCCCTTTCTCATAGGTTGGCACGAATGCATGTCCCAACAATTCAAAATCGGATGGTCTTCGGATGCCGCTCTTCTCCCTGTTGATCGGCAGTCTGAGTTTGTCCCTCAGGAAGAGGTAAATCTCGTTGCCTACTTTTTTGGCCTCCTTCTTTGACTTGGCGTAGATGCTGAAATCGTCTGCATAGCGTACGTATTTCAGGTTCCTCCGTTCCAGTTCCTTGTCCAGCAAGTCCAGCAGGATATTGGACAGCAGCGGACTGAGTGGCGAGCCTTGCGGGACGCCTTTTCTACGCTTGTGCAGCTTTCCGTTGATCTGGATGGGTGCACGGAGCCATTTTCGGATGAGCCTCAGGGTTGTCGGGCATTTTACCCGTTGGTAGATCAGCTGTAGCAGGACCGAGTGGTCGACTTCGTCAAAGAATCCTTTCAGGTCGATGTCCACAATATCCTGGTAGCCATCATTGATGTTTTCCAGGGCTTGTGTCACCGCTTTATGGATGTTCTTTTCGGGGCGGAAGCCATAGCTATGTTCCTCGAACGTAAGTTCGTACTTGGTCATCAGCACTTGGCTTACCGCCTGTTGGAGCCATCTGTCCATTACTGTGGGAACTCCAAGCAATCTTGTCTTTCCGTTACTCTTGGGGATTTCGACTCCCTTGATAGGTTTCGGTACATACGTGTGGTTGAGGATGGAGGTGGCGATCTTGTCCCTGTTGCTTTCCAGATAGGAGAGCAATTCGGTAACTTTCATGCCGTCTACCCCTGCCGAACCTTTGTTCCGCACTACCTGTCGGTAGGCTTTATAGAGGTTCTTACGGTTGAGTACTTTTTCTATCATCGTTAAACTGTTAACCCTGTCCGCTTAAGATAAGGCTGCCCCAAAAGTTGCTCCCTATCGAATTTGGACGTAATCCAATGTTCAGTCCTTCGCTGCCCAGTGAGGCCTCTGTAGCTCTTACAGCTCGTTACCGGCAACTACTACGACCTCGGCTGACTTCTCTTAGGTATTCCCGACACCCAGAGACCTCCCTCGGTAAGGTGAATATCCTTGTGCCTATCCCTGCCATATCTACTACTTCGGTACTTCCCCCCTTGCGGAAGGTTGGGACTTCGGTGTGCTGTGCCACCTCATCCGACCTCATAGCCTCCGTATATGGTTCCTGTACGTCAGTACAGACACCGCAGTCTGGCTTACTTCACTGCATGCCTCACGGCAAACCAGCTTGCCACTTGCTTGGCTTCGGGACGTTACCCCCGCGCCTAGGGACTTTCACCCGTTGGAACGGCCAACTTTTTGACCTATATTCACCATTCAAGGCACACACA
>NZ_JAKEVZ010000036.1:0-2364 GCF_021491425.1 Mariniradius sediminis | reverse complement strand
CCCCGCCTGACCGAAAAACGATCCCGTTTTCGCCAGCCAATCAAAAATCCCAAAAATCTACCACTTCCTTTAAAAAACTTCTATTTCCTTGATTCAAGGGGAGGTTGTGCAACGGTTACGGCTGTTACCTGCTGGCGTTCTGTTAATCGTCATAGTTAGTCCTTCTCAATTGATGTTTCCCAACCGTCATAATCACCGCCAATTTCATTAGCGAGTTCCCATAAATAAATAACGTATTCGTCAACGCTGTTTTGGTCAACCTTGTCAACTCGTTTTATTTGAAGTCGGTAAGCAAACTCGCCCCAAGATTTGTCGCTTCCTTTGTCAACGATAGAGAACTTATCATTTTTAATTTTCTCTAAAAATTTTTCTCTGTCGCTATCCGATTTGAAGTAAATCCAATGAAATACTTCTCTTTCTTTTGTCAGCTTGTCTCCGCCTTTTTCTAATTGTTCAATTACTCGTCTGTTTTGAATGCTTTGAAATTGTTGTGGTAAAGGATAGAGAAAGTCAAAATAGCCGCTCCATTCTTTGTCTTCCTTTGAGCCAAAGTCAAATTGATATTTTGGATAAGCAACCATTACTTCTGAAATTGTCTTGTCGTAAAGTGTTGTGTCGCCAAAATAGAAATACAAATCTCTGTCCCCTGCGGATGTAAGACGTCCAACATAAATTGAGTTGTGTTTAGAAATTATTTTGTCCACCAAAGCGTCTTCAATATCGCCAAGTATTCCGCTTTCTTCTTGCGATGAAAGTCCGTCTTCTCTTGGGTTATTCATTTTTATAGAAACCCAAACAACATTCGGTTTATCTGTTATTGGAGCAACTTTGCGAAGTCCAAGGTCAACAAACAGTGAACCTAACTTGTCGTTTACATTGCTGAAATAAAACTCCCATTCTTCTTGATGTCCAACTTTGGGTTGAGAAGTTGATGTCGGTTGTAAAGGATTTGTCTTGCCGAATAATTTGTCAAAAAGTCCCATTGAAAATGCTGTTATTGTTAGTGCTAAAATAGTTATTCCGATGATTATTTTCTTGGTCATTGTCTCGATGTTGTGTCGTTCTACGCTTGCAGGTAACGTTTTGCAGCTACCCGAAGGTGGCGATTTCGAGGCACTTCATTGTCAACCAAGCAGAAACTTTGATAGAAGCACGAAGCTTGATTTAACCACTTAACCGCCACTTTTGGGTAGGTGCTGTTAGCGGTATGTGCTTTATTCGTTATCAAAGTCAAATTCTTTTATTAATTGTCCTGTCAGTGCTGAATAAAGTTTCCCTTGGCTGGTCAAGATGAGCCCGCCTTGTTTTAAAAACTCTATTTCAATAGGTTCGCCAAGATTAATTTCTTTTTCAACTTTTCCGGTCTCAATGTCCATATAGCATAAATACTTTGGACTACCCTTTTCATATTCCCAACGAATTCCAAGGATTTTATCAAGTTCGTTTGAATATTCGATTTCGAGAAAATGACCTATTACATTAGTTGTCCAAAGGGTTTCAGCGTTTGAAAGTGAAACTGCCGCAAGTGGATTTGTCGAATATGCACAGATAATTTTGTCTTTAGAAAAACAAGCGTCAAGCAAACCAAATGATTTATGTGTAAAACTCTTAATAGTTTTTCTGTCTGCTCTGGTTACAAGTGCTGATGTTGACGACTTTTCAAATTGGTCAATGGTTGAATATGGGTTTTCTCTTATAAATTCAATCCCTCTTAATTTTTCAACTGTTTCGCCAGTTTTCTTGTCGAGGAAAAAGGCACCTTGGTTTTCCGTGTCAATATAAATTAGGTCTTGATAATGATTTAGAATTATTGCTTTTGCAGGTTTTTTGATGTCCTTTCGTTGCCAAACAATTTCCCCGTTGTCAGCATTATAAAGGGAAACGGTTTTATGGTCGTAACCGGCAACTGCAATTTGTTTTCCATCTTCTGAAATTGATATTGCATTTGTCATTCCGCACACTAAATCAGTTGAGAATTTGGAGACAAGCCCATTATTTATGTCCCATACTTGAACATTCTTTTCCCATTCAGCAACGACAATTCTGTCACCGTTTACTGTCGCTGATATTGCTCTTATTTTTTCGTATTTCTGTGTTGTCATAGCATTACCGCTAACGTTTTTGGGCTTGGCGTTCGTGCGGGATTTCAGGGTACAAAACTGTCAACCAAGCACTAAATTTGATTTGAAAAACTACACTTGAATTTAAGCACTTCACCCCGCATGACGCCAAACCCATGTGCCTGTTGCACAACTCGTTGACGGAAGATACAAATTAATTTAGGTTTTTGGGTAATCGAAGGTTTTTAAAATGGTTTAAAATGTTGATATACAGTTGTTTGGATTGTTGTTTTTACCTATTTTA
>NZ_JAKEVZ010000035.1:0-2817 GCF_021491425.1 Mariniradius sediminis | reverse complement strand
GAACCTTAATCTTCTTGAATTCCTCAGAAAAACACCTGTGTCTCCTGATCTCCAATTTTGATGCTCGCTTTTTCATACGGTTGACGTTTTTTTGTCAACCTATATCAGGCATGCACACTTGGTACTTTGTACATCGTACTTCGTACTTCTAACTTCATACTTGGTACATCGTACTTCGTACAAGGTATTCTCTGCGCTCTTCGCCCCTCTGCATCTTTGCGTTCCCCATTCTCGCATCTCGTACTTCTAACTTCGTACATCGTACTTCTAACTTCATACTTGGTACTTTGTACATCGTACTTCGTACTTTAAACAGCTTCGCCCCGCCAGTCCCAACCTCGCTCTTTAATGAGTAATTTTTTTACTCAATGAAAACAAATTTACCCCATCATCCTGCATTTGCAAATCCCTGCCACACTCAAAAAAAATTTTCATTTTCTCGACCATTTTCCCAATTTTTTTGGCAGAAGTATTTTCGCCTTTCATGTTTTAAAAATTGATTTTCAAAAAGAAGAATTGACTTTTATCAAAATTAAGCAAGGCCTTTAAAATCAATATTTTATATCAAAAAATAAGGCGGTTTATCTGAAGCGAAACTTGAAAAACCTAAAATAACGGCATTCATGAAAGAAGGCATCCCGATTTCAAATAAATGTTCGTTATTGGCACCAAAATTGGGACTGTTGGACTGAAGTAGCGCTTTTGGGTTCCCTGCATAAGGGACAGTTCCGTTGATTCTTTGCTTTTAGTCTGAAAAATCACAGTTATGCTGATCATCCAATACCGGGCCCAAGACATCCTCCTCAGTCAACTGAGCGAAGGCAGCATTGGCCTCAACTTTGTCCTCAAAGAAAACTTCCCAACCAACAGCCCGAGTAAGCATCCTTCAAAACCCCTTTTCATCATCCAAGTGGGTTTTCTGCTGATCAAAAAACTGGAGCTGCACATGGAAGGCGCCAATGAGGTGGCGGATTTTGCCAAGCGGCTCGACATCCAATTCAAGAAAATCAAACAGGTCAGCCTCGACAGCAGCGGCGGCATGGACGACTTTTTCATCAACATCCCGGAGGGCGAATACGAGCGCCTCAGCTTTGGCATCCAGTTGGCAGACCATGAAGACATGCCTTCGATATGCCTCTCCGGCACATTCATAGACCCCTCGGACAACTTGGTCCCCTTCTCCTTTTGTGCCCAAAACATCTTCCCCCGCTTCGACATGGAGGCCAACCTCAAGGGGCAAGATCCATTTTCCTCCAATTCACCCATCAACCCCACCATCGTATTTGAAATCAACGCAGCCAAATGGTTTGAAACCCTCACTGTAGATGACTTCATGCTGGCAAAAAGGGACGAGCAAGGTATCACCATCAGCCCTTCCTCCAACGAGTCCATGTATTGGAAAATCGTCGAAAGCATTGTCTTTGGGGAAGAAATCAGCGTGGAAATCAGGTGAATCTGGCTTTTATCGGCGTCTCCTGAAGGCGGAATTCATAATCCCATTCCTCAAAATCAATAGCCCCCAGACTTTGCTTCCAAGCGTAAAGTCCCCGATTGATCTCCCCGGTCGAGGGTTCATTGGAAATCCCAAGACTGAGAAAGGGCATATCGGCATACGCCCCAAACATCAAATGGTGCATCAACAGGTCCAAAGCCCTCAACTGCCGACCTTTGGGCCCATTGGCGATATACTGTGCATGAATCCCCCGCTTCGTACAAAACACCAGCACCCCAGCCAGCACTTCTCCTTCCAGCACCGCCGTGTATAACTTGATTTCATTGGGAAATCGGACCATCAAAGTCTGCATTTCCGCGACTGAATGGACCGGCTTGGCTTGGTGCCGCATCCAAAGGTTCGGACAAAGCACCTTGTCCCAAAAATCCTCCAAATACCGGGCATCATTGCTCACCTGCATGCCTGAACGCTGCGCCTTGTGTAGCCCCCAGCGCCTGCCCTTATCCTTCCAGGTAAAAGGCGGGACGATGGTCTGAAAGGTCTTGCTTGCGGTTTTTATACCAAACTGCCGATAGATAGCCTGAACAGCCGAGAAATGCTCGGTAAAGTAAAAAGCCGGTATAGATCGAATATAGAGGCTTTCAAATCCACCCTCCTTGAGGAAATTAAAGCCTTCCAATACCACAGCCCGAACCGTTTCTGAATCTATTCCCAGCCCAAAGACCCATCCCCCGTAACTCAAACCACGGTGGGAAGACACCTTTCCATTCTCAGTTTCGGCAGGAAGTACCGCAACCAATTTCCCAGCTGCGAGCGCCAAAAGAGAATAATCTCCAAACCGCTCCCCATGGTACTCCAAAAAATCCCTTTGATGCAAAAAGGTCCCGTTGATGCTTACTTCCACCAAGTTGTCCCACTCAGCCCGAAACTCCTCTGTATACCTACTTATTTCAACCACTTTAAGACGCAAGATTCAAGACACAAGACAAAAGACACAATATCCGTCACTTCGAGTTCTTAAAATTTGGCATTTACAGAAAGGCAATGACATCTGTGGTCCGTCATGCTGAACCGTAGCTTGCGGAGGTGAAGCATCTCCTAAATTGAGGAGATCCATCTCCACGATAACATCGGGGCCTCAGGGTGACGCTCAAATCTCTGTCGTTGGTAGTAATACAGATTCTTCTCGCCAAGAAGTAAAGAAAAAAAGTGGGCAGATGCTGTAGGCAGTACCAGGGGGTAGCGTCCCGATAAGTGTGTAATTGGCGGGAAAAGTTATTCTGGAATTTTTCGGCCCCTTGAAAGGCCTGGAAAAATTACGGAAATAACTTTTTCGGGATACCTTCACACACTTAAAGCTATGA
>NZ_JAKEVZ010000034.1:0-3056 GCF_021491425.1 Mariniradius sediminis | reverse complement strand
TACCTATTACCAAAAATTGCAACCTACAATCCAGTGAACCGCCGTATACGAGGCCCGTACGTACGGTGGTGTGAGAGGCGCACCTCGCTAACTTAACGGTTGGCGAGGCCGTCTACTCGATTAGCGGCTGGCTATTCATTATTCCGACAACTTTTCAAATATTTTAGGCATTGTTTCTTCATCTATCGCTCCCATGTCAACCAATTTTAAAGATTTTACCATTTTCAGGGTAGTTGTTTTATAATGCTTGAAATGTGGTGTCTGCAAATGTGATTCGTATGCTTCTTTGTCTTTATATATTTCTAAAATTCTGATTTCGGTTGGGTTATCTTTTTGATACATTGGGTAAATAGAAATTACTCCTGATTCTAATCTAACAGAAGCCTCTGATTCTTCTTTCAGTATTGAAAGGTATTCGTCAAGATGTTCTTGGTATATTTCTATTTCCGAAATCCTTATCATCATGTCATCCGCATTAAAGGCATTTTGATTTTGTTCTTTTTGCCCACATGCACTAACCGTGAATAAAACCAATATTAAAATTTGATACTTTATTTGTAGTAATTTCATGTCAATCTAATTTTTTTAGCGTAAATGGTTCTCCTGGTGCTAAAAGAACAATTCTTTCAGGATTGACCACCAAATCGTTTAATTTTTCAGGGTCTCCATTAAACGGTGGAAAGTCTGGTGCATCAACTGAACCCCAATGATGTAGTAAAAGAGGTGTTTTCGGATAAGTATTTGCCAATTTTACAGCACCCTCTAATGTGAAATGCCATTCACTATCCGAAAAATCGAAAAGGATAGCATCAGGTGTTGGCATTTTTAGATGTTCGGGTATGAGTCTTGAATCCCCCGTTGCCCATATGTTTCCGTCAGGCGTTTCAATCCAAAACCCTGTACAATCTTCATTTTTCCAATGTCGTCCTTCATTCATTTCAGGATAAGCATTTTGCCAAGCATGGTCGGCTGGGGTTAATGTAACTTTTATCTGACCGATTTTAAATGAATCTCCAATATTGTGTCCAAAAGAGGGCAACCCTTGATTCTTCATCAATGAATCAACATAAACAGTCGAATGAAATTCTTTGGTTACAGATTTTAAATCGGAACAAGTTGGTCTGCTATAATGGTCATTGTCAGCATGGGTAATTAATATGGCTTCCAAATTTGGAACTTCTTTGGCTTCAATTGGGAAGTCAATCATTATTGGCATATCAAACCCTCCGAGCAATGGGTCAATCATAATCGTTGTACCTCTACTGTTGACTAAAAAACCTGCCATACCCAACCACCTTAAAGTTGTTTTGTCTGATTCTTCAAATGCTTCCTTTCCAAAAGTTTGAGTTGGGGGTGCTTTTGCTTGATATTTTTTTTCAGTCATAAGTTGATTGTCTTCGGTTTTTCCCTTCTTTGCTTGTTGACAGGAAGAAGTCAGAGAGATAATCACAAGTATTAAAAGTGTTTTATTCATAATATTTCTCCTTTCAAAGTTTGATGTTTCGGATATTGGTTCAGCTTGCCGCTAACGATTGGCTTGCCGCCTGTGCGCCCGTGCGTTGGGTTTGAGCGTTGGCTTTCGGGCGCATGGACGGCAAGCCGTTGTTCGATGAATTTCCTTCATTTCATCCTTGTTATACTGAGGGGGCTTTATTTTGGGTAACTGGGATGCGATTTTATTTTCATTATTTGACGCAGATGTCTATCAGTGTGACCAAAATGTACAACGAATAACCCATGAATACTCCTTCTATTATTTGGCTCACCCTCTCTCGGCGTAAAATGTACTTTTAAGTCTTTACTTGTTTTGCCTACAAAGTCAATTATAAAATCTCTGCCAAAAGTAAAAAAACTCAAATTGTCTTTTCCTTTCATATAACCTAATGGTATTGCATTTTCAGGGGCATTATGCGATTGACTTTCTGCCATCCAGGACAAATATGTACTATCAGAAAGACTTGAAACATAATATTGGGGCTGAGGTGGCAATTCAGTAGCAATCCACGCCTCTTGTAAAAATATCCTTTCGTAAATTCCAAGATGCTCAACGACTTGTGCAATGGACCAAGCCTCTTTTGATGGTTTAAAATGCCATTGGTCGTTTGTAAGTGAGTTTGTCTCGGCAATAATTTCTTGTTTGGTTCTCTCTAATTCTTTTAAAAGCATTGCCCTGTCTTGGTTTGTCCAAAAATTTCCATTTTGAGGGAAATTCTTATCAGATTTTATTCTTTTGATTTGGTTGGTATGTCTTGTCGTATGAGTAATGTAAACTATCGTATATTGATGCAAGTCTCTAACAGCCCAATCGCCCCACTCGGACGGGCGATAGATATAATGCTTCCTAAAATCGGCTGTTGTATTTTCAACTAACTTTATTACCTCCGCTCTATGATAATTAAAATATTTTTCTAATTCTTTTAGTTCTTTAAACCTTCCTAATGGAACTGCGGCAGGCGGTGCTTTTCCTTTTGTTGTATCTGTCGCATAAGCCAACATGATACTGTCTTTAATAGATAAATTGTTTGTAAATCCTAACTGTTCAGGTGTGTATTGATTACAAAATATATCCCATTGCAAAATTTCTTCAAAAGTGCCAAGGTGTTCTAATACCTCAGCAATAGACCATTTACTGCTATCGATTTTGAACGCAAGTTGTACTTCATTAAGGTTTTCGACTTCTTTCATCAACTCAATTTGAGTTGATTTAAGTCCTTCTAACAAAAATTGCCTGTCTTGCTCTGTCCATAATTGAGTACGGCTTTTCTGTGCTAAAAGCATTGGAAGAAAGGTTATTGTCAATAAAATTATAACTATATTTTTCTTCATTTTTTTATTTTTAATTTCATCGAACGTTTGTATATCCTTAATATTGATGATATCATCCCGATTTGGAGTGATATCAACAATATTGTTGATATTTTTCATTTATCTTAAAAGTAAGCTCTTTTAGTTAAACATCCAATTCATCCAAAGGACTTTTTATTTGGTCAAATCCTTTCGTGGTGATATGGGTATAAATCTCGGTGGTTTTTGGGCTTTCATGTCCCAGAAGGCTC
>NZ_JAKEVZ010000033.1:0-3166 GCF_021491425.1 Mariniradius sediminis | reverse complement strand
TGTGGCGGCGGCCTACTCTCCCGGGTGCGACCCCAGTACCATCGGCGCTGCAGGGCTTAACTTCTCTGTTCGGGATGGGAAGAGGTGGGGCCCCTGCGCTCGGCCGCCTAGTCTTTCTGTACCATGTGCCACGTATGGCCTGTCACAGCCCCCTTTCGGGGAAAATATCTTCTGTCCTGAGTCTTGTGTCTTGTGTCTCAAGCCTCAACATGACATGCCTTTCCGAATATGCGGCGGTCCCGCGGACGCAAGCTCTCGGGCTATTAGTACCGCTCGGCTTTGCCATCGCTGGCTTTACACCTGCGGCCTATCGACGTCGTCGTCTCCGACGGCCCTCTGTGGAAGTCCCATCTCGGAGGGGGTTTCGCACTTAGATGCTTTCAGCGCTTATCCCTTCCCGACGTGGCTACCCGGCGGTGCGGTTGGCACCACAGCCGGCACACCAGCGGTCGGTCCGACCCGGTCCTCTCGTACTAAGGTCGGAGCTCCCCAAACTTCCCACGCCCGCAACAGATAGGGACCGAACTGTCTCACGACGTTCTGAACCCAGCTCGCGTGCCACTTTAATCGGCGAACAGCCGAACCCTTGGGACCTTCTCCAGCCCCAGGATGTGACGAGCCGACATCGAGGTGCCAAACCTCCCCGTCGATATGAGCTCTTGGGGGAGATCAGCCTGTTATCCCCAGAGTACCTTTTATCCTTTGAGCGACGGCCCTTCCATGCGGTACCGCCGGATCACTATGCCCGTGTTTCCACCCTGCTCGGCTTGTCGGCCCCACAGTCAAGCACCCTTATGCCATTGCACTCCGCGCACGGTTACCAAGCGTGCTGAGGGTACCTTTGGAAGCCTCCGTTATCCTTTTGGAGGCGACCACCCCAGTCAAACTACCCGCCAAGCGGTGTCCCCCCACTCGGGGGGTTAGGGGCCAGACGGACGGAGGGCGGTATTTCAACAGCGGCTCCCGAAAGCCTGGCGACTCCCGTTCACGGCCTCCCGCCTATCCTACACACCGTCCGCCCGGCACCAACGCTAAGCTGCAGTAAAGGTTCATGGGGTCTTTCCGTCCCGTTGCGGGTACACGGCATCTTCACCGTGACTACAATTTCACCGGGCTCATGGCCGAGACAGCGCCCAGATCGTTACACCATTCGTGCAGGTCGGAACTTACCCGACAAGGAATTTCGCTACCTTAGGACCGTTATAGTTACGGCCGCCGTTTACCGGGGCTTCGATTCAATGCTTCCCTTGCGGTGACATCCCCTCTTAACCTTCCGGCACCGGGCAGGTGTCAGGCCTTATACTTCCCCTTCCGGGTTCGCAAAGCCATGTGTTTTTGCTAAACAGTCGCCTGGGCCTCTTCACTGCGGCCCCCCTCGCAGGGGGCGCCCCTTCTCCCGAAGTTACAGGGCAATTTTGCCGAGTTCCTTGGCCATGATTCACCCGAGCACCTCAGGATACTCTCCTTGACCACCTGTGTCGGTCTGCGGTACGGGACCGCGCGCTCGCTTTTCTTGGCGCCCGCCTCCCCGGATTGTCGCTTCGGCCGTGGCCCCCGCGTACTATCCCGCGCTTCCGCGCGGTTCAACGCACTATTCCGTCAGTGCGCACCGGGTACACGGACGCGTCGCTTCCATCGCGCGCGGTGTACTGGAATGTTGACCAGTTGTCCATCGGCCTCCCCTAGACGGGTGCGCCTTAGGCCCCGACTGACCCTGATCCGATTAGCGTTGATCAGGAAACCTTGGTCTATCGGTGGGCCGGTTTCGCGCCGGCCTTGTCGTTACTCATGCCTACATTTGCTTTTCCAAACGCTCCAGCGCACATCGCCATGCGCATTCGCCGCGGTTTGGAATGCTCCCCTACCACTGCACCAATGCAGTCCCTCGCTTCGGCACCGCGCTTGATGCCCGTTTATCATCGGCGCCCTGCCGCTCGACCAGTGAGCTGTTACGCACTCTTCAAAGGAATAGCTGCTTCCAAGCTAACCTCCTGGCTGTCTCTGCAGCTGGACCGCCTTTGCCCAACTTAGCGCGGATTTAGGGGCCTTAGCGGCGGGTCCGGGTTCTTTCCCTCTCGGACCGGGACCTTAGCACCCCGGCCCTCACTGCCGGCAAAAGGCCGCGGCATTCGGAGTTCGTCAGGATTTGGTAGGATGCGACTCCCCCTAGTCCTATCGGTAGCTCTACCTCCGCGGCCCCAACACCGACGCTGCCCCCAAAGGCATTTCGGGGAGTACGAGCTATTTCTCAGTTTGATTGGCCTTTCACCCCTACCCACAGGTCATCCGGAAGCTTTTCAACGCTTATCGGTTCGGCCCTCCGCTGCGCGTTACCGCAGCATCAGCCTGCCCATGGGTAGATCACAAAGTTTCGCGTCTGCCCCCGCCGACTCGACGCCCTCTTCGGACTCGCTTTCGCTCCGGCTCCTTCCGTCAACGGAATTAACCTCGCCGGCGAGGAGCAACTCGTAGGCTCATTATGCAAAAGGCACGCCGTCATCCCCTAAGGGACTCCGACCGCTTGTAGGCGCACGGTTTCAGGTTCTGTTTCACCCCGTTGTTCACGGTACTTTTCACCTTTCCCTCACGGTACTGGTACACTATCGGTCTCCACGCAGTATTTAGCCTTGCCGGATGGTGCCGGCGGATTCAGCCGGGATTCCTCCCGTCCCGGCCTACTCAGGATACCCGCGCCCGCGTCCATGCTTCCCCTACGGGACTATCACCCCCTGCGGCGCGCCTTCCCAGGCGCTTCGGGTCGCATTCGCGCGGGACCACGCGGGTCCTACTACCCCCGGACGGCCTTGACCGCCCGGGTTTGGGCTGTTCCGCTTCCGCTCGCCGCTACTCACGGAATCACTGTTGTTTTCTCTTCCTCCGCCTACTTAGATGTTTCAGTTCGGCGGGTTCGCCTCCCGGCATCAGCCGGGATATCCCTCGCGGGATGGGTTGCCCCATTCGGACACCCGCGGATCGATCCCCCTTGCGGGTCCCCGCGGATTTTCGCAGCTTGGCACGTCCTTCTTCGCCCCGTGGAGCCCAGGCATCCCCCGTGCGCCCTTCTCTACTTGCTTCGCGCCGTGCCCCCTTTTGCCGGGCACGGCGCCCGACGGGACCCCAACCCGCGGATCGCTCCGCGGCAAGGGGCCCGCCGCATATTCGGTTT
>NZ_JAKEVZ010000032.1:0-3453 GCF_021491425.1 Mariniradius sediminis | reverse complement strand
TAAAATAGGTAAAAACAACAATCCAAACAACTGTATATCAACATTTTAAACCATTTTAAAAACCTTCGATTACCCAAAAACCTAAATTAATTTGTATCTTCCGTCAACGAGTTGTGCAACAGGCACAAGGGGTTTGCGATAGCGGGGGTTCCGTGCTTCGCAGACACATTGGTGTAAGGTGGAAGTTCAGTTGCTTCGGATAAAGTTTAGTACTGCTCCCCCACCATCGCAAACCCCCGGAACGTTGGGCACAATGTTTTTCAATGAAGATACTCCTACTAACAATACTGACAATTCTAACTGGGACAACTTGTTTCGGTCAGACAAAGCAAGTGCCGACAAATTTAAGTCAGGCTATAAAACTTTTGGACTCTGACTGCCCCGACAGTTTAAAGCGGACAATCAAAGTGACACCGGACAACGACTTAAAAAAATTAGGTTACCCATGGGGTGGCAAGTATAAGACAGTATTTGAATGGACAAATAGTGATAGTGATTCCAAACTAAAAAGGTATCTGTCTAACAAAGGTGTAACAACTCACCAAGACATAGTTGTCTTCCTTGCATTTAAAAATCATTTACTGGGACAAACCATTGACGAAAGGACTCTTCTGAAGCCTTATCAAGAAATTGAAAAGAAATGGAATGATGAAGATAAAGTTCGATACACCACCGACAGCTTAAGAGGTGTTTACATACCAAAGGACTTAGAGGATTGCTTTAAGCAAATCGATTCATTTTGGAATGACAGTACAAAGCTAAAAGTCAAACAATGGACAGAAGACGAATTTTCCGGACGAGTTCATTTGGGATTTGGAATGTGGATGCGAAACAATTGGCAGTTGTGGGGCGGCTCAAGACTTTCAAAGTATTTTAATGAAATGGGTATCACCCACCCCGATGATATGTCGGGAATAATCCTGGAAAGTTATCATCGACACCTTAACAATAAAGAGATAAAGTTAGAAGAGCAAGTTCAGCATTATAAAGACTATTGGGAAAAAGCAAAAGCGGACGACTTAAAAAGAAAGCAAGATGAATTTTCGGAGTACTCGGTAGGTGACACAGTCTTATTTAAATACAATTTCGGTTATTCAACTCCTGAGCAGGAGGAAAAGTACGACAACGACTCATGTCTAGCTAAGGGAAAAATAGTTGGACTAAATAAAGAGACCTTTCAACTGACAGTTTATTTGATTGAAAGCTGTGACAAAAAAGGCATAGTGTATTCTGACAATGAGAATACTCAAATTTTTAACCCAAAGACTAAAAAATGGGAGAAGCCTAAAAAGAGAGTTATCACGTACATGAAAGCCGGACAAGTGAAAACATTTGACTATGACCAATGGGACACTATATAAAGAACGGAGTAAAAAACACTGTGCCCAACAGCAGCTATTTGCAATGGCTGGGTGACGTGTAAGTATAAAGTTTTATCTTCGCTATTACGTTTGGTCACGGTGGACAAATACGGTTTCAAAAGCCAGCCACTGCAAATAGCCAAACGTTAGCGGCAATGGTAGGACGACTGCACCATAAATAAAAAACGAATAACAAATAATAAATATCAATATGTCAAAACTTAATGTTGACCAGAAAACAATAATGTTACTTTTTTCAGACAAAAAATCTGACTTTCTTATCCCTGACTATCAAAGACCTTACGCTTGGGAAGAAAGTCAATGCCAAACTCTTTGGGACGACATTTTCACTTTCGCTTTTCCAGACAATAACAGTGACAAATTTGACAGTAATGAAGAATACTTCTTAGGTTCAATAGTAACTTTTGAAAATGACAGAAATAAAAAAGAAGTAATTGACGGACAACAACGCTTAACAACTCTGATGCTGCTATTACGAGCTTTTTATGCAAAGTTTGGAAATATGCAAGACGAGAACTCTAAAAGCACTCGTGAAAGAATTGCACAATGTTTATGGAAAACAAATGAGTTTGGACAACCTAATCTAAACATTCTAAAAATTGATTCAGAAGTAGCAACCGATAATGACAAAGAAGAGTTTTTAGAAATACTGAAGACTGGTATTGTAAACAAAGACCAAAAGAGTAACTACGCTAAAAACTATCGCTTTTTTCAAGAAAAGATAGATAACTTTTTAAGTGAATACCCGTCATATTTTGCATACTTGCCCGCAAGGATTTTAGGTAATTGTATTCTATTGCCAATTGAAGCAGAATCGCAAGACACCGCTTTGAGAATTTTCTCAACTTTAAATGATAGAGGCTTGCCACTGTCTGACGCAGACATATTCAAAGCACAATTTTATAAGCATTATTCAACAAAGAACCAAAAAGACAAATTCATTGAACAATGGAAAGACCTTGAAGAAATTACAGGTAGGATTTTCAAACCATTGAATGGAACTCCAATGGATGAACTTTTCACACGTTATATGTATTTTGTTCGTGCGAAACAAGGAATAAAATCAAGCACAACGGAGGCCTTACGCAAATTTTACGAAAAAGGTAAATACTCAATTCTAAAGCAAGATGAGACATTATCAAATCTCAAAATCCTTGTTGATTTTTGGCATGATGTGTATAACCAAAATCCTGAAAGATTTTCACCCAATATCCTAAGAAAACTTTTTATCCTCAATTCCGCACCAAATGGTATGTGGACATATTTTTTGTCAGTCTATTTTCTTCAAAACAAGAATGATATTGGACAACTAGAGGATAACAAATTAGACGAGTTTTTAAATAAAACAATCGCATTTGTTTGGGCATTTGCATTTACTAATCCCGGGGTTAATGCTTTAAGAACGCCAGTTTATGCCGAGATGATAAATATCGTTACTGACAAAATAGTCAACTTTGATGAACATAAATTTGACGAACACTCATTAAGGACAGCCATAAATAATTTTGAATTTAAAAATGGCAGACCGATAACAAGGTCAATGTTAACTTGGTGGGCATTTAAAGACGATAATCAAGAAATCCCAACACTTAATACAATTTTTGACATTGAACATATTTTTGCGAAAAAAAGACAAGAAAACGATAAGTCACTAAGTAACACAAAATTATTAGAGGCACTTGGCAACAAATCTTTACTTGAAGACAAAATAAATATTAGAGCTGCGGACTATAGATTTAGTGATAAAATCAAATATTACAAAGGTTTTACCAATGACAAAGGACAGCATAAAACAGGCTCAATTATTACTGAACTAATTAATTTGGCAGCCACTAAAACCGACTTCACTGAGCAAGACATAATAAACAGAAGCGAAAGAATAGTGAATGAATTTATTGCCTTTTTAAAACAGAAAAACTTAGTAAAATAATGAGAACCACAGCCGCTAACAGCCGTAACCGTTGCACAACCTCCCCTTGAATCAAGGAAATAGAAGTTTTTTAAAGGAAGTGGTAGATTTTTGGGATTTTTGATTGGCTGGCGAAAACGGGATCGTTTTTCGGTCAGGCGG
>NZ_JAKEVZ010000031.1:0-4967 GCF_021491425.1 Mariniradius sediminis | reverse complement strand
GCAGTTACGATGCGGTGGGCGATGTCCTGAACTACACCGTTACCGTCACCAACACGGGCAATGTAACCCTGTCGAATGTTGTCGTGGTTGATCCTTTGACAGGATTGAACCAGACCATCGCTTCGCTCGCCCCAACCGCTTCCCAGAGCTTCAATACTTCTTATGCAGTAACCCAGGCAGATATCGATGCAGGTTCCGTGGCCAATACAGCTTCGGCTTCAAGCGGTTCTGTAAGTGTTTCCGACCAGGTAACCGTCAATGCGGTACAATCACCTGCATTGGGTATCCAGAAAACAGTCGCAGAGGGCAGCTTCGACGCAGTGGGAGACGTGTTGAATTATACTATTGTGGTGACCAACACGGGCAATGTGACTATGTCGAATGTTGTCGTGGTCGATCCGCTGACAGGGCTCAACCAGACCATCGCCTCGCTCGCTCCGACGGCTTCGCAGAGCTTCAATACGTCTTACACAATCGTCCAGTCTGACCTGGACAACGGATCGGTAGCCAATACCGCTTCCGCCTCTTCGGGCTCTGTATCCGTTTCCGATCAGGTAACCGTCAATGCGGTACAATCACCTGCCCTGTCCATCGACAAGTCGGTTGCGGAAAACAGTTTCGATGCGGTGGGAGATGTGTTGAATTATACTATTGTGGTGACCAACACGGGCAATACAACACTGTCCAACGTTGTGGTCGTAGATCCGCTGACAGGCTTGAACCAGACCATCTCTTCGCTGGCACCTACGGCTTCGCAGAGCTTCAATACCTCTTACACGATCGTCCAGTCTGACTTGGACAACGGTTCGGTGGCAAATACCGCTTCGGCTACTTCGGGCCCGGTATCCGTTTCCGATCAGGCAACCGTCAATGCGGTACAGTCACCTGCCCTGTCCATTGACAAGTCGGTGGCTGAAAGCAGCTTCGACGCAGTGGGAGACGTGTTGAATTATACTATTGTCGTCACCAACACGGGCAATACAACACTTTCCAACGTCGTGGTTGTCGATCCGCTGACAGGGCTCAACCAGAACATCGCTTCGCTCGCTCCGACGGCTTCGCAGAGCTTCAATACTTCCTATACCATCGTCCAGTCTGATCTGGACAACGGTTCGGTTGGCAACACGGCTTCCGCCTCTTCGGGCTCTGTATCCGTTTCCGATCAGGTAACCGTCAACGCGGTGCAGTCACCTGCCCTGTCCATTGACAAGTCGGTGGCTGAAAGCAGCTTCGACGCAGTGGGAGACGTGTTGAATTATACTATTGTGGTGACCAACACAGGCAACGTGACTTTGTCGAATGTCGTGGTGGTCGATCCGCTGACAGGGCTCAACCAGACCATCGCTTCGCTGGCTCCGACGGCTTCGCAGAATTTCAATACCTCTTACACGATTGTCCAATCCGACCTGGATAATGGTTCCGTAAGCAATACAGCCTCCGCTTCAAGCGGTTCGGTATCCGTTTCCGACCAGGTAACCGTCAATGCGGTACAATCACCTGCCCTGTCCATCGACAAGTCGGTTGCGGAAAACAGTTTCGATGCGGTGGGAGATGTGTTGAATTATACTATTGTGGTGACCAACACGGGCAATGTAACCCTGTCCAACGTTGTGGTCGTTGATCCTTTGACAGGACTCAACCAGACCATCGCTTCGCTCGCCCCAACGGCTTCTCAAAGCTTCAATACTTCCTACACCATCGTCCAGTCTGACTTGGACAACGGATCGGTAGCCAATACCGCTTCCGCCTCTTCGGGATCGGTATCCGTTTCCGACCAGGTAACCGTCAATGCGGTACAATCACCTGCTTTAAGTATCCAGAAAACAGTCGCGGAGGGCAGTTACGATGCGGTAGGCGATGTGCTGAATTACACCATCGTCGTCACCAATACGGGCAACGTGACTTTGTCGAATGTTGTCGTGGTTGATCCGCTGACCGGTCTCAGCCAGACCATCGCTTCGCTCGCCCCAACGGCTTCGCAGAGCTTCAATACTTCTTATACCATCGTCCAGTCTGATCTGGACAACGGTTCGGTGGCAAATACCGCTTCGGCTACTTCGGGCCCGGTATCCGTTTCCGACCAGGTGGTTGTGAATGCGGTACAGTCCCCGGCATTAAGTATCCAGAAAACAGCCACAGAGGGCAGCTTCGATGCGGTTGGCGATGTGTTGAACTTCACGATCGTTGTTACCAACACAGGCAATACAACCCTGTCGAATGTTGTCGTGGTCGATCCTTTGACTGGCCTGAACCAGACCATTTCAAGTTTGGCTCCGACGGCTTCCCAGAGCTTCAACACATCTTATGCAGTAACCCAATCCGATATCGATGCGGGTTCAGTGGCCAATACGGCTTCCGCTTCCAGCGGTTCGGTAAGTGTTTCCGACCAGGTGGTTGTGAACGCGGTACAATCCCCTGCCCTTTCCATCGACAAGACGGTGGCCGAAAGCAGCTACGATGCAGTAAGCGATGTCCTGAACTACACCGTCACCGTTACCAACACAGGCAACGTGACTTTGTTGAATGTTGTCGTGGTCGATCCGCTGACAGGATTGAACCAGACCATTGCTTCGCTCGCCCCAACGGCTTCGCAGAGCTTCAATACGTCTTACACAATCGTCCAGTCTGATCTGGACAACGGTTCGGTTGGCAACACGGCCTCCGCCTCTTCGGGCTCTGTATCCGTCTCCGATCAGGTAACCGTCAATGCGGTACAGTCTCCTGCCCTATCCATTGACAAGTCGGTTGCAGAAAGCAGTTTCGACGCGGTGGGCGACGTGTTGAATTATACTATTGTGGTGACCAACACGGGCAACGTGACGTTGACGAATATTGTCTTGGTTGATCCGCTGACAGGTTTGAACCAGACCATTGCTTCGCTCGCTCCAACGGCTTCGCAGAGCTTCAACACGTCTTACTCAATCGTTCAGTCTGACCTGGACAACGGATCGGTAGCCAATACCGCTTCCGCCTCTTCGGGCTCTGTATCCGTTTCCGATCAGGTAACCGTCAACGCGGTACAATCACCTGCTTTAAGTATCCAGAAAACAGTCGCAGAGGGCAGTTACGATGCGGTGGGCGATGTCCTGAACTACACAATTGTAGTGACCAACACGGGCAATGTAACCCTGCCCAACGTCGTGGTCGTCGATCCGCTGACAGGGCTCAACCAGACCATCGCTTCCCTGGCACCTACGGCTTCGCAGAGCTTCAATACGTCTTACTCAATCGTTCAGTCTGACCTGGACAACGGATCGGTAGCCAATACCGCTTCCGCCTCTTCGGGCTCTGTATCCGTTTCCGATCAGGTAACCGTCAACGCGGTACAGTCCCCTGCCTTAAGTATCCAGAAAACAGTCGCAGAAAGCAGTTTCGACGCGGTGGGCGATGTATTGAACTACACAATTGTAGTGACCAACACGGGCAATGTAACCCTGCCCAACGTCGTGGTCGTCGATCCATTGACAGGACTCAACCAGACCATCGCTTCGCTGGCTCCAACGGCTTCGCAGAGCTTCAATACTTCTTATGCAGTAAACCAGGCAGATATCGATGCAGGTTCCGTGGCCAATACAGCTTCGGCTTCAAGCGGTTCGGTTAACGTTTCAGACCAAGTGGTTGTGAGCGCAGTCCAATCCCCTGCCCTTTCAATCGACAAGTCGGTTGCAGAAACCAGCTTCGATGCGGTGGGGGACGTGTTGAATTATACTATTGTGGTGACCAACACGGGCAACGTGACTCTGTCGAATGTTGTCGTGGTTGATCCACTGACAGGATTGAACCAGACCATCGCTTCGCTGGCTGCGACGGCTTCGCAAAGCTTCAATACGTCTTACACAATCGTCCAGTCTGACTTGGACAACGGTTCAGTTGGCAACACGGCTTCCGCCACTTCGGGCTCTGTATCCGTTTCCGACCAGGTAACCGTCAACGCGGTACAGTCCCCTGCCTTAAGTATCCAGAAAACAGTCGCAGAAGGCAGCTTCGACGCAGTGGGAGACGTGTTGAATTATACTATTGTGGTGACCAACACGGGCAACACAACCCTGTCGAATGTCGTGGTCATTGATCCTTTGACTGGCCTGAACCAGACCATCGCTTCGCTCGCCCCAACGGCTTCCCAGAGCTTCAATACTTCCTACACCATCGTCCAGTCTGACTTGGACAACGGTTCGGTTGGCAACACGGCTTCCGCCTCTTCGGGCTCTGTATCCGTTTCCGACCAGGTAACCGTCAATGCGGTACAGTCCCCTGCCTTAAGTATCCAGAAAACAGTCGCAGAGGGCAGTTTCGATGCGGTGGGAGATGTCCTGAACTACACCGTCACCGTCACCAACACGGGCAACACAACCCTGTCGAATGTCGTGGTCGTCGATCCATTGACAGGCTTGAACCAGACCATCGCTTCGCTGGCTCCGACGGCTTCGCAGAGCTTCAACACGTCTTACTCAATCGTCCAGTCTGACTTGGACAACGGTTCGGTGGCAAATACCGCTTCGGCTACTTCGGGCCCGGTATCCGTTTCCGACCAGGTGGTTGTGAATGCGGTACAGTCCCCGGCATTAAGTATCCAGAAAACAGCCACAGAGGGCAGCTTCGATGCGGTTGGCGATGTGTTGAACTTCACGATCGTTGTTACCAACACAGGCAATACAACCCTGTCGAATGTTGTCGTGGTCGATCCTTTGACTGGCCTGAACCAGACCATCGCTTCGCTCGCCCCAACGGCTTCGCAGAGCTTCAATACTTCCTATACCGTCGTCCAGTCTGATCTGGACAACGGTGCGGTTGGCAACACGGCTTCCGCCTCTTCGGGCTCGGTATCCGTTTCCGACCAGGCAACCGTCAATGCGGTACAGTCCCCTGCCTTAAGTATCCAGAAAACAGTCGCAGAGGGCAGTTTCGATGCGGTGGGCGATGTCCTGAACTACACAATTGTAGTGACCAACACGGGCAATGTAACCCTG
>NZ_JAKEVZ010000030.1:0-11199 GCF_021491425.1 Mariniradius sediminis | reverse complement strand
TCCTAGCCCCGCCTGACCGAAAAACGATCCCGTTTTCGCCAGCCAATCAAAAATCCCAAAAATCTACCACTTCCTTTAAAAAACTTCTATTTCCTTGATTCAAGGGGAGGTTGTGCAACGGTTACCCGTGTTACTGGCTGGTTTTCTTCTCAATTGTCACTCGTTTATAGTCAATAATATTGTCTTGGTTTCCTGTTATTGTGTCAACGTGAAAATGTTCTCTCAGAAGTAAAAATTCATTGTCACTAATCCATTTTACATCTGTCGGCCCAAATATAGTTTCCTTGCTAAATTCTGTTTTTAAACTGTCTGCAAGTATAGAATATAATTCAAGTCCATTGAAACTATATCCCGCTTCAAGGTCTGTGTTAGTCGCTAGAATTTGTTTGTTGTCTAATGAAATGTAAGGTAAACCACTTATGTATTTTTTAAAGCCACTTTGTCTATTTACAAGCATCCAACAATTCCCTTCACCCCATTGAACTCTTAATAAGTAGTAGCCAATTTTGTCAAAATAGTGTTCAAAGTTGTAACCTTCATCTTTCTCATTGTCCCATTTTAAAAAACTTGTTGTCTTACCGTTAGCAAGCTTTAAAACCAACGTTGAGTCAGTCGTGAAGAAATAGTCACGAAACTTGTCAGCAAGATAAGATTGAATTTTTTCAGCTCTGTTATGCCAATTACCAATGGTATCTGTCAAGTTAATGCGATAGTTTAAGTCGCCATAAATATCGGTTGGTGGAAAACTGTCTGAATTATAAAAAGTCAAAACATAGTTGTCCGCTGTAAGTGTGTCTAACGTCATTACTGAAATCTGACTGCTTGTTGTATTGTTTCTCTGTCCGCAAGAAACAAAAATTATAAGTGTCAATATGATTGTTAATTGTCTCATTTTAAACTTGCCAGTAACGTCTCGCTTTCCACAATTAATTGTGGAAAGCATTCCGATTTGGCGTGCTTTCCACAATATTGTGGAAATATCTTCTATAAAACTAAGTAGTTTTTCATATATTCAGATTGTCCAACGGACTTTTTATTTCGTCAAGTCCCGTGGTCGTGAGATGGGTTTAGATCTTTGGAACCAAATACCAACGAACGATAAAAAAGCCCCGATCCTTCAATGGCTCTTCTTGATCCAAATTTCTTTGCCTTAGCGTCTTTTGCGGCAAGCCAGACCTTCGAGGTTCCAAAAACCTCAAAGGTCGTCCTCAGAACAGAACAATCCGGTTTTTGGATTTGCCCAATCCCTAATTTCCATTTCCCTGAAGTCTGGAAGGCTTGTTCAAAAATTGCTTTACCCGAAAACGGAAGATATTGTCGGTGTTGTTGAAATTGCCATCAATTGTGTTTTTCGATTGCTGAATGGTATAGACAAATTCAAATCGGAAACTATTGCTAAGCCGATAGCCCAAGCCTGCCCTCAGCCGAAAACGGTTTGCAAATCGTTCTTCCAGATCCTGATCGAAAACCAAAAAGTACTCCGCATCCAACATGCCATACCAAAGTTGATTCCCAGCAAACATGGATTTTTTGTTGATCGGAACAATCGTCTCTGCCCTGATTCTCGAGCGCTGACTGTTTTCCCACTGTGCGCTTTCTTGGTCGCGCTGATTGCGTTGCTCGAAGCGTACAAGCAAACGGGTTAGTATTCTTTTTTGGGGCGTGAAATGAATCCGTGTTCCCAGCATTCCCCTTAGTTCCACCGTGTTGGTGGTCTCATTCTGAAAGGTGTTGCCCAGCAGGAAGCCGCCCATCAAATCCACGTGCTTCGAAATGGTCCATTCTGGGGTGGCCTGAAATTCGAAAGATCTCCACTTGGGCGCACCCAAGACGGTGCTATAGTTTGCGGCCAGTTCCACGTTGTACACCTTGGCAAATGGAATGTTGAACATGTATTCATTCCAGATTTGCTTGCTCGACTCCTGCCCATGAACCTTTCCTGCAAATAGCACAAGCAAGATGAAAGAGAAAGATCGAAGCAGCGACATGACGAAACCTATTTCTTCCTAGCGGTCCTCGAAAAAAACTTGCTGAACCCTACACCAAACATCCAGCTGTCATAAGCATCAATTTTGTTGTCGTATAGCAGATTTAGACTCAGCTCCAACCCTTTCCCAAGCTCGAATCCATACTCTATACCAAGATTAACGACGGTGAAACTCTCCTGTTTTTCAAGTTCTCTTCCCGCTCCTGCCGACACCAACAAATTTTCCATAGGTTTAAAAAGTAACTCGCCGGTGATCACCACCGGGAAGGAACGTTCTATAATGATTTCTTCCCGGCTCTTTTCGATTTTGTATTGTTGGAGAATGACGGTATTGTGAACACCAAAACCGATCCTATCATTGATCCAGTAATCGTAATTGATACCCCATGCCGGTACAATGAACATGTTGCTTTGGCCTGCAATATTGTCTGCTGCGGGAATGAAAGCATTTGCCATCAAAATGGTCAGGCGATGCTTGCCGGATGCCTCTTCTTCAACCGGATTTTCGGATTCCGTCTGAGCGTTTACACGGAAACCCCCCAATAAAAACACCAGGAAGACAATAAACACGATACTTGCTGGCCACTTCATAGAACAATCCACGGAGCTTGATGCTTAGAACTGTTTATTCAAGTGATGGTAGGCAATCTGGGCCATATAGGGGAAGTATGGCAAAGATTCAATAAGTCCCTTGACTGTGGATTCGTCTACGTTTTTGAAAATCAAAACAGCATCCTTTTTTGAAACCGAAATGAAGAAGCTTTCCAAAATGCCTTCATCCTTCCAGCGGGCCACAAATTCCATTTCCTTTTTCGGCAATTCAGGATTCGATTTGATTGTTTCTATTCCACTATCCGAAAGGGTGATCAATACCATTATGCTGTTCATTTTTTTTTGTCTTTTTATCATTGAAGATTTTACGCCTGCTGTCTATGTCTGAAAGCTGGACTTGCTAGTGCTTGAGCATTTTGGAACTCATGGAAAAAAGGAAAACCGATGCAGGAATGATCAATAAGGTCCACTCCAAGGGACCCGTCGAACGGATTACGTGAGTACCAAAGGTGATCAACAAGGTCAACAATATGGCATTCCAGGTCAGGTGTTTCAACTGATAGAAATCATCGATCTTCAGCCATGGCAAATTGATATGGTGGAAGCCTTTGAATTCCGGATAGAACATTTTCATGAAGCCCAGCGAAAGGATAAGGAAAACAAACGCGACCAAAAACAAGTCGAGTGACTCCACGATCTCCAGTCCAGGCTTTCCCGCAACCCCGTCCGCGTACAGTATGGCATATGCATGAATCGTCTTGTATACCCCCACACCAGCTGTGAAGACAAAATTCGCAAACATGGTCATAGAAATGACCAAGACAGTGCTTTTGAAAATCCGGCTCATAGATTGATTTTGCTTTTCTTGGCTAGGATGCTCAATGATCCCCCATCAGACTTCTACTCAACAGCGAGTCATAATGGCCTCGATGGTCAAAGACGTCGTTGGCTTTGGCATACTTCATCCACTCGTTGACCAAGGAATCCCGCAGGGCAGGAAATTGCTGGGAGAGGTCATTGGCTTCTCCCGGATCCTTTTCAAGATCAAAAAGCTGCCACTCACCAGTGCTAAATGGTGCGGGCAATCTTAAGACTTTCCATTTGCCTTTGATGTAGGCCTTTCTTTCAAATAGTTCCCAGCCCATTCCTGCACCGTCAGTATGAACTTCCTGGGCAGTCCCTGTCAGCACGGGCAGCAGTGATTTTCCGATCGGTTGCCTTACTGCCTTTTCTTTGAATTGGGCAGGATAGGATACTTTAGCAAGCTGTAAAACCGTAGGCATGAGGTCTGTTACATGGACAAAACTCCTGTTCCACTGTCCGGGATTTAGGGGGGCGTTGGGGAGTTTAATCATCAAAGGAGCCCTGATTCCGCCCTCTGAAGCGAAACTTTTAAACAAACGGAAAGGTGATGACGAAGCCTGTGCCCAGCCCGGTCCCATTTCGACAAAGGAGTTTGGCAATCCGCGGTTATCCAACTCGTTGTTGAAAGCCCCCAGGTATTTTCCATCCGCGTTGCCTGGATAGGTGGTGGCCATGACACCATTGGCGCCGTTGTCCGACATGAATACGATCATTGTATTGTCATACAAGCCCTGTTGCTTGAGGTAATCGAGCAAGCGACCAATACTCATATCGAGGTATTCGACCATCGCGGCATAAACTTCCATATCCTTCGCAAACTCCGCCTTTTGTTCGGGACTCAGCGTGGACCATTGAGGGATACCACTAGGCGCAAACGAGTTGACATCCGAAGAGATGATGCCCAAGGCCTTCAGGTTGTTGAGCCTGAGTAGCCGCAGCGAATCCCAGCCGGAATCGAATTTGCCTTTGTACTTGTCAATATACTCCTTGGGCGCCTGCAGGGGGTCATGCGGGGCAGTGTAGGAAGCGTAGATGAAAAATGGCTTCTGATCGTCTTTGTTTTTGTCGATGTAGTGAATCAGCGTATCGGTGTAGTTCTTGGTCGAGTAAAAATCCGCAGGAAGTGTGGCGATTTTCTTTCCGTTTACCCGGTAGTCCATTACCTGAGGCGGCGAAAGCGGCTTCTGATCGGCATAGTGACTTCCTCCTCCCTGAAGAAGTGCAAAGGATTCCTCAAAACCGCGGTCAGAGGGGATTTGTCCTTCATCGTCACCCAAGTGCCATTTGCCTGCCATATAGGTATGATAGCCACTCTCCCTCAGCAGTTCAGGGATGGTCACCACCTGATTGTTCAAATGCCCCGAGTATCCAGGGAGGTTTGCCACAGCCGGATAGCTGACTTCGCTCATGATGCCGACTCCCGCGACGTGGTTATCATTACCAGTCAGGAGTGCAGAGCGTGTCGGGGAGCATGTTGGCAGCACATAGAAATTTGAAAACAGCATTCCCTCCTTGCTAAATTGGTCCAGCACAGGCGTATTGATATTTCCGCCAAAGGGTCCAATGTCACTGAAGCCCAGATCGTCTGCGACAATAAAAAGGATGTTAGGCCTTTGGGGAAGTATCTCTTCGTTTTGTTTTTGGCCACAGGCCGCCAATGCAGCTAGAATAAATGGGAATAGTTTTTTCATCTTATGTGATTGATTCAGTACATCACTTTTGTTTAGGTTGGGGAGGGAAACCTGCGAGAATTTTCGCCACAGCAGCAGGAACCTCGGTTTCCGGTTTTTTCAATCCTGTATCTATTTCTTTGTTTCCTGTGCCTTGCCAAATCAAGTGCTTGGTCGAAGCATCTATAATATCAATTACCAAGGATCCTTCCCTAAGCTCCGAAACATTATAAACCGTAGATCCTCCTACATAGGTCGGCCCCCATCGGTATGGCCGGTAGTAACCACCATAGTTGTAATAGTTGGTTGATGTCACCTGCTTTTCTTCCGTTACGATAGCCGTTGCATTCACCAACAGGTCTGGATTTGTCAAATCTTCTTTAAAACCTTTTTTGACCAACTCATCCCTTATCGCGTTGATTATTCTTTGCTGATTGAGTTCGCTCAATCCCGGGCCTTTGTCGGTAAGCTGATAAAATGAAAAAGTCTGAAACCTGCTAAAGTCGGCTTTGGTATCATAGTCCGTGATGACCTTCAGGGGGGAACTGCACGCAATCACCATAAAGTTCAACAGGAGAAGCAACATGATTTTGGTTGTGGCTTTCATATTCATCAGAAATTAAATTTAGCTTTATTTTATTCGAATTGTATAGTCTTGATTCTTTGCGTCGATATTCATTTTTTGAGCAGGCAGGTTTAGCGTAGTCGTAGACAGGTGGCTTGTCCCATTGCTGAACTTCTCATAGTTCAATTTGCCCTCTATCTTATCCTGGCCCAATAGGCTAGTGAACTCTTTGTAAGTGAACAGGTGGGTGTTTGGGTCGACCCTTACCAGCAATCGGTCACCTTTGACATGTACATCATCAGCGACGGCTTCTATCAATCCGTCCTTTTCAGTTACCGTCGCTTTGCTGAAAAAATCCAACAACTCACCTTTCGTCATAAAGGTATAGTCTAGGGCTAGCTTAAGTGCCTTTTCGATGTATTCGATCTTTTCTTCGGCGGCATTTGCTTGGGCTTTGCCCCGGAACCCTGGCTTTTTCTCTACGGTAGTTTCAGCATCCACCATGTTGGTTTCCAATTTACCATCAGGCGTATAGCTGAACTCCGTGATTGTCGTCAATTTCAATTGGCTTTCGATAAACACATCCGACCTTCGTTTCCAGATGTATTCTTTCAATTTAAGCTGATTGGCTTCTTCCGCTTTAGAAATATCCAAGGACAATTTTTCCCTATCTACTTGGGCTTGAACCAGGGAAATGGAAACAAAAAGAACGGAAAGTACTACAATGGTTTTTTTCTTTTTCATGTGGATTTATGGTATTGCTTTGGTAAACAGTCGGTTATTGGCTCTTTGTTATTTCACATATGGCGCCATGATCTTTTAGCTGCATCAAGTTTGATTCTTCATCCGCACCTCACTTCCGCGACAAGGTTGAACCTATCCAATAATTAGGACGGCATGTTTCAAGATTGGAAACCTTGATTTACGGCTTGGTCATTTTGTTTTTAAGGTCCTGAAACTTCAAAAAAGATTGGCCCCTGTTCCTATGAAAGCCGCATTTTTGTATCGAATTACGGGTCGAAACTAAAAATTTGTAGTTTTATAAATCCTTCAATCCAGTTAATTAACAGTAAAATGGCAGCGAGTTCACCGATCCCTAAACAAGAGATAATTGACCAACTGAATCGAATATTATTGTTTTCGGTGTTTAGCAATTCAATGATATTGTCAGGATTTCTCAGGTTTATAGTGGAGGAAACACTGGAAGGGAGAGCGAATTCACTGAAAGAATATACGATCGGAACGAACGTGCTGGCAAAAAAAGTCGGGTATGATCCTCAGGCAGATGCTTCGGTAAGAATCCATGCGGGAAGGCTTCGAAGGGCGCTGTTTGAATACTACAGCGGTCCTGGTCTTAGTGATCCTATTATCATTTCCGTTCCAAAAGGTGCCTACATACCAAGTTTTGAATTGATTTCTCCATCTATCAAATCGGCTTCGACACAGACTCAAAAATTCATTTTCAAACCGACTTTGGCTGTCCTTCCTTTTCACTGCTTGGGAGAAAATGACCTGCAAAATCTAGCGGATGGTCTTTGTGATCAGATATGTACCGAGTTCACAAATTTCAATGAACTCACGGTGGTGTCTTATTATTCCTCGCGAAAAATGGCTTCCCAGGGAATTGATTCGAAAGAAGCCGCGCTGCTGTTGGATGCAACCTACCTGATTACCGGAAGTATTCAATCAAACAAAAATCTGATTCGTATTCGTGTCCAACTTATTCAAAGTGGCACAGACCATCAGGTATGGGCCAGTTCCTATGAAAGGGAAAAATCGGAGATGGGCACTTTTACGATTCAGGATGATATTGTGAAGCATGTGATAAATCAGATTGGAGGCAGTCATGGAATTATTTTCCGGGAAGCAGCAAAGGCATCACCGATTAAGCATGCGCTCGATGTAAAGGTGTATGATGCAGTTTTTTGGTATTACTACCTACTCAACGATCTGAATGAAGAGACATTCAAAAAAGGGTTGGCGGTCATGCAAAATACCGTTCAGCTGGATCCCCAATATGCTTTAGGTTGGGCCATTCTTGGAGAGACCTATGTGGCGGGATTTTTTTACGGATATGAATGCGCTGTCTTGGATCCTTTGGAAGAAGGCGTGAAATGCGGGCAAAGATCGCTTAGCATCGATCCGCGCTGCCAACATGCGTATCAAACACTTGGTCTTGCCTACCTTTTCCAGCATAGACAAAAAGACTGCATGACAATCATTGATCAATGGATAAGGTTAAAGTCGAAGGCTACCGGGATTGCGGGTGGATTGGGATTTTGTCTGATTTGCGCTGGCGAGTATGAGCGTGGGTATGGCTTGTTGAGTGAATCCATTCAGGTGAACCCATACTATCCGTGGTGGTTTAACGCTGGTCTGAGTATTTATCACTTTCAAAAACGGGAGTTTGAAGATGCCATATACTGGGCCGAGAAAATGCAAAGACAAAGCGTTATATGGGACTTGATTCTGAAAGCCGCCTCATACGCCGAATTGAAAAATCTTGGTACCGCTAAAATCCTTACCCAAGAGCTGATCCAACTTATTCCTGATTTTTGGGCTTTATCGAAGCATATTCTAGGATCCTTTCTGCAATCGGACGAAATGATCGATCGCTTGTCGGTAGCACTCAAGAAGGCTGATCGATAGCGTCTGACTTTGAAAAAAGGTCCCAACCAATCTCTGCGCTCCCATTCCACCGAATTGATGAATTCAGCAAATTCAGTTCAGGGTTTTACTGCAGGGGTCAAATTCCTTATGCAGTCGGGGCGAGAAAAAAGTCTGTTTTCTTGATTCAACGGGAGGTTAAGCGACGGTTATGTGCGACGGTTACCGATGTTAGCGGGTCGTTGTAAATTATTTTGCCTGTTTTATTTTCCATTTTTTCAGTCCTCCTACTAAATACAAAAGTCCAACGAAAATCGCTATTAGTGAGTAGGTGTTTTCTAATAATGGACTTGCTTTTTGCCAACCTATATCAAAAATAAGTTCACCTATTCCACGTAACAAATAGATCCCTCCAATACAAAATACTATTGGTTTTAATAATGGTAGTTTTTTATACCTGTTATCAGCCGAAAGACCATACAGGCCCATTATATAAAATAAAACTCCTACTACTATTGTAATAAAATAAGGATACAGAGTATGTATGTCTTGTTTAGCAAGAGCCATTCCCTCTGCTATACCAACAACTTCAAACATTTTTTCAGCCCAAAGCAATCCAACAATATGTAAGATTGCAAACAGAATATTCAGGTATCCGCCAAGTTTAAGCATAAGTCCAATTTATTTGTTGCTAAGTAAATTAGTCCATCAATAAGCAATAACCATTGTCATAGTTTTAAATGATTTTTGGGAAACTGTTTTGAAATTGCAATTGTCAAAGTCCAATCTACTGCATATCCTGAGAAATATATTTTCAATATTTGTAACAATATTTTTTCGTTATCAAAGAATTAAATAAAGTTAATAACTCCAGGTGCGATTGAAGCAAAAAGTAAGTCAAACGAAACCCAATGCCAACTACATCTTGCCATCTTTCATTTCTCTCTTTTTTGAAAAATTTCGTTATTCCATTCTTTCGGATTGTTTACTTTCTATTCCTTGTCACCCACAGAAAGTGTGAAGAACAAATGCTAAAAGTGTCAAGAAGTTTACTATCAAAATTGCTGTGTTAATATTTCTATTTTTCTGTTTCGTTATGTTGTCTCTTTACAATTTTGACTAACGTACATAAAAATCCCTAAGTCCCGCTTGGTTGGATCCATCAGACTGGGTGTCCATTCAGAATCAGTTGGGTCCCTTTGGCGCCGGTAGCATACGAAGTCAACCTTTCAAAAGTAGGGGAAATGACCGCTAACGGTTTGGGGCTTGGCGTTCGGGCAGGTTTCGAAGCACAAAGCTTCATTTAAGCACTGAACCCGCTTTTTTGCCAAACGCCTGTTACAGCCTGTTTTTCTTTTCACCTGATTACTATCCAATCCGTATGTGTTGTCAGCTGTTTTGGTTTTGAAGGCACTTCCAATTCAGGATAGTCACCAATTTCTGTCTGCTTATTAGTCCTAAAAACAAAAGCCCAATTGTTCGTTTTGTCCTGAAAAAACTCTCCACCACTCATTAAATCTTGGTTAACTGTCAAGTCTGGATATTTTTCAATGAGATCTTCAACTGTAGAGTTTGGATTAAGTCCGTTTGTTGTCAGTAAGTTTTTATGTGCCGCAATTATTAAAAGCAAAGTGTCGGTTTCCAGTCTTGGGATTAGTCCAAACAATAATTCGTCACCCAAATAATATAGATACGCTGGACTTCCACCACCAAATCCGAAATTTGTTGCTTCGTCTGTTTTCTTTTTCAGTCCAGTAAACTGTTTTTCTGCTTCCGTAATAGTCATACCTATTTTAATTTCACCTAATTGTCCTTTACGGATTTTGAAATTGTCAAAGTCGATGTCAACAGATTGCTCGGATTTCTTTTCATTGGTAGAAACCGTTCCAGCTTCATTGTTTTCTGTCCTAGTTGTCGAATTGCAGCCAAACAAAAAAAGTCCAATTAAAAATGTCGATATGCGCTTCATAATAGTGTCGTTCTAAAATTGGAGATAACTTGTTCATATCCCTGACGACTTTCAGGCTTAGCATACCGCATCTAGGCTGCTAAGCCTGATTTCCTGCCCGTATTGATCAGGGTTTATTAAAACTATGGAATTATCACAAATCGTCAAAGGGCGATTTGGTTTCCCGAAGTCTTGATACTCATAATTGGATGAAAATCTCCATTTAAAAATCCACCTTCCCCTCTCCGATTCTTGGTACATCGTACTTCGTATTTCTACCTCGTCATCCCCTCATTTCAAAAACTCCCTCAAATCCGCCGGAGAATAAAACACCGACTTCAGCGTCTTGCGGTCCTCGGTACGATAGACCAGATAGAGTTCTCCGGACTGCTCAAAGTGGCAGTCTACGCCCTGGCTTTGGTAATGCGCCACGGTGGCTTGGGCCTCCTCGATCGTTTTGCAGGCTTTGCTCATATTGGAGCGCTGCACCTCGTCAAACAATGCCTTGAACTTTTCCGCCAAGCCAAATTCCAATACCGCACCCGACAACACGTACTGCAAGTCGCAGAGCGCGTCGGCAATCTCCACGATGTCCTTGTTGCGGATGCCCGCCTCCAGTTCCTTCAGTTCCTCAGCCAACAGTGCCACACGCAGTTGGCAGCGTTTTTCGTCCGGTACCTGCGGAAAAGGCAAAATCGGGTGCTTGAAGGTCTCGTGGAATGCAGCTACGGATGTGAGGCTCTTGGGGTCTTGCATGGCTTGTCTTATTTTCCCCTAAAAAACAAAAACGGGACGAATCCGCCCCGTTTTTTCTGAAATTTCTATTCTATCCTCTCCGCGTTCCCTTGAGGGAAGGGAGACTCCAAAGCCTTAAAGTTCCTTTGTGTGTGCCTAAAATAGGTTGACGGTTTTTTGTTAGTTGAATTGAATTTTTAACTGGTTTGGATCGAGCCTTTCAGCCCTTTCCTGGGTATATATTTCCATTTTAGTTCTTTTTTCAATCGGT
>NZ_JAKEVZ010000002.1:0-425634 GCF_021491425.1 Mariniradius sediminis | reverse complement strand
ATACCGATTGAAAAAAGAACTAAAATGGAAATATATACCCAGGAAAGGGCTGAAAGGCTCGATCCAAACCAGTTAAAAATTCAATTCAACTAACAAAAAACCGTCAACCTATTTTAGGCACACACAAAGAAGCGAGGAATGATGAATTCACAATGATGAATGTATAAAATGCACGCATGGATTTCGAATCTGCCCGTGGTACTGCCGACTGCCGCTGCACACTTTTTTTCTTGGCGTCTTGGCAGTCTTGGCGAGAAAAATATGAAGTACGTGAAGTGCGGGTCTTTTGTCTTGGATCTTTCATCTTGGAAAAGTAATATGGTTTCTAGGTTTTTGATTAAAAGTCGGGGAATGGTCGGGTGGAGGTCGGGACACTGTCGGGACATGGTCGGGAGACGGTCGGGCGGCTACCGCCAAAAAGTGGGTGTTTGGGCGGGGAAAATTGAATTATTTCTCACGGAATTGAATATTTCCAATGCTTTCAATTCTGCGTTTTTCGGTGGAAAGATGTATGTGTTGGCCCCTGGTTTCAATCGTTTTTTTTCAGATACCAAGACCTTCGGGTCTTTAGTCTGGCGTCTTGAACCTTATATCTTGAATAAGTGATATACTTTCTGGGTTTTTGTCGAAAAGATAGCGAATGGATAACGAATAGATAGGGTATCGATAGGATATAGATAGGGAAAGTATGAGTCAGGTGGTGGTGTATGGAAGACTGGAGATCATCGTAAATATTTTTGAATTGTTGGTTCCGATACGCAGGATAAAGTATGGAATGGTCTGTGGGGACAAAGACCATTGGAAAATAGGGCTAGGGTCACAAGTAAGGTCTAGCTATCCCCTAGTTTGGTACTACTTTGGTACTGCTTTGCACCTAGACTGGTATTACTTTGCAGCTAGACTAATACTGCTTTACGACAGGACTGATGCTGGGGTGAGAGCAATCTATGGGCCACGTAAAGACGCAGAGGGGAAGAATGATGAATTTAGAATGATTAATTGATAATTGGCGACCGGCCCTTGTTTCTTGGCTCTTGTCTCTCATATCTAAACCCTTGGCCGTGTTGGCGAGAAAACAATAGGCAAGGAAGATGCGAAGTAGTTTTAAGAAAGAAGAAAATCTGCTATTCCCCCCTCGCCTAGTTTGAGTAAGAGTGTAATGTTTATGAAGCTTCTTGAATCCAGGACCTTGCAGCTGGCTGTATTGACCTTGTTGTTTGCAGGGATCAATGGGTTTTGGTTTTGGAAAATGGGGATCATGACGGATTATGATACTTGGGGGTATTTGGAATATGCTGACGAGATTCGGGAGGAAGGGATTTTTTTCAAGCCGCACTGGTTTTGGTACATCGGCTATGTGCTCTTTGTGCTCCTGGCCCAAAGTATCGTGCCGGGATTGGAAGGCATCGTTTTGTTCCAATACGTGTTTGCCTATTTCGGCATGGTGGCCTTGTATTTCGCTGCGATCAACCTGTACGGCAAGCCCAAAACTGCTTTTGTTGCCTGCATCTGGGTGTTGGGATTTGTGATGATATCCTTTTGGAACCTGTTTGTCTACGCGGAGTCGCTGATGATCAGTCTGTATTGCATGGGTTTTTACTTTTTGTCGCTGGCGCACAGGGGCAAGGTGACTCTTGGAAAAGGCATACTAGGGGCCGCGGTCCTTGTTTGGGCGATTTTGTGCAAGCCAACCGGAGTTGCTTTGCTGGCGGGATTAGCTGCTATAGCGACGGTTTGGGCATGGAGGAAACTGCCGTCGGTGGGTTGGAAAATTGCTTTTTCCGCCGCTGTGATTGTTGGATTCCTCGGACTTTTGAATCAGATGCTAGCTACATTCGGCATTGTTGAAGCCTATCAAAATGGAGAGATTGTGTACAATGTGCACAAGCTTCCTGCGTATGCTTCCTACTTACAGCTCGCTGTGCCGGCGAACCTGGATTTGCCCGCCCAAGACCTGCAACCCATCTCCAAAATCCTTTACCTGTGGGCGTTTAATCCGATTTACTCCCTGAAATTATTTGGGGCCAAGTTGTTTTATTACTTGCTGTATGTCAGGCCCTATTATTCCTGGCCGCATAACATGCTGGCTTTGGCCCTGTTGCTGCCGATGTACTGGGCCTTTATAAGGGCCATGCTGGGAAGATCGCTTGGGATTTATCCCAAAGCATTTTCCCTGACGGTAGTAGGCTGTTCGGCATTGAGTGTGGCCTTGCTTGCCGACAATTGGAATTCCCGCTTCCTGATGCCTGTGTTGCCATTGGTGTTTTTGGTGGGAGGAAATCCTTTGAACGAATCAATAGCAAATGCAAGAAAGGCGACTACCAAATGAAGGTATTCACCGGAATTGAGGAGCAAATACCTGCGATTTAAGAGACAATTTCATGAAATGTAAAAACATCAAATATGCAGAACATGCAGTTGTCCAAATGTTTAAAAGGAATATTAGTACCTTTGAAATTGAACACACAATATCGGGTGGGCAGATAATTAAAAATTATTTGGACGACAAACCCTACCCCAGTGTTCTGATGATTGGTGTCTTGGACGACAAGATCATTCACGTAGTAGTCGCGCATAATTCAGACAAGGAAGAATGTATCGTCATTACAGCCTATCTTCCGGATCCTGAAATCTGGAATAAGGATTTTAAATCAAAAAAGTAATCATTATGGAATGCTCAATCTGTAAAAATGGCAATACAAAGCCCGGTAGGGTGACCGTCACTCTTGAAAGGGATCATACCATTGTTTTGTTAAAGGATGTCCCTGCGGAGGTCTGCCAAAACTGTGGGCATTATTATTTGGATGGGCCGACCACGAAATTAGTCTTGGAAAAGGCAAACGAAGCCCATGAAAAGGGCGCTGAGTTGGAGGTAGTTAAGTTGAACGTTGCCTGAATTGAGCGGTTTTTTCCGATAACATGTTTTTTTGAAACAGCTTTGAATACTTTTTGGCTAGTCGATATTCTCTTACCTAATTACAATCATTCATCCGCCACGTTTCCCCCTGGTGTTTTTGGTGGGGGCGGAGACGGTAAACAGTTGTCGTTTTCATTATGAAAAAGTTGAATAGTTTTCTGTTTTTAGAATCGAAGATTTCTACTGTATCAAGTTGAAATTTTGAAAGATATATGGTCATAGCAGGAGCGGGTGGACATTCTTTGGAGGTTTTGGAAGTGCTGATAGCCCGTCAAATGACGGAGGGTTTGGCCTTTTTTGACGATATCAGTGCCAACCTGATGATTGAGGGAAAATATCCCGTCATCAAATCGGAGGAGGCTTTGCGGGCGCATTTTTCCCAAGATGCGCGGTTTGTATTGGGGACGGGGAATCCCAAGCTGCGGAAAAGGTTTTTCGAGCGGTTTACTGCACTGGGGGGAAAGCATGTTTCCATCCAAGGCTTGGACAACCTATGCAGCGGGGCGGCGGAAATCTCGGGCGCGGATATCATGAACCGCTGTGTGATTGGACCCAAAGTAAGTATCGGCAAGGGAACACTTGTCAACACCGGGGCACTGGTGCACCATGAAGTGCAAATCGGGGAGTTCTGTGAAATCGCACCCCGTGCCGTGCTGCTTGGAAAAGTGAGCCTGGGCAATCAAGTGATGGTCGGTGCGAATGCCACGATCTTGCCTGGTATCAAGGTAGGGGATGGGGCGGTGATAGGGGCCGGTGCGGTAGTCACGAAGTATGTATCGAGTGGAGTGACAGTGGTGGGGGTGCCGGGTAAAATTATAAAAACAAATGAATAAGACGATTATCGAGCCAAGCAAAGGCTGGCAGTTTATAGATTTTAAGGAGCTTTTGCGATACAAGGACCTGCTGTATTTCCTAACGATTCGTGGTATCAAAGCCAAATATGCACAATCAGTACTAGGAGTCGGATGGGCGATTATCCAACCTTTATTCACAACGATTGTCTTTACCGTGGTATTTGGGGGATTGGCCAACGTGGACTCGGATGGCATGCCCTATATTCTCTTTTCCTATTTGGCCTTATGGCCATGGAATTACTTTTCAGGTACACTTTCCGAATCTGCAAACAGCCTTGTGGCCAATGCCAATATGATCACCAAGGTGTATTTCCCGAGGCTGATACTTCCGCTGTCTGCCATCTTTTCCAAGCTGCTGGATTTTATCATTTCCTTTGTCATCCTCCTCGTGTTGTTGATCTATTTTAGGGTCAGTCCAGGTTGGACCTTGGTGTTTCTTCCGCTGCTGTTGGTCCAGTTGATGTTTACTTCTTTGGGTATCGGGATGATCTTGTCTGCCATGGCAGTGCAGTACCGGGATGTGAAGTATGCGCTGACATTTATTGTCCAGCTAATCTTGTACCTAGCGCCTGTCGTGTACAGCACGACTGCAGTACCAAGCGAATGGCAGTTTGTCTACTCCCTGAACCCAATGGTCGGTGTGATTGAAGGAATCCGGGCGATGTTCCTTGACAGACCTATGCCTTGGGAGTGGATATGGCCAGGGGCGATTGTGGCGGTTGTTTTCTTCGTTTTTGGACTATTTTACTTTCGCCGAATGGAAAAAGTATTTGCCGACGTGGCGTAAGAATCGTCGTTGCCTGCCCCTCTCCCGCCTCCTGGAGTGTAGGCAATGACGAAAGGGTTCTAAAGACTTTATAAATCACTTCAAATTTGAAAAAAGCAGATCAGTTTCTAAGGGAAAAAGTACTTCCCATTTTTAAAAATCGACTAAGCGAAAAAGAGCTCAGAAGGATCAAGAACTTTGGGAAAAGGCTTTTGACTTTCCATAAAACTTCTGATTTGACTTTCTTGGCTCAGATATATGGCACTGACAAATGGGGAGAACACTGGTACACCCCTCATTACGAATTCCATTTCCAAAAACTCAGGAAAAAGAGGATCAACCTGCTTGAGATTGGCGTGGGTGGATATGATAAACCTTACAGTGGAGGGTCCTCACTTAGAATGTGGAAACGCTATTTTTCCAAGGCGAATATCTTTTCCTTTGACATCTATGATAAAAGCCCCCATCAAGAATCCAGGATAAAAATATTCCAAGGCAGTCAGGTTGATTCAGAATTCCTTGATGCGGTTTGTAATGAAATCGGAAATCTGGACATCATTATTGACGATGGTAGCCATCTCAATGAACATGTGCTGTTCACTTTCCATTATCTATTTCCCAAGCTTAAATCAGGGGGGATTTATGTTGTTGAGGATACTCAAACTTCCTATTGGGAGCATTATGGAGGTCAGGTGGAGGAGAGAAACAATCAGGGGACTATTATGGGGTACTTCAAATCTTTAGTCGATGGACTCAATCATGTAGAGTTTAAGAACAAGCGTTATGAACCCACCTATTATGATCTCAATATCATTTCCATCCATTTTTATCATAACCTTATTTTTATCTACAAAGGAGATAATCAGGAGACTTCCAATTTGAATAGAAAATCATCCTAGTTTCCAATGACCATCAAACATTTTGTTTTTTCCAGATTTAATGTACAGTATCTCGAAATGGTACCTTTCAATCTTGGATTGGATCCTGAAAAGTGGATGGAGGAAAGAATTCAGCTGTTTTTTGATTATTGTTATCCCAGTGTCAGGCATCAATCGCAAAAGAATTTTCAATGGGTGGTATTTTTTGACAGCAGAACACCAAAAGTATTACTTGACCAAATATCAGCGCATGATGCAGATGGGATTATCGAATTCAAGTTTACAGATCATTGGGATAAAATGGATTCCGAAATATTGAATATCCTGAAAGCGGTGGAAAATGATGTCGACCTCATCATTTCCAGTAGATTGGACTGTGACGATGCGCTTTCGGAAAAGTTTGTCCAAACCATACAGACAAAAGTTACTCAGGAGAAATGCCAGCCGCCTTATGCGCTTAATTGCTCCAATGGCATCATTCTCGATGTAAATTCAGGAATTTATTATCGAAAAATGATGCGGAGTAATCCCTTTATATCCATGGTTCAGGATAAGGATTCCTTGGATAGGTCCATATTTGGATTACAGCATCAGGTGGTTTCAGATCAAATCAATACCATCGAAATAGAAGACCCCAAAATGTGGCTACAGGTAGTCCATGGAGGAAATCTTGTCAATAAATCTTCAGGCCTTCCCTTGGCAAAGAATCTTAGCGGTGAGTTTCATGTTAATTCAAGGACCGACGAAGCTAAAGTCAATCCTTTTGCATTGGTTTCCGCTTACCTGAAATATGTGGGCGTAAGGACCAACAATCTGAAATTTAAGATAAAACAGGCCATAGGGAATAGTAAATGAACTGATCTATTTCTCAATCAAAAGCAGAAAAAAGCGACATGCTAAATAGAATTAGGTATTATCTCCGAAAAATGAGAGGTGATATCCGAGCAAATGAATACATCTATTATCCCAAGGATTTTTTTGTTGATGAAGAAAGGGTGTCTGAGGTTTTTTCAAAAATCTATTCCAAGAATATCTGGGGGTCGAAGGAAAGTGTGTCCGGGAAAGGGTCAGAAACAAAGCATACCAAAATCCTGCTCAAAAAGCTCAATCACCTGGTGAAACAGCTAAAGATTAAGAGTATGTTGGATTCCCCCTGCGGTGATTTCAACTGGATGCAGCAACTTGACAAAACAGGTATTGATTATACCGGTATGGACATAGTAGAGGATTTGATCAAATTCTTAGATGCTAAGTATAGGAATACGCCAGGGATTTCTTTTGAGGCAGGAAATATCATTGAAGATGACCTGCCCAAAGTTGATCTGATTTTTTGTAGGGACTGTCTGGTGCATTTCTCTTTTGAGGACATTCAAAAGGCACTGGCGAACTTTAAGAAGTCTGGATCGAAATACCTGCTTACCACCACCTACATCCACAGGGGCGTAAATTTCGACATTCGGACAGGGGGATGGAGGGCCATTAATCTTCAAAAGGCTCCCTTTAATCTCCCGAAGCCTATGAAAGTCATCTGGGAGGATAATTTGGATGATTTTGGTATGTACCATGACAAATGCATGGGTCTTTGGGATTTAACTGAAATTGAATTTTAATCCATTTATTGATGTCGAAAACCATCATCAAGGTAGAAAACTTGTCCAAGCGCTATCGAATCGGACTGAAGGAGGAAAAGGCGCAGACATTTGCAGAGCAGCTTGTCCGGACGCTGAAATATCCGATCCAAAACTTTCGGCAAATCCGCAACCTGGGCAAATTCGGAGAAGAAGAAGAAGGCGTACATTGGGCACTAAAAGATGTCAGCTTCGAGGTCAAGGAAGGTGAGGTGCTAGGAATAATCGGTAAAAACGGTGCTGGTAAATCTACCCTGCTTAAGATTCTTTCCCGTATCACGGAACCGACCTCCGGGAGGATTACTGTGGAAGGTCGCATTGCAGCACTTTTGGAAGTGGGGACAGGCTTCCATCCGGAACTTTCCGGTAGAGAAAATATCTATATGAATGGGACCATTCTCGGCATGACAAAAAAAGAAATTGACCGAAAACTGGATGAGATTATTGATTTTTCGGGTATTGAAAAATTTGTGGATACCCCAATCAAGTTTTATTCGTCAGGAATGAAAGTGCGATTGGGTTTTTCCGTAGCCGCACATTTAGATCCGGAGATTTTGGTGATTGATGAGGTATTGGCGGTGGGGGATTTTGAATTTCAAAAGAAGTGCCTTGGGAAAATGGAGGATGTGAGTCAGAAAGAAGGAAGAACTGTACTTTTTGTAAGCCATAATATGGAAGCCGTTAGAAACCTGTGCGGTCGTTCAGTACTATTAAAGGACGGAAACCTAGAGGCTATTGATGAAACTTCAGAAACACTCAAATCATATTTGGTCGGTGAGGTTAGTAACAATTATCTAAATGTCCAAGAGGCTGGTATAGTGGGGAAGGGAAACAAGAATATCCAACTGGAAGAAATCATTGTATCTTCTAATAAAGATCGACTACAAGAATTAGAAACAGGAGAACCCCTGTCGATTAAATTAAGATATAAGGTTAAAAACAATCTTAACTTATCGAAAGCCAGAGTTGATTTGAGAATAGACAATCAATATAACCAAAGGATTCTCTGGATGAGTTCTGAATCCAAGAGTGGATTTGAGTTTGGCAAAAATGAGATTGTTTTTGAATTTCCCAAAAACCCATTGCTGCCAGGGACTTATAATCTGACTGTATACATCCACGATGGTGTTGATGTTGCCGATTGGTTTTCAAATGTTTTGACTTTTTCGGTAGACAATTCTGGAGACCTTTTTAATACATTAAAGGTCCCTGAAGGTCAAACAAATATTTACCTCCCTTTTGAAGTACTATGATGAATTGGTTAACAAGCTTGAGAGATAAAATATTCGGGGTTGAGAAATTAGAATACCGAATTGTCAAAAGGACGATGGAATATTCAGACTTTAAGTTTAAAGAACTTAAAGCGATTGAGATTCTGAGGCCATATTTTCCGAGCAGTTTTGTGTTTGAGACAGGCTACACACTTTCATTTCAAGAAATCCAACATATCGCAAACGATATAGTGATTCACAGACCCGCAACTATTTTGGAGATTGGGTCAGGACTATCTACCATTATTTTGAGTAACCTGATATCCGAATTGGGATACAAGCCGGAGTTCATTAGTATTGACCAAGACGCGTCGTGGCAAAAACATCTTCAAGGCCAATGTAAAAATGTTGATTTTTACGATTTCGAGATTGGGTCAAATTCTGAGTTTGCTATGGAAGGGGGGAAATGGTTTACAATTCCCCCAAACTCTATACTCAGGAAAAAAAAATATGACTTAGTAATCGTTGATGGACCTAAGGGATATGAATCTAAATTTGCAAGATTCGGTATTGTCAACTTTCTTAAAGAGAGGGTAAATGAATCTAGTATAGTTTTTTTGGACGATACTGACAGGGAAGACGAAAAATTTATATTAAAACAACTGAAAGAATTGCCTCCTTTAAAATTTTCCCAATCCTTCAACAAATATTCGAGACTTTCAAATAAACAGGCTCTCGTAACCTCCCCGTCGTAATGGATCAACCTTTAGTATCCATTTTAATCCCTAACTACAATAAAGCGTCATTTCTAGCAGAAACCTTAGATTCTGTGATTGGACAGACTTATGCCCATTGGGAATGTATCGTAGTAGATGATCATAGTACGGATAATTCATGGGAGATTCTGGAGTCTTATTCTAGAAAAGAGCCGCGGATAAAAATATTTAAGAGGCCCGAAAAAAGAAAAAGAGGAGGGAATGCTGCAAGAAATTTTGCCTTCGAGATGTCAAACGGTGAATATATTAATTGGCTGGATTCTGATGATATTCCAGATCCAGAAATGTTATCACGGAAAATTCATCTCCTTGAAAGTGAAAAAATTGATTTTGTGATTGGAGGGGTAAAAAAATTCAACTCATCTGTTACAGAATCAGAGGAATTTAAAGAATTGGACTACGATCATTTGGACTCAGATTTAGCCCTTAACTATGTTAGGGGAGTTTTTTGGTTCCAAACAGCCCAACCTTGTTTTAGGAGAATATTTTTGGAAAGGTTTAACGAATTATTTGATGAAAACTTATTAAAAAGCCAAGAGGCAGAATTCTTCACTAGGATTTTGTTGTCTAAACCACAATTTAAATTTGAATCAAAGTCTACGATATATTGGAGAATTAGTGAAGGGTCAAAGACGGTAAATTATTGGGGACTATCCTATTCTCAAAAATATTTGGTAAGTTATCAAAGCTATAAAAAGATATATTCGAATTTTTTGGATTACCGTAGGGAGTTGGATAAGCCTGTAATTTCATTCTTTAAAAATGTATTTAACGACATGCTTTTGTTCTTACCTGCATTTTCAAATGAATTTTGGGACTTATTCATTTTCGGTACCCGATACAACCTTTTCAAAGGAAGATTTCAAGGAATAAAGATATTGGGCATTAGGTTTTTAAAAACATTAAAATTGATTTGATTCCCAAGCTTATCCATTATTGCTGGTTTGGTCCCGGTCAGCTTTCTGACTTGGAGAAATCCTGTATCGAGAGTTGGAAGAGGATATTGCCTGATTACACTATCAAGTGCTGGGATGAGCATTCATTTGATGTAAACAGGTATGAATTTGCAAGGGAAGCTTACAAGCTAGGGAAATATGCTTTCGCCTCTGATGTCTGCCGCTTACATGCCCTTTATGAGGAAGGTGGGGTTTATTTGGATACGGATATGATGGTCATCAAGACATTCGATGACTTGCTTTCCTTTGATGTATTTATCGGCGAACAAAAGGAACAAAGTCTGAATGCGGCTATTATTGGCGCAGCACCAAAACATCCCGTAATCAAGGGGTTACTTGAAGGATATGAGACCGTGAAATTTGATTACTTTGACCCTTTGGATATTCCCAAGTATTTAAATACTTCCTTGGATAGGGAGCTGATTAAGGTGTTTCCAAAAGAATATTTCTATCCGCTTGCTTATGCAGAGAGGGGGAATCTTTTCAAAGATTATATCAAACCCGAAACCTACACCGTCCATCTTTGGAATCATACCTGGAAACAGGAAAGGGATTACCTGCATGATAAGAATTTTACAATGGCCCTAAAGAGGTATTTCCAGAGGATATTTACTTCTCCAAAAACCGTATGGAAAGATACCTTTCCAGTGGATTTTCTGAAATATTTTTTTGCTGCCAAGTTGGGGTCTGTTTACCGGATGTATAAGAATCAATCCTGAAATGAAGCGGTTGGCAGAAGACTTATCTTCCTATTCTCAATATTTGTCAGGCGCCGATGGGAAATTGATTGTGCTTTCCACCTATTTTTCCTCCAAACAGGACCCGGTAAGGGGAGGCTTTCAGCAGACCGACAACTTTGCCTATATCCAACATTGGTACAACAGTGTGCAAAAGCATGACCTCCATGCAGTGGTATTTTACGATAGGCTATCAGAGGACTTTATTCAGGAATACCAAACCGAAAAAATCAGATTTATCCGATGTCAGTTGGGGAAGATGTCACTGAATGATGAAAGGTTTTTTATTTATCAGGAGTTTATACCCTGGCTTCCAGATGGCAGCTTTGTCCTGACTACGGATATCAATGATGTGGTAATCAATAGAAACCCATTGCAGCTGATACACGCAAAGCCAGAAAAGCTTTTTGTCGGAAGGGGTAATAGAAAGGTATGGAAAAATGGCATTTGGACTTTGACTGCGCTTAGGCAATTCCATGATAGGTTCAATAAGGCTATACCTGTAAGTTTTCTGGATTACCCTGTTTTTAATCCCGGGACGATTGCCGGAAGAAAAGACCTTGTTTTAGCCCTCTTTCACCAAATGACGCGGGTTTTTGAGGTTTTGGCGGATGCGAGGAATTATGACATGCCTGTTTTTAATTACGTGCTCAAAGAGAACTATTATCCCGCTTCAGGTTTTTGGGATAGAAGAGTCCCGTTTAGCTTGGCTTGGAACTATTGTTACTATGGATATAGACTTCGTCGAAAACTGGAGTTCAGCTATCGTAAAGAAAAATATGACCTTGTATCCCATCAGGATTCAGTGGTCGAAAATGAAAAAATATATGCGGGTTTCCCCTTTGTCAGCATGTTCAGCTGGTATGAAAATCCGTCAGAAGCTTATTTGATACATAAATGAAACCAATCAAGAAATATTTTCACCATCATCTGGCTAGACCATTCTATGAGATCATTAGGCCATTGCAGCCCATTTTGAATCTTAAAAAAAGGACATTCTTTGATAAGTTCAAGGTTAGGACCCAAAAAGGAACTGGTTTTTGGCTTTACAACAATGCCTTTGCTTTGGAGACGGAGATTTTTTGGAAGGGCTTTGACAAAATCAACTGGGAAATGAAAACTAGGGAAATATGGGAGGAATTAAGTAAGTCTTCTAGAACCATCTTGGATATTGGTGCCAATACAGGTGTTTTTTCGATTCTTGCCAAAGCATCGTATCCAAATGCAAGTGTTTTTGCCTTCGAGCCGCAGCCAAATATTTTTGAGGTATTAAAGAAAAACAACACCATCAATGGTTTCGACATCCATTGTATCCCTTTGGCACTTTCTGATCAGGAAGGGGAATTGCCTTTTTACAATACCGGATTTTCTACTTTTGAAGGGAATAACACCACCCATGGAAGCCTGAACAAAGAATGGAGGACTGAAAAGCAAGCTTCCATTATTGTCAATGTCGATCGTTTGGACAATTTTTTGATCAAGCAACAAGTAGGGAAAGTTGATTTGGTCAAGATCGATGTGGAGACCTTGGAATATGAAGTTCTTAAGGGTTATGGAAGCCTACTGGATAAGCACCGTCCTATTCTCATCTTGGAAATACAAAACCAAGATATCGGGAAAAAGGTGGCAAGTCTGTTTGATATTCATTCTTATTTCTTTTTTTGGGTCAATGAAGACAAAGGACTGCATTCTGTACAATCACTTGGGGAAAATACATCCCAAGAACATTTGAACTATTTGATTTGTCCTGAAGAAAAACAACAATTGGTTCAGAAGTTTCTGGCAGATGTCTAAGCGAATACTCATCATTCCTTCTTGGTACCCAACATTAAAACAACCATTGAATGGCTCGTTTTTTCAGGAACAGGCACGGTTTCTTCAGGGAAATGCCAATTTGGAAATACATTTGCTTTATGGTGAGAAAAAATCCACGCCTTTACTGCGTTGGATTTGGATGTTTGTACAGTCTTGGTTGAATAGTACCTGGCCAATTTCAAAGGAAAAAGTACAGCAGGACCCTCCTGCTTTTGGATTTTACTTCCCTGCCAACAGAAGAGTGCCCGATGCATTGCGAATCCAATTAGAGCAGCGCTTGTTTTGGAAAGCTTATCAAAGTCTGATTCGAACAGGTTGGAAACCCGATCTGATTCATGCCCAAAGTGGCATGGATGCAGGTATTTTTGCCAACCATATCAGCAATAGAGCGAATATTCCATTTGTACTCATTGAGCACCAAGTGGTGATTTTCCATCATTATTCGAAGAATAGGGCCAGCCTGGTGTTGAGTGCTTACAGAAATGCCCATAGATTGGGTGCTGTCAGCCAAGCCCAAAAGCGGCAAATGCTGATGCATGAACCGATGTGTAACCCATTTGTTGTTCCCAATTTGGTTGATGAGACCAAATTCAGGTTATCTGACCGTTCCTTACTTTCTTCTTTTCAGATTCTTACGATCATGTATCCCCATACCATCAAGGGTTTTCGAACTTTTTTTGAAGCGATGAAGAATTTGAAGGAGAAGGGTATGAATTTCGAGTTTAAAGTAGTTGGCAAAGGAGGGGAATTGTTTAGGCAAGAAATTCAAGAGATGGGTTTATCAGGTCATGGGCAATTGATCGAGGAACTTGAAAGAAATGAAATCGCTGAGGTTTTTGCAAAATCCCATGTTTACGTATGCAGTTCTGATTTTGAGACCTTTGGGATTGCTCCTAGGGAAGCAATGATTTGTGGGCTGCCGGTAGTCAGTACCGCAAATGGAGGGGTCGAGGACGGCATTACACCTGAAATAGGTTTGATCGTTCCGGTTAGGAATGCGGAGGCTATGGCTGACGCGATTTTGCAGATCAAAATGAATTATTCCAAGTATGATCCAAATGCAATCCGAAAACTTGCGGTTGCACAATGTGGTAAGGAGTCATTCCTTCGTTCTATGCTTTCGTTTTACAATATTTGATGGAAAAGCATCAGATGGCCAGTCCTAAATTAAGTGTATGCATGATCGCTTACAATGTAGGAGAATACATTGGGGACGCAATAGAGGGGGTACTAAACCAAAAGGCAGATTTTGAGATTGAATTGGTGATTTCCAACGATACCTCATCGGATAATACTGAGGAAGTTGTCTTGAAATATGTTAAAGAACATCCTCGTGGGAATTGGATCAAATATAAGCGACAAGAAAAAAATTTAGGTTCCACGCTGAATTACTTATGGGCTTTGGAGAACTGCAAAGGTGCCTATATAGCACTTTGTGATGGCGATGATTTTTGGACGGATTCTTCGAAATTGCAGAAGCAAGTGGATTTCCTGGAGCAGCACCCTGAGTTTATAGCTTCATTCCACAATAGGCATAAACGTGACAAAGCGGGCAAGACGATATCAAATTCCATTCAGGAAAAAGAAAAGCGAAATTGGGATTTCGATGGTTTGATTTCTACTATGCCTGAAATCCCATCAGCCTCGGTTGTGTTCCGCAAGCCTCCGAATTTCAAGCTTCCTCAAGAATTCGAGAAAGTGGTAGTAAATGGAGATACTTTTCTTTGGGCCTATGTGTTGCAGTTTGGTGACTTTTACTTTGACGCAAGTATAGGCCCCTCCGTATATCGAATCCACCCGCAGGGACTTTGGTCCTCAAAAAGCAGCTATCGGAAGTCAAAACTCTCTTTGAATACCTACCGATTATTGGATTCCGCATTTCCCGGAAAGGCGAGTATCAGATCGCAGATTTTCAACATCCGTTTCCACTTGTTTTATTATGCGATTAAGGAAAAGGAATGGGCAGCTGGGCTTGGCTATTATTTCTCCAACATTTTTGGATTGTTGGCCTATCCGAGGGGTTGGAAGGTTTTTTTGGCTTTTCATAAATCAATTCTTTTTAAAGGAAAGAGATAGGTGTTCATTTCCGTAATTATTCCCTATTACAAGGATTTTGACAGTTTACTGCTTGTTCTTTATTCATTGGACAGGCAGACATTATCCCCGCAAAATTGGGAAGTGATAGTTGTCAACAATGATCCGGATATTTCTTTGGTGTTGCCTGAAACTTTGTCTCAGACTTACAGCCTGTGCGTTTTGGAAGAGCACAAGGCTGGTTCCTATGCTGCCCGGAACAAGGGAATTGCAGCCGCGAAAGGAAATATTATTGCATTTACTGATTCCGATTGCCTGCCGGATGTCGATTGGTTGAAAAATGCACAGGAACTGTTTTCCAAGGATTTCAAAAAGGAGATCGGGATTTTGACGGGGCCGGTTCCCTTGTTTTTCAAGGATCCTTCCCATTTGACTGATGCGGAGATCTATGAGAAATATACCGGTTTCACTACAAAGGTTTATGCCGAAGAGGGGCATGCCATTACGGCCAATTGGTTTTCCTATAAATCCGTTTTGGAGGAGTTTGGCTGCTTCAATGATGCGCTGAAATCTAACGGGGATTCTGAATTGTCAGGAAAAATCAGCAAAAAGTATCCTATAGTGTACCGGGATAATGTTTTGGTAAGGCATCCTGCAAGGTATCGAACAGACGATTTGGTGAACAAGTATAGGCGCCTATTAGGTGGGGCTTACACCAGAAAATTCAAGCTTGACCTTAAGGGATTTAGGTGGTATGTGTTGGATTTCATTTGGAAAAGGTATCGGTTCGCCTTAAAGAAACTGTTGACCATTTCGAGTATGGAATCAATTCCAATTTTCCGTGTGTGCCATGCAGTCAACAAAGGGGTGTTAAAAGAATACTTCAATCTCGTTAAAGGTGGGGATACTAAACGGTGAGACAGGAAAAGTTCGAGAAATAGTATGATGCCTTTGGTTTCTATCATCATTCCAGTATACAATAAAGCTGCCTTTATCCGGGAAACCTTGGATTCGGCTTTGGCCCAGACCTATCCCAATACCGAAATCATTTTGGTCGATGATGGATCTTCCGATGGCTCTTTAAAGATATTGGAAAAGTACGCCGAGGATTTCCCCGAAAAGATCCGACTGATTGCCCAAAAAAACGCAGGAGTTTCTCCGGCAACCAATAAGGGTATCCAGATGGCAAAAGGAGAATATATCCAATTCTTGGATGCAGATGATTTGTTGTCTCCTGAAAAAATCGAGCTTCAGATGAGGCTTCTAGAAGACAAAAATAAACGAACCATGTGTTCTTGTGAGTGGGTGACTTTTTTGGATGATCCAGAAAGACATCAGCGTTGGAATTTGCGGATTTTCAAAGATTACAGTAATCCAGTTCATATGGTCATGGACTTGTATCACCATGGAGAAATGATGCAACCAGGTGTATTCCTTTGCTCAAAGGAATTAATCCTAAGAGCAGGTCTATGGGATGAAAGTCTCACGATAAATCAGGATGGGGAGTTTTTCTTAAGGGTCATGTTGCAGGCGAAGGAGGTTCTGTTTGAATCTTCGGCCAAGGTTTTTTACAGAAAGCCAGGGGTGACCAATGTCTCCCAGCAAAAATCCTACCGTGCTTCCCAATCACTCTTGGAGAGTTACCGATGTTATGAACGGGAACTTCTCAAAAAAGAAAATTCCGAGCGGGTAAGGGAAGCGCTTGCCAAGAATTACATGAGGTTTATCTATGTCACCTACCCCAAGTATCCGGATTTGATCAAGGAGGCAGAAAAAGAGATTAAGAAATTTGCTTTTACCAAGCCCGTCCACATCGGTGGTCCCAAATTCCAGCAAATCTCGAAATGGATAGGATTTAAGAATGCGGTGAGGGTGAAGCGGTGGTTAGGGTGATCCCGTCATTGCGAGGGGCGGTCCAAATGCTTTGAATAACCGAAAGACCGAGCTGCCCCGAAGCAATCTTCATGAATAACAATTTGGAGATTGCTTCGTCGCACGAAGGAATATATTGAAAATTAAGCCTTTTTGAAGTGCTCCTCGCAATGACGTGAACCCGTCATTGCGAGGGGCAAATAAAGAGTTTGATTCATATATTCTACTTGATTCCCCGAAGCAATCTCCCAAAGTAAGCAAGAAGACTGCTTCGTCCTCGCGCCTCGTCCTCGCAGTGACGACCAAAATAAGGAGACTGCTTCGCTTCGTGCCTCCGCTCGCAGTGACGGTCAGGCCGAGGCAATCCCCCAAAGTGAAAAAGGAGACTGCTTCGTCCTCGCGCCTCGTCCTCGCAGTGACGACCAAAATAAGGAGACTGCTTCGCTTCGTGCCTCCTCTCGCAGTGACGGTCAGGCCGAGGCAATCCAAAAGAAATTTCCAATGCAAAAAGGCGGCGCTGTTTATATAATGACCAATAAACACAATACAGTATTGTACACTGGTGTAACTGCTGATCTTTTGAGAAGAGTCTATCAACATAGAGAGAGGTTGGATGAACAGTGTTTTACCTTCAAATACAACATTTGCAAACTTGTCTATTTTGAATCGTTTCATTCCATCGAGGAAGCAATAGCGAGGGAAAAACAAATAAAGGGAGGAAGCAGAAAGAAAAAGGAAGATTTGATTAATTCGGTCAATCCAGAATGGAGAGATTTATGGGAGGATATTCAGGGTTGGTAAATTAAATGAACTCTCAGGGGATTACTTCGTCGCACGTAAGTGTTTAGTGAAAATTGAGCCTACGGAAGTGCTCCTCGCAATGACGTAAAAATGTTCTCCATCATCATCCCCCTATACAACAAGGCCCAATTCGTTCAGAGAGCGATAGATTCGGTCATGGGGCAAAGTTTTCGGGAATTTGAGTTGATTGTGGTCAATGATGGGTCCACGGATGGGGGAGAGCAAAGGGTTTTGGCATATGGTGATCAAGTCAAGTTGATTACTCAACCAAACCAAGGCGTATCCGAAGCGCGTAACCGTGGAATCAAAGAAGCCAAGTATCCATGGATTGCTTTTTTGGATGCGGATGACTTCTGGCTTCCCAATTATTTGGGAACGATTCGCCAAGGAATTGCACAGTTTCCGCAAACCGGAATCCTTGGCTGTAGCTATTCCCAAAGTATAGAGGACTTGGGTAAGGTGGATTCGCAGGGCTGGTTTCAGATGGATGATTATTTCAAAAGGGCCATTGTCAATACGCTGTTCTTTACCTCAGCTACTGTTATCAGAAAGTCCTTTTTTTTGGAGAATCCGGGATTTGACAAGGATTTGTCCAGGGGGGAGGATTTGGACGTTTGGTTTCGCGCGGTATTGTTTTTTGGTAAGCCGGTATACAACTTTTCCAAACTGGTATATTACAGTCAGGAGGATGCGGGTAAGGCCACCAATAGGGCATTTCCGATAGTACGATCCCTTTCTTATAAGATCCTTCGGCATGACTACTACCTCCCCGCAAGAGGCATTGATTGGGGGGATTTTGAGATTTTTAGAAAACGATATGTGTATTTTAATCTTTTTCCATATCTGAAAGATGCTCAGAACGATGCGGTGGCAAAGATTCTCCTTGAAGCATTGAAGGATTCAAATTTGCTACTCAGATTGGTTTATTTACCACCGTTTGGTCTTTTACGCAGGCTTATGAAGTATCCGCGGGGAAGAAAACTCCTAAGAAACTACATGAAATTTTGTCTGCGGTACATCTATTAAAAATGAAAATTATTCGATTGTGCACTGTGTTGGATTTTGGAGGATTGGAGCAAAGGTTGGTCAATATTTCCAAGGTGGAAGATGAACATGAGTGGGTGTTTTGTGCTTTGGGGAATGGGGGTGCGGCTGCAACGCAAATCGAGAAAAATGGAAAGCGCGTGGTCTTGTTGGAGACCGAATTTCGGATACCCAGCATCAAGGCAATACAAAGGCTGGTTGAATTTTTCAAGAATGAGCGTCCCGATGTGGTGCATACTTCCGGCGCTGAAGCAAATTTTCACGGCATTGTCGCTGCCAAAATAGCTGGTGTAAAAAGATTGGTATCAGAAGAAATCGGTATCCCCAACCAAAAGTTTTTACACAAGGTGCTGTTTAGCGTGCTTTACAGATTTCCTTCCTATGTTTTGGCCAATGCCTTGCCTGTTGGAAAGTATTTGACTGAATTCAATAGTGTGTCGTTGGCCAAACTGAGAATCATACCCAATCCCGTTGAGCTTTCCTCCTCAAGAACCATCAAGTTATCAGACGACCCGGAGTTTCATATTCTTACCGTTTCAAGGCTCACCGCCGTTAAAAACATCGATGGGATTTTACGTGTACTCGCCCGTCTGAAAAAGGCAGGCAAAGCCTTCAAGTTTACGTTGATCGGAGACGGGGACCATTTTCAGGGTTTGAAGGACTTAGTAGATGAATTAGCCCTCAAAGATTTGGTGGATTTCAAAGGATATAGGGGTGATCCATTTTCAGCTGTGGAGGCGGCAGATTTGTTTATCCTCAATTCCTTTACGGAGGGATTTTCCAATGCTTTGGCGGAAGCGATGGTGGCGGGGATTCCTTGCTTAGCCACAAATGTCGGAGCAGCTGGTGATATGATACAGGAAAATGAAACAGGCTGGTTGGTGCAGCCTGGGGATGATGAGGGTTTGTTCCACAAGCTGAGATTCATTTTTTCTTTGGACAGAGAAATATTAGCGAAAGTGGGTCAAAGCGGTAAAGAATCTATCAGGGGTAAATATTCCCTGCAAGAGCATCTACATCAATTGATGGAGATTTATAATGGTTGAAATGGGCAAAATAAGGGTGCTACAGTGTATCGAAACCATTTCCTCGGGAGGGGTAGAACAAACCCGCCTGACCTTGGCTAAAATCCTGCCGAAGGATAAATTTGAAATCAAAATGACTTGTTCCCATGCCTCGGGTCCGATAGCTGAAGCGCTTCAAGCAGAAGGGGTGGAGTTGATTCCCCTTGGTTCTATGAAGCATCCCTTCGATTGGAATATTCACAAACAAGTACAGGCAATCATCCGGGAATACAAGCCCCATATTATGCATGGGGGCGTATTTGAGGGCAATAGTTTGACGGCATTGTCGGGTACTTGGATGCGGGTGCCGGTGCGGATAATAGAAGAAACCTCGGATCCCCAAAATCGCTCTTCCAGGGCAAATTGGTTATTGCGGCAATTCAGCAAAATGGTGGACAAGGTTACAGCGATATCCCCCAATGTGGAACGCTACCTGCTTGACACTGCAAGGATCAAAAGGAGCAAAGTCCAAAGAATCAATAATGGTGTCCCTTTACCAGCTTTAGTTTCGGAAGTGCAAAAGAATGCAATGCGGCAGAGACTTGGAATTGGCGAAGATGCTGTTGTAGTGGGTTTTGTGGGGCGGTTTTTCAATGACCACAAGCGGATGACGGATTTGTTGGAGGCAATCAGTATAGTCAATGAGGAGAAGCTAAAGCTACTAATGGTAGGTGATGGCAGGGATAGACAGATGGTGGAGGAAAGAATAAAAGAATTAGGGATTTCTGAACGGGTAATATTGGCGGGGTATCAATCCGACACGGCCATGTATTTTGCAATCATGGATATTTTCAGTGTTCCGTCTGCAAGAGAAGGTTTTGGGCTTGTGGCAGCGGAGGCGATGATGCACCATTTGCCCGTGATAGCCAGCCAAGTCGGAGGTCTAAAGGATGTCGTGTTGGATGGCGTAACAGGTTACCTTGTACCTCCCCAAAATCCCAGCATATTGGCTGATTGTATCAAAAAGTTGCTCGCTGATCCGGAACTTAGCCAAAAGATGGGAGCGGCAGGATATCAGCGGGCTGTCAAGAATTTTTCTGCTGCACGGTATTGCCGAGATGTAGAATCGCTTTATTTGGGACTGTTGAAGGAAAAAAGAGTTCAGGTTTAGAGCCATGTTGGATGTCATCGTCATAGTACTGATTTTGGTTGCCTTGGTCAACAGCAATGCGACAATGGCGAAGGCATTCGGCCTGCCGCATAAATACGAGCTGCATTTGCACTATCTACTTTTTTACCACCTTTTCTTTTCCATATTTTTTACTTGGTATATTCTAAACTTTGGAGGAGATAGTCAAGGGTATTGGCGTTTTGGGATGCAGCAAGTGTTGATAAGGGGTGATGAGACCTGGTTTTCTTATTTTGGGGACGGGACCACTTTTATCCTTTGGCTTTGTTATATCCCGAGCCAACTCATGGGATTGTCCTACCTAACGGGAAACATTCTGTTTGGATTCTTGGGGTTTATGGGTATCAGGTATTTGTTTGTCTTGGTGGCGACTTTGTTTCCCACCAACCATTCAGTGTTAAACATCCCACTTTTTCCGACGGTGTTTTATTTTCTCAACCTTCACTTTTGGTCTGCAGGTGTTGGCAAAGACGCCATTTGTTTTTGGGGGATTGCTTGGTTTTTGTTTGCCATTCAAAATTACCGTCAGCGCTGGTGGCAGGCGGCAATCGCTATTTTCTTTGTCTATATGGCCCGTCCGCATATGGGTCAAGCTTTAATTTCTGGAGCTGGACTCGCTATTTTATTTGGCTCGGAAGTGAAATTCGGTTACAAAGTTGCTTTGGGCGGTTTGGCGGCTGTCGGAGCATTGTTTTTATTGCCCAGTACGCTCGATGCCTTGCGCCTTGAAGATCTTTCCATCGAATCCATGGAGTCATTAGCAGGTTCAAAGGTGGGCAATTTAAGTTCCACACACACGGGTTCCCGTATAGATTTGAGTTCGTATCCTTGGCCTTTGAAATTATTCACCTATATGTTTCGACCGCTGTTTGTCGATGCGCACAACGTAGTATCATTTCTTTCGTCCTTCGAGAATGCGCTGTACCTCTGGCTGAGTTTCTTTATTTACCGCAACTGGACGCCTGAAGCTATTCGGGACATGCCGCTGTTCATCAAGGCCGGGATGATCACTTTCATTCCTGTGACTCTGGCATTTATGAATTCCCTTTCTAACCTGGGTATTGTGATGCGTATGAAAAACATGACGATGATTTACTTTTTACTTTTCTGTTTCTTTTTGATTGCGTACAACAAACACCTTAGACAGCTGCGGGTGCTGGAGAAAATGAAGTATTATCAGAAGAGGGAGGAGATTATTAGGAAGAAAGAGATTGTGAGAGGGGAGTAGGGATTGGAGATTGGGAGAAATGGGAAAGGGGATAAGGGATTGGGGAAGAGAGGACATTTGGGAGAGGGGATTGGGGAGAAGGGGACTAGGGATTAGCGATAAGGGGAGAGGGGAAGAGAGATTGGGAGAAACGGGATAAGGCGAGAGGGGATTTGGGAGAAGGGACTAGGGAAAAGTAGCTTGGGGATTCGGAGGGACGGATTTTTTGATTTTCGTCCTATTCTTTACATTTATTTGGATTGTTGATCTGCGAAAAATGGAAAAGCATGATTCTTTTGAAGATCTAGTTTGCTGGCAGAAGGCCTATGAATTGAAAACAGACATCAAGAGAATAGTTTTGGATAAACTTCCAAAGCCTGAGCGGTTTGAACTCTATTCACAAATTCAGAGTGCATCGAGGTCAGCTACAGCGAATATTGCTGAAGGTTGGGGGAGATTTCATTATTTGGATAGTAGGAAGTTTTACTATAACAGCAGAGGATCGCTCGCTGAGATAATTGATCATTTGATAGAAGCAAGAGATTGTGGATATATTTCATTGGAAGAATTTGATTGCTTAAAATCCCAAACCCTTAGCGCAATCAGGGTATTGAATGGGTATATTAAGTATGTGAAGAAAAAGGCCGACAGCGGCGAAAAAGGATAATAGGAGATAGAGAATAGAGATTCGGGAAAGAGTCTCTGCCTCCTTTTCCCACGATTGCTAATCTCCAATCCCGCCCAAGTCACACGTTACCCGAATTTTCCTGGTCGGCCCTCCCTCATCCCTTATTTTCCCAATCGCTTGTTCACTTTTCCCTCGTCCCTTATCCCCCATTTTTCAAAATTTCCCAAGCCTAAATGTCCAAAATCCTTTTCCTCCCCAAATATCCCCGCATGGGGGCGTCGAGTAGGCTGAGGACGTATCAGTTTATGCCGAGTTGGGAAGGGGCGGGGTATAGTGTGAAGGTTTCGCCTTTTTTCAATGAGCAGTACCTGCAAGAGCGGTACAAAGGAGAGGGTTTGGATACTTGGAATCTGCTCAAATGTTATTTTCAGCGGTTATGGGTGTTGTTGGGGGCCTGGAGGTATACCCATGTTTGGATTGAGAAGGAACTGTTTCCCTTTGCCCCTGCTTGGGCCGAGTGGATTTTGGCCAAGGTCGGGAAGGGGTATTTTGTGGATTATGATGACGCCGTGTTCCATCGCTATGACCAAGCGAGACGGCCTTGGGTAAGGAGGATTTTTTCGGACAAGATAGACCGCGTTATGCGGTATGCCAAGGTGGTTTTTGTCGGGAATTCCTATTTGGAACAGCGTGCGCAGCATGCCGGGGCCAAGAAAATCGTCAGGCTGCCGACCGTGATCGATACGAAAAAGTATGGACCGAAGACTTGGTCCTCGGAGGGTACTGTTCGGATTGGTTGGATCGGTTCGCCGAGTACCTTGAAGTATCTGAATCTGATTCGGCCTGAATTGGAGCAGATTTGCAGGGAGTACGATGCGGAGGTGTTGTTGGTCAATGGGAAAATCACATGGAAATTTGATGGACCAATGCGGCTGATTCCTTGGACTGAGGAAGGGGAAGTGGTGGCAATTCAGGAGATGGATATCGGGCTGATGCCATTGCCAGACACCCCTTGGGAACAAGGGAAATGTGCCTACAAGCTGATCCAATACATGGCTTGTGGCCTTCCCGTTATCGCTTCTCCGGTAGGGATGAATTTGGATGTGGTGGAAGAGGCTGTTAATGGTTTTTTGGCCAAAGATGGAGAAGCCTGGCTTGCGGCATTGCGGACTTTGGTTCAGGATGCGGCATTACGGAAGCGGATGGGCGAAAACGGATTTGCCTTGGTGCAAAAGGAGTATACCTTGGAGGGGAATTTTCGAAGAATGAGGGAGGAAATTGAGAATTCACAATGATGAATGATGAATGGGTGTACCAAGTACGAAGTACGATGTACGAAGATGGTGATGGAAATTAATAATTGAGAATTAATAATTCATAATTAAAAAGGGAGCCATTCGGGGTTTTTTCTATCGTCTATGGACTTTCTTTACCAATAACCAATAACGCCTAACGCGTCAGCATGGGATTGACGAAAAAGAAACTACTTTTTGTGACCTGGGACTCGGATCAGAGCAATTATCTGGAGTCGCTATTTTTTCCGATTCTGAAGGGGCTCGGGGAAGCGGTGGGGCTGGAAGCGCATGTGCTGCAGTTTTCCTGGGCAAAACCCCAAGATGTACACCGCATCCAACAGCTAGCTGCCTCCATGGGTATTATCTATTCCCAGTTTCCGATTCATCGGAAGCCTGTGGCTGGTTTGGGGGCGCTTTGGACGGTTTATCAAGGAGTAAGGATTATCCGTAACTATGTTCGGGCGCAAGGGATTGATGTGTTGATGCCACGCTCGACGATGCCTGCCATGATGGTAAACCGGCTTTGGGATTGGCTGAAACGGGGAAAGGTAAAGGTGGTGTTCGACGCAGATGGCTTGCCCTTGGAAGAGCGGGTGGATTTTGCAGGCTTGAAAACCAAGAGTTATCAGTACAGAAAACTCAAGGCAGAGGAGACGAAAATGTTACAGCGTGCGGATTTGGTACTCAGTCGCTCACAGGCCGCTATTGATATCCATTTGGACAATATCGGGGAGCGGTACCGGGAGAAATTCCTCAAGGTGGCGAATGGTCGCGACGCGGATTTCTTCCAACTTGACCCGAAAAGTAGAAAGCAAGTGCGAGAATCTTTAGGCCTTGCTGAGGGCGAAATGCTTTGGGTATATACAGGAAGCTTGGGGATTCCCTATGAAGTGGACAGGATGTTGGCGCTTTTTGGGAGGTTTCATGCAAAGCATCCCAAATCCAAGTTTTTGATATTGACCCGGCAGGGGGATTTTTTGGAAGGTAAGATTCCCAATGGTTTATCGGAAGCCATCGTGGTTCGCAGCGGGAGTTTTCAGGAAATCCCCAAGTACCTGAGTGCGGGGGATGTGGGATTGAGTTTGCGGAAATTTGCACCGAGTTTGGCGGGATTGGCGCCGATCAAGTTGGGTGAATACCTCTTGATGGGATTGCCTGTGATTGCCTCGAGGGGTGTCGGTGACACCGAAGCGCAACTTGGTACACAGGAGTTTGCCTTTTTTCTGGATCCGGAGAATGAGTCAGCTAGTTTGGATTGGCTGGAGGGAATCAAGGATTTGGATCCTGTCAAGATCAGGGAATTCGGGAGGAAGGAGTTTAGTTTGGAACGGGCGGTGAGGGATTATTTGGAGATTTGGACTTAAAAGTTCATCATTAAATCGAATCACAGCATAAAGCTGAGAGATCAATCCTAGCGGAATTGAATCCATACAATGGTGTTTTCTCCGGGTGCTTCCGATAATTATCGGGACGGGGGAGGGAGGCGTGAAATGATTACACAAAAGGCCGAACCCCGACAGGGGTTCAATTCAACCCCTCCCGGGGTTTGAAGGACGGTTTACCCATAACGCTTCTAACCTCCGGATTGGCATCCGGGGCCAATAACCTTCGGTCTTCAATCCCTTCGGGATTTGGAATGGGGTCGAAGTGTTGGATGAGTACGAGATTCTTGATCGATCAAAAAAGTGAATATTATGAGTATTCGTAATGTTTGGCTCTTTTATTCAATTTGAAGTTTTATTGATCCGCCTCGGCGGATTTCTTGTTTTCTGGGGTTGTAATTCCCATGGGTTATCCAATCTTCCAATCCTCCAATTCGCTATTTTTGAGCCATGACTTTGACCAAACCTAACCTATTGCCTTTATTGGAAAAGCTCGCCGCTGAGTTGGAGGGGGAGCTGAGATTTGACCGCCTTACCAAGGCCATCTATGCCACGGATGCTTCGGTGTACCGGGAGATTCCTTTGGCTGTGGCTTTTCCCAAAACCGAGAAGGACATTATTGTCCTAATTGATTTTGCCAGAACAAATCAAACCTCACTGATTCCTCGGACGGCGGGCACTTCGCTGGCAGGCCAATGTGTAGGGAATGGCATTGTGGTGGACGTGTCGAAGCATTTTACCAAGATTCTTGAATTCAACAAGGAAGAACGCTGGGTACGCGTGCAGCCAGGCGTGGTGCGGGATGAACTCAACCGCTTTTTGAAGCCCCACGGCCTGTTTTTCAGCCCGATAACATCTACCGCCAACCGGGCCATGATCGGTGGCATGGTCGGCAACAATTCCTCTGGGACTACTTCGATTGTCTATGGAGTCACTCGCGATAAGGTGATTTCCTTGGACACGATCTTGAGCGATGGCAGGAAGGTGGTGTTTGGCGAAATCTCCAAGGAGGATTTTGACAAAAAGTGTGGACAAAACGACCGGGAAGGTGAAATCTATCGGCAGATACTTGCCGAGCTTGGCGATCCCGAAGTGCGGGAAGAAATCCATGCACAGTTTCCGAAGAAATCCATCCACCGCCGCAATACAGGCTATGCCGTGGACGAACTGCTGAAGGCGGAAATTTTTGAGGGAGCCGAGAAGTTCAACTTCTGCAAGCTGTTGGCAGGTTCGGAGGGAACTTTGGCTTTCACCACCGAGATCAAAATCGCGCTCGACCCGCTTCCCGATCCGGTGGAGATTGTGGTGGCCGCACATTTTGAAAGCATCCATCAAAGCATGAAGTCTGCGCAGGTTGCCATGAAGCACCCGGCGACTGCCGTCGAGCTGATGGACAAGATTATCCTCGACTGTACCAAAGAGAGCATCGAGTATTCGAAGAACCGATATTTCGTCGAAGGGGATCCTGCGGCATTGTTGATGATTGAATTTCGTGGAAAAACCTTGGAGGAAGCCATGGCCAAAGGGGAGGCCTTGATTGCTGACCTGAAAGCAGGCGGCTATGGGTATGCCTATCCAATCATTGGTCCGGACAAGACTGCTTCAGCTTGGGCTTTGCGGGCAGCAGGATTGGGACTTTTGGGCAATATCCCCGGAGATCCCAAGGCGGTGGCCTGTATTGAGGATACGGCTGTGGATATTGCGGATTTGGCGGATTATATCGATGAGTTGGACGAGACGCTGAAGGGATTTGGGCAGGAGCAGGTCGTACACTATGCCCATGCCGGTGCCGGGGAGATCCATATCCGTCCAATCTTGGACCTGAAAAAAGCTGCCGACGTGGAGGAGTTCTTCAAGATATCGGAAGCCTCCGCGAAGTTGGTGAAGAAATATAACGGCTCCCTGAGTGGTGAACATGGGGACGGAAGGGTCCGTGCGCCCTTTATTCCCATCATGGTGGGCGAGAAGAATTACCGACTTTTCCGCAGGATCAAATACACCTGGGATCCGGATAATATTTTCAACCCTGGGAAAATCGTAGATACTGCGCCCATGAACCAGTTTCTGCGCTATGAGCCCGGAATGAAAACGCCCGAGCCCGAGACGGTTCTGGATTTCTCAGGCGTGGGCGGCATCCTGCGCTTGGCCGAAAAATGCAACGGTTCGGGGGATTGTCGCAAGCTGCCGGGCTCGGGGGGCACGATGTGTCCATCCTACATGGCCACCCGCAACGAACGGGATACAGTACGTGGCCGTGCCAATACCCTGAGGGAGTTTTTGACCTTGGATAAAAAGGAAAATGCCTTTGACCATCCTGAGATCAAGGAGGCCTTGGATCTTTGCCTGAGTTGCAAAGGCTGTACCGCCGAATGTCCTTCCAATGTGGACATGGCCAGCATGAAGGCCGAGTTTTTGTTCCAATACCAGAAAACCCATGGGGTTCCATTGCGCTCCAAGGCATTCGCATATATCAACGAATTGAATGAGCTGGGTTCCAAGGTGCCTGCGATTGCCAATTTCTTTTTGGGCAATCCGCTGACAGGGGGCTTGATGAAGAAGGTTTTGAACGTGGCTCCCCAGCGTCAACTCCCGGAAATCAGCCCTGTCAGTTTGAGGAAATGGTACAGGCATCAGTATGCTGCCTTACCGGGTGCCCCAAAGGTCATCAAGTCGGTGTATTTCTTTGTGGATGAATTTACCAACCACAACGATACGCAGATCGGCATCAAGGCCATTTCCCTTTTGAAAAAATTGGGCTATGAAGTGAAGGTCGTGGATCACGAGGAAAGTGGTCGGTCTGCCCTTTCCAAGGGGCTTTTGATCAAAGCCAAGAAACATGCCGAAGCGAATGTGCGGATTTTTGAAAAACTGATCGATGGCGATACCCCGTTGATTGGTTTGGAACCTTCGGCAATTCTGAGTTTCAGGGACGAGTATCCACGGATCGTGGGTCCGGAATTGGTAGCTGCTGCGAAGAAATTGAAATTCCATGTGCAACTGATTGATGAGTTTTTGGGTAAGGAAGTCGCCGCGGGAAACATCAAGCCTGAATCTTTCAACACCGTTGCCAAGAAGATCAAGCTCCATGGACATTGCCACCAAAAGGCCCTTTCATCGCTCAGCTGGACGCAAAAGATCCTTTCCCTCCCTGCCAATTATACCGTGGAAACGATTCCAAGCGGTTGCTGTGGCATGGCAGGTAGCTTCGGCTACGAGGCGGAGCATTTTGAAGTCTCGCAGCAGGTGGGCGAATTGGTCTTGTTTCCGGCCGTGAGAAAAGCGGATGCCGATACCGTGATTGCAGCACCGGGGACTTCTTGCAGGCATCAGATAGCCGATGGGACGGGCCGGAAGGCATTGCATCCGGTGGAGATATTGTGGGAGGCGTTGGAAGGGAAGTAAGTACCAAGTACCAAGTACCAAGTACGATGTACGAAGTACGAAGTAAGGAAGTAAAGGAGTAGTGCAATGTACCAAGCAAGATGTACGAAGTACGAGGGAGAAAGTAAGGAAGTTAGTTAGGGAGTTAGGGAGTAGTACAATGTACCAAGTACGATGTACGAAGTAGGGGGATTGTCTACATCTGAGTTTCGGGTCGGTCTAAAAATGCCTTACGGGAAAATCCAACATTCCGGAAAGCAGCATCGGGATTGGAGGTCGAGGGCTTCCGGGGCGCCAATTTTCCGGGCCGTTGCAAACTTTGTACTTGGTTTTTGGTACTAAGTACCAATTCTCCCCCAATTTTTCAGGTTGATTTGATTTTTTCCGGCCTTGCAGGGTACATGAATGTTAATATCTTTGTCGGATTAAAAAAATCAGGGTAAACTCAAAATAGTTTATGGAACAATCATTTGTATATGTGGTCCCTTTGATGGGGATTATCGGTTTGATCGTGATGGCGGTCAAATCTGCCTGGGTAACCAAACAGGACGCCGGCGACAGCAACATGTCTGAACTGGCAGGTCATATTGCCAAAGGCGCCATGGCATTTTTAAGGGCAGAATGGAAGATTCTCGCCTATTTTGTGGTAATCGCCGCAATTTTGTTGGCCTGGTCGGGCACACTTGTGGAGCATTCCTCCCCTGTGATTGCAGTATCTTTTGTGATCGGTGCGGTTCTTTCCGCATTCGCAGGCTATTTGGGAATGAACATTGCCACCAAAGCCAACGTGCGTACCACCCAAGCCGCGAAAACATCCTTGAAAGATGCCTTGAACGTTTCCTTTACCGGGGGTTCGGTGATGGGTATTGGCGTTGCAGGTTTGGCTGTACTCGGGATGGGCTCGCTTTTCATCGTGTTTTATAATGTATTTGTAGTCTCCACTGGTGGTGATGTCAATGGTGCAGCCATGGCGACTGCCTTGGAAGTATTGGCGGGTTTCTCACTTGGTGCTGAGTCCATCGCTTTGTTTGCCCGTGTGGGTGGCGGTATCTATACCAAGGCTGCCGACGTAGGTGCTGACTTGGTGGGTAAAGTGGAAGCAGGTATTCCTGAAGACGACGTAAGAAACCCTGCGACAATCGCTGACAACGTGGGTGACAACGTAGGTGACGTGGCTGGTATGGGTGCTGACTTGTTCGGTTCTTATGTAGCGACGATTTTGGCTTCCATGGTTTTGGGCCGTGAGATCGTGTCCAACGATAATTTTGGTGGGATTGCTCCCGTATTGTTGCCTTTGGTGATTGCTGGAATGGGCTTGCTCTTCTCCATCATCTCTACATTCTTTGTGAAAATCAGCAAAGATACTGACAGTGTACAGGCTGCCCTCAACAAAGGAAACTGGATTTCCATCCTCTTGACAGTAGCTGCTTCTTACTTCTTAATAGACTACATGCTTCCTGAAGGCGAATTGGTGCTTTCAAGAGGTGGTTCTATTGCCTTTACCAAAATGGGTGTATTCGGTGCCGTGGTGATCGGTTTGATCGTGGGTGCTTTGATGAGTGCGGTGACTGAGTATTACACAGCCATGGGCAAACGTCCCGTAAATTCCATCATCAAGCAGTCTTCTACTGGCCATGCGACCAATATCATCGGTGGCTTGTCCATCGGTATGGAGTCCACCGTGATTCCAATTTTGGTCTTGGCGGCTGGTATTTATGGTTCTTTCTTGGCCGCGGGACTTTATGGTGTCGCTATTGCTGCGGCAGGTATGATGGCGACGACTGCGATGCAGTTGGCGATTGATGCTTTTGGACCTATTGCCGACAATGCCGGTGGTATCGCCGAAATGTCCGGATTGCCAAAAGAAGTCCGTGAAAGAACAGATATCCTCGATGCCGTGGGCAACACCACGGCTGCGACAGGAAAGGGCTTTGCGATTGCTTCTGCGGCTTTGACGGCTTTGGCTTTGTTTGCTGCTTATGTTGGCTTGGCGGGTATCAACTCGATCGATATCTACAAGGCGGATGTATTGGCTGGCTTGTTTGTCGGTGCGATGATTCCGTTTATCTTCTCTTCTTTGGCGATTGCGGCGGTAGGCCGTGCAGCCATGGACATGGTGAATGAAGTAAGAAGGCAGTTCCGCGAGATTCCGGGCATCATGGAGTACAAGGCCAAGCCTGAGTACGAGAAATGCGTGGAGATATCTACCAAAGCATCTATCCGCGAGATGGTCATGCCAGGTGCAATTGCTTTGTTGGCGCCAATGATCGTAGGCTTTGCCTTCGGTCCTGAGGTGTTGGGTGGTTTGTTGGCAGGTATTACCGTTTCGGGCGTGTTGATGGGTATTTTCCAGAACAATGCTGGTGGTGCTTGGGACAATGCGAAGAAATCCTTCGAAAAAGGTGTGGAGATCAATGGCAAGATGGAGTACAAAGGTTCTGATGCCCACAAGGCTTCCGTGACTGGCGATACCGTTGGTGATCCATTTAAGGATACTTCTGGTCCATCCATGAACATCCTGATCAAATTGACTTCGATTGTGGCTTTGATCATTGCACCACATATTTCAGATGGCGGGGCACATACCCATGCTTCCAAGGAGAATGTCGACATCAAGAAAGAAGTTACCTACGAAGACGGTAAGAAAGTTGAAAAAGTCACTGTGACTGTGAACAAATAATTGTTTGAAAAAACCAAAAAAAAAGCCACCTGAAGCGATTTGGGTGGCTTTTTTATTTTTGACATTGGGCCTTGCTTTTTGACCGATGTGTCCGATATCGAAAAAGAAGGTTTTATTTTATGATTTTCAATTTTTTAAAATTATCTCCTGAGAAATTAATTATTTTGAAAACTAATTTCAAAATATTCAATAAATCAGAATAAATGTATTGTTTTGGTATTTTTTACATAATAAAATTTCATTATGTTTTTATTTTTGTCTATATTCAATCGTAAACTCTAAATTTTACCATATGAAGAATACTCCTAACTAGATCAAATTATCACATGTGGATTTTCGAGCAGGACAAAAAAGCCAGTTCTGGTGGTCCGGTAAATCCGGGAATTAACTCGTGAATTTTCAATCCTTTAAAAAAATCGCTATGAAGAAAAGAATTACGTTTTTATTGATTTTCTGTTTGTTGACCATTTGGGCAATACCTACTTGGGCCCAGCGGTCGGTCGGTGGGAAAGTAACCGTGAAAGACGATGGTCAGCCGCTCCCGGGCGTAACTATTTTAGTACAAAACACCAATGTGGGAACGGTCTCGGACATTGATGGCAACTATACTATCAGTGTTCCGGAAGGCCGGAATGTCTTGGTTTTTTCCTTTATCGGTTTCAAGGAACAACAGGTCCAGATCGGCAACCAATCGACCGTCAATGTGGCCATGGAGTCTGACACAGAGCAGCTATCAGAGGTGGTGGTGACTGCCTTTGGCATAGAGCAAGACAAAAAGACGCTTGGATATGCTGTACAGCGTATCGACAACCAAGATATCGTAAGGACAAAGCAGCCCAATCTGGTGAATGCGCTGCAGGGACAAATCGCTGGTGTCCAAGTCACCAATTCGGGTGGTGCTCCTGGCCAAAGTGCCCGGATAATTATCAGGGGTGTCACCTCTCTCAATCCGGGTGCGGACAACCAACCGTTGTTTATTGTGGATGGGATCCAGATAGACAATTCGACCGCGGAATCCCCGGGAACGCCAAGGGGAATGTCCAACAGGGTTGCCGACCTCAATCCTGACGATATCGAATCCGTGTCTGTATTGAAAGGTGCCGCGGCTACCGCGCTGTATGGGGTTCGCGCTGCCAATGGTGCCGTGATCATCACCACGAAGAAGGGGAAAGCCGGCACAACGGCAGTCAATATATCCTCTTCAGTGGGCATAGAGGATTTGAATCGCTTGCCACGGCTGCAGAGTACCTATGGACAAGGATTCAGTGGCGTTTTTGATCCGACCAGTTTTTGGCCAGCTTGGGGAGCCCCGATATCAGAGGTTGCCAAAACCAATCCCGAACACAAATACCAGGACAACTGGAACCGCGCATTTGATACCGGCGTGCAGCTCAACAACAGCGTGAGTGTCTCGGGGGGTAATGAGAATGCGACGTTCTTTGGTTCATTCGGTAGATTTGACCACCAAGGAATCATGCCATTCAGTGAGTGGGCGAGGACTACTGCAAAAATCAATGGTCAAATCAAAGTATCTCCTAAGTTTGATTTCTCTAGTTCACTGAATTATATCAATTCGGGAGGCAATCGGGTCCCCCATGATCGTTTCATGGAGCGACTGGTGTATTGGGCGGAGACGCAGGATGTTAGGGATTATATCAATCCCAATGGAACCATGAAGACATATGGGTCCAACACGAATCCGATTTATGACGCCCGTTTCAGCACATTTGAGGACAATGTGAACAGAATTATTGGCAACGTCACATTCAATTACAGGCCCTTGGATTGGTTGAACTTTACCTACCGTCTGGGTACAGACAGCTATTCCGATAGTAGGACTGAGATCACGCCGGGTCCAATGGGAATAGATGGCGAAGTACCCTTGAGCGCTACTGGATTTATTCGTGAGATTCGGATCAATAGCAGCGACCTTACCTCCACCTTTATCGTCAGCATGCAGAAGCAATGGGATGAAAATTGGGGCACGACGCTTCGATTTGGGAATGATATTTTCCAGCGGAGATTTGATAGGTTGAGCTCACTTGGAAATGAGTTTGTTATTCCTGGATTCTATAACCTCAGCAACACGAGGCAGGTTTTCAGCGATCAAGGAAAGAGCATAAGGAGACTCGTAGGATTCTATGGTGATTTGACCGTGAATTATCGCGGAACCGTATTTCTCAATGTGACGGGGAGGAATGACATTTCTTCTACGCTGCCCAAGGAAAACAACTCCTTTTTCTATCCTTCCTTCAATCTAAGCTATTTGTTCTCGGAGACCTTTGACCTGCCTTCCTGGATTTCCTATGGAAAGGTAAGGGCTTCTTATGCGGAAGTTGGAAAAGATACTGATCCCCATTTGCTTGGGGCGACCTATGTGACGCCTTCGGTTTATCCGCTCAACAACCAGGTGGGATTCACACGATTCGGAACATTCGGGGATCCGAATCTCAAGCCGGAGCGTACGTCATCCTTCGAGTTTGGCGCGCAGGTTGGTCTATTCAACAATAAGTTGGATGTAGACATAGCCTATTACAAGAATAATACCCGGGATCAAATTATACCTGTTCCCGTGTCAAACGCAACTGGATTTTCGGCCTATGTCACAAACGCCGGAGAGATTCAAAACGAGGGGGTTGAATTGGTTTTGAGAACATCCCCCGTTACGAAATCAAAGTTTGCGTGGAACATCAACTTCAACCTTTCATATAACGATAACCGCGTTGTCGCGATCAGGGAGGGTATTGAAGAAATCATTGTTGGAAGTCAGTTTGGGTACGTAGGCAGTACGGTCACCATGAAACTTGTCGAAGGGAGACCCTATGGAGATATCTATGGTAGCTCCTACCAGCGGTATTATGCCGGCGGGAGGCCAGAAGGCACCACAATTTTGGATCGCAGCCTGCCTGTCGTCATTGGGGCGAATGGTTTTCCCGTGAGGGATGGTACCCAATTGGTTCTTGGGAATGCAATTCCAAAGTGGATCGGCGGTATACGGAATGATTTTAAATACGGTAATTGGGACCTTTCTTTCCTGATTGACTGGAGATTTGGTGTACAGCAATACAACCAGTTTGACAACTTTATGTCGGCATTTGGTCTTAACGAATACACCAATGATCGAAATGATACCCGTGTGTTTGACGGCGTCTTGTCCGATGGGAGTCGCAATTCCCAGGAGGTCTGGTTAGGTCAGGGAGTTGGTCCGGACGGGCGAAACTATGGCGCTGGATTCTACAGGAATACCTATCGAACGGTCAGTGAGAACTTTGTTCAGGATGCCAAATTTGTCAAGCTGCGGAACATCAGCTTGGGATACAATTTTGATCCAAATCTTTTGGATGGGACATTTATCAATTCACTCAGGCTCTCATTGGCTGCGAACAACATCATTCTGTACACCCCTTGGGATGGTTTCGATCCGGAATCCTTTAGCGCGGGCGCAGGTGGGAACGCCGTTGGTCTCACGGGACTTGGCTTCCCTGGTGTTCAAAGTTTCTTTTTTACAGTTAATCTTGGATTCTAAACACGCATGATCATGAAAAATTCTAAAAAACTAAATGTCTTAGTAGTGGCATTAATGATGATTTTCCTTGGTTCCTGCGAGACTTGGCTGGATGTCAACGAAAATCCGAATAATCCGACCGATGCTCCCATTACTGGGCTACTGACGAACACTATACTGGAGACGACCCTGAATGTACAGCGAGCCGGAAATATTACTTCACCCTACGTGCAGCACCTCGCCTCACCCAATCCAGCATCTTCCACCGATATCATGGAGCCCCTGGATTTCAGTGGTACATGGGGATCATTTTATTCCGTGATGTCAGATTTGACTGACTTGATGGACAAAGCAGAGCGACTTGACGCCAACCACTACCTTGCTGCAGGTCAGACACTTATGGCGCTCAATTTAGGTATGGTCGTGGATATGTGGGGGTCGGCACCGTATTCTGAAGGATTTAGGTTTACAACGGTCACTCCGAAGTACGACAGTGACCAAGAGCTATACACGGAAATTATTGCACTGTTGGACCAGGCGATCTCGAATTTCAACAAGACCTCAGCCGTGACAATACGTGCTGATGACTTTATATATGGGGGAAACATTCCAAAGTGGATAAGGTTCGCAAATTCGCTAAAAGCCCGATACCTGATTCATACGCCAGGGTATGATCGCGGTGTGCTGTTGGCTGCTGTCGCCGCAGGTTTTCAAAATAACGGGGATGACGCGAAGATGGATTTCTTTTCCCAACGATTCAATCCATGGGCACAGGTGGCGATCAATAACCAGAACCTACTTCTTGGTGGTTGGATATCCAGCCAGTTTATCGAGGCTTTGGATGGAACTTCCTACCCGATTTTTGACCCGAGGCTGCCTTTGATGGTTGGTACCACAGCCACAGGAGACTTTGTCGGCGTGCCCAATGGAGCGGGTCGGGGAAATGCTCCTGAGCGCGGCGCCAGATCCACCTTGATTCCAGAGCAATATTATACCCGTAGGCTGGGTCCTGTATTGATCATGACCTTTGCCGAGTTGAAGTTCATCGAGGCAGAAGCGAACCTTGGTGCCAATAAGGCAGGTGCATATCAAGCCTATTTGGATGGGATTAGGGCCCATATGCAAATGTTAGGCGTGACGCCTGGAGATGTCCAGAACTATTTGGACCATCCCTCGGTTGGCATGGGCGTTGATGCTTTTACAGTCAATGATATTTTCAAGGAAAAGTGGATCGCCACATTTCTTCACCCAGAGACTTGGAATGATGCCAGGAGGTTTGATTATGCCTACAAAGACATGACCATCCCCGACAACATAAATCCCGACCTTGGTGGCCAGTTTATCCGAAGACTACAATATCCTGATTCTGAAATCAGCAGAAATGGGAAAAATGTACCCTCCGTCGGCTTGTTGGATAGAATTTGGTGGGATAAATAGTGCTCACCTAATTGCCGGCCTGATGGAGGCGATTATTTTGGAATCTCGCCGAAGAAGTCTCGAGAAAAAAGTTACCTACGAAGACGGTAAGAAAGTAGAAAAAGTCACTGTGACTGTACATAAATAATAGGTTTAAAGAAACCTCTTAAAAGCCACCTGAAGTGATTTGGGTGGCTTTTTTTTTATGATTTCCATAAAATCATTTTTTCTCCAAGATTCTTGACTGGCTGGATGTATTTTCTACTTTTACAACTAATTCATACTCCAATTAAATTAATATTGTTATGGTTAGAAATCTGGTCAAACTTGTTCTGTGTCTTTGTGTTTTATTTGGATATCCTGTAACGGTATTCGCGCAGAATCTTGGCTCATCCAAGGGGGAATCAACCCTTGGTGTCGGAATTGGCTTGCCTTATGGTGGGCTTGGCATGAAGATGAGCGTCAATCCGGCCGACCAGTTTACGCTTTTTGCAGGTGGTGGCTACAATCTGGTAGGTTTCGGTACCAATTTTGGGGCGCAATATATTTTTCCCAGTAAAAAACGAACAGAATTTCTGGTAACTGGCATGTACGGCTACAATACGGTGGTAGTCTTCGAGGGATCAGACTACAGAAACTATTCATTCAATGGACCTTCAGCTGGATTGGGTTTTAGGGTAAATTCCGCCAGGAACGAAGGAGCTTTTTGGGATTTTGGATTGTTGGTGCCTTTCAGATCTCAAGCGTATAAAAATTATTCGCAGACACTAAAGAATAGTTCGGGAATTGAATATAATGACCCTTGGCCTGTCTTGTTTTTTTTCGGACGAAATTTCCCGCTTTCAGCTAGCTCACCCAAACAGAGATCTTTGCCTTAATGAGCATGGCAAACCGGGGCAATGGCTCCGGTTTTTTTTTGCCTTGGATTTCCATAAATTGTACTGAACAACCTAGAATGCCATGACCAGATTGCTGCTTGTTTGCTTCCTATCCCTCGTGATTTCCCGATCAGTCCATGCTCAGTCCTTTACCATGGAGCAGATTTCTTCCTATCCGTTTCCTACCGAGTTGATTGCCTCGCCGACAAATCAAGCTGTGGCCTGGGCAGCGAACGAAAAGGGGATAAGGAATATCTATCTGGCACAGGGACCTGATTTCTCAGCCAAAAGGCTCACTGCCTTTGGCAATGACGACGGTCAGGAGATCAGCAGCATGCAATTCAGCCCCGATGGAAAATGGCTTGTTTTCGTACGTGGAGGCGAACATGGCAGCAATTGGGATTACAACATCGGGATCAATCCTTCACAGGAATTGATGATGCCCAAGGTACAGATTTGGAAGATTTCCTTGCCGGCCGGAAAGCCGGAGCTCGTTGGGGAAGGCGATGAGCCTGTGATTTCACCGGATAATCAAACAATCACATTCATCAAGAATCGGCAAGTCTGGTCGGCGGCATTGGCAGGGGGGAGTCCGCAGCAGCTTTTTGAGGTAAAGGGAAGTGCACATTCGCTGCAATGGTCACCCGATGGGAAATCTTTGGCTTTTGTGGCGAACCGCACTACACATTCCCTCATTGGGGTATTCACCCAAGGTGGGAGTCAAATTAAATGGATCAGTCCTTCCTTTAGCCGGGATGTGAGTCCAAGGTGGTCACCTGAAGGCGATCGATTGGCATTTGTGAGGTTGCCGGGTGGAAAAGGGGAGGAACTTCCGCTGTTGGTACAAAGACACAGCCCTTGGGAAATCTGGGTGGCGGATGTGCCTTCCGGAGTCGGAAGAAAAAGATGGAAATCCCCGGAGACCCTGCGTGGTTCGGTGCCTACCACCCATGGGGGATTCAATCTCCACTGGGCCGCTGATAACAAGATCGTGTATTTGTCCTACGAGGATGGATGGCCCAATCTGTATGCCATGGATGCGGAGGTAGGCCCGTCGCGCCAACTGACCAAAGGGAATTTTATGGTGGAGCATATCCAATTGTCGCCCGATGGCAAATCTCTGGTTTTCTCAGCCAATACCGGAAATCTGGCCGAAGATATCGACCGCAGGCATATCGGGATGGTTTCGATATTGGATGGATCGATGAGTATGGTCACAGCGGGTGAGGGCATTGAAGCGATCCCTGTGGTGCTTTCCGATTTGGGTACCTTGGCCTATTTGTCGGCGGACCATCAGCGGCCCTTGATGCCTACACTGCTGGATTTGAAAACCAGGACTCCCAAATTGATTGGAAAGGAATTGTTGCCGGGTGATTTTCCAAGCGCATTCTTGGTAAAGCCAAAACAGGTGGTTTTCACCTCATCGGACGGCATGAAAATCCATGGACAGCTTTTCGAGAAGGAAGGAGGGCCTGCCAAAAAGCCTGCGGTACTTTTTGTCCATGGAGGGCCGCAGCGGCAGATGCTCTTGGGCTGGCATTATGGGGATTATTATTCCAATACCTATGCGATCAACCAATACCTTGCGGAGATGGGTTTTGTGGTTTTGGCTGTCAACTTTCGATTGGGAATTGGGTATGGATATGAGTTTCACAAAGCACCAAGGACTTATTGGCAAGGCGCCGAGGAGTACCTGGACGTAAAGGCGGCCGGGGAGTATTTGGCTGGCTTGGCGCAGGTGGATTCTGCCAGAATCGGAATTTATGGTGGGTCCTATGGTGGGTATTTGACAGCCCTGGCTTTGGGTAAGGATTCGGATTTGTTCAAAGTGGGCGTAGATATTCATGGAGTACACAACCTGAGCACGAGATTGGAAATGCCCGAAGGCTATGAGAAGGCGCCGGATTTTGAGAAAGCGGTGCGTACGGCTTGGTTTTCGTCCCCCTTGGCCTATCTGGATACATGGAAGTCCCCGGTATTATTTATCCATGGTGACGACGACCGCAATGTCCAAGTGTCACAGACGACCGATTTGGTGAGGAGATTTGAGGAAAAGAAGATGCCGTTCGAGTACTTGATGATTCCGGATGATAGCCACCATTGGATGAAGTTTACCAATCTGGTCTTGGTCAATCAGGCAACTGTGGATTTTTTGAAAAAGCATTTGAAGCCCTAGGATAGGTTATTCAAAGCACTATGTTTCAGTAGGTTGATTGATTTCAACCTAAAACAAAACCAGTGAAATGGGGTATGTTAATTTTTTGCCTAATTTTTCAAAAATATTCACTATAAGGCGTTGCAATTTAAAGTTAGTTCTATTAGATTTACTCTTAGTGCTTTTTTTTAATCCCGTTTGCTTTTATTCCTATGTTCCTTGTAAAGAAAAATTGTCATTATTGTGGCAAACTGATCCACGGAAGGGCGGACAAGAAGTTTTGCGACGACTACTGCCGCAACAGTTTTAACAACCAAAAGCGGAATTGTGATAGTCCAATGGTTAGGAATGTTATCAACTATCTCAAACTTAACCGCAATATCCTAGAGAGTATCGTGGCCGACGGCGTAGAGAAGGTGAAGGTTCCAAAGGATAAATTGGTCCGTTTGGGCTATTGCTTCACTTATCATACCCATACTTTTACGAATTGGAAGGGGAGTACCTATATTTATTGTTTTGAATATGGTTATGTGGAATTGGGAGATGGTTGGTTGTTGGTCGTAAGGGAAAGGGAGCGTTTTTGAATCTTTGTTGCGGTCTAGGTTAAAAATTCCCAAGCCTTGGATTACCTTAGCAGGGGATTTTTCGTTGTTAGTGGTATGGCAGAAACATTGACCGACAGTTTTGTACAGGATCCTTTTTACGAGGAAAAGGCAATGGCCGAGATGAGCGCATGGTTGGCCCAAAACAAGCAGAAACCGGCTTTTCTGAGTCGTTTGACCAAGATCACGCAATCCGGCATCAATGAATTGATACCCGAGAAAGTCCATCAGGTCGTGACTTATGCGATCGAAAAAATGGTCAAAGGAGTTTTGTTGGGAACCAAGTTTATAACGCCCGCTCCCTTGCAGGGCCTGAATCTGCAGCAAAGGGAGGCGAAGGTAGAGAAGATTATTCGGATTTATCAGAATACTGCCTCCGTAGAGGGTGCGGTTACTGGGGCAGGGGGAATCTTGCTGGGCTTGGCGGATTTTCCCGCTTTTCTTACCATCAAGATGAAAATGTTGTTTGAGATTGCGGCTGCCTACGGCTATGATGTGAGGAAATTTGAGGAGCGATTGTATATCCTCTATGTCTTTAAGATTACATTTTCGAGTCAGCATTCCAGGAACCGGACGATTGGCATTATCGAAAATTGGGATGAGTACGTGGCGGGTTTGCCGCCAGAAACATCCGATTTTGATTGGCGTGACTTTCAGTTGGAATACCGGGACTATTTGGATTTGGCAAAGTTGGTGCAGCTGATACCCATTATTGGAGCACCCGTAGGTGCGGTCGCCAATTACAAGCTTTCCGCGAAGCTCGGTCATATCGCCAAGCAGTGTTATCGGATGCGCCATTTCAAGTGGGATGTTTGATTGCCGGCTGCAATCAGAAGTAACTGTGGTAGGATTTTCTTCGCACGGACAACCGTCGAAATAATACAAAGGATTTGGCGAATTGGGTGGGTAAACTCCCTTTTTTCCCCTATTTCCGAAATATTTTCAATGAACTTGAAATAAATTATGTGAAAACAAATAACTTTGACGGTAATTGATCGCCCTAGAATTAGTTGAGTTATGAAGAATAGAAGAACCATCCATTTTTTGGCCTCCATGCTTATTGTTCAATTTGCAATGACAGCATGTGTTAAGGAAGAGCCAGCACAGCTTGAAATCGAAGTCGGTGAAGTGTATGAGGGTGGGATTGTCGCGCATGTGTTTCAGCCCGGCGAACCGTTTTACGTACTTGGCGAAACCCATGGAATAGTTGTAGCGCCGACCGATCAGGTGTTTGAAGCCCAATGGGGTTGTCAAGGGACTCGGGTTACGGGTACTTCGCCGGAACTTGGTCGAGGTAGGGATAATACGAAGCGGGTTGTTGAATGGCATGATGCATTGCCTAATTATTATACCAATCCAACCCAATGTCATCCCAACAATGATGGGACCGTCGCTGCAAAATTGGCAGTTGAATTCAGGGCGGCGACCGGGCAGCAAGATTGGTTTATGCCGAGTTTGAAAGAAATGAATTACCTATATGATAACCGAGACAAAATTGGTGGTTTCTCAGTAGAGGAATATTGGAGCTCTTGTGAAACAAATGCAAACGCAGCTTGCGTGATGTCTTTTATCACTGGAGAACAAACGTCAAGAAATAAGAGTGAATACCACAGGGTACGTCTGATTCGGTTTTTCTAACGGGAAGGTGCTTAATGGCATAAAAAAACCTGAGTTTTGAAGCTCAGGTTTTTTTGTGCCCTTAGGCGTGTAGCGTATTGATTTTAGCTGGGTGGACAGAATTAAAGTTAAATTTTTTGGAATTATTTGAAATGGATCCATGTCTCAAATTCATACTTTTTCCGAAAGGAAAAACTGGACCACCCTAGATATGTTGGCTTAAAAGTCAGTTCCTTTTCCGTCCAAATTGACTTCCTTGATCCAGATGTTGCGGTAGAGCACATTGTGTCCTTCTGCCTGTAGCTTGATGCCACCCGGTCTATCCGTGATGCCTTTGCCTTTGTCGTTTCCTCCGTCAATACCTGAGTTGGGCCCGCCCCAGACTTGCTGGATTTCTTTGTCTTCATGGATTTTTTGACCGTTGAAATAGATGGTGACACGAGCCTTTTCCGTTAGTTTTCCGTTCTCAAATCGAGCCGCTTTGAAATGGATGTCATAGGCATTCCATTTTCCGACGCCATTGTATGCTTTGACGGTAGGCAAGTGTTCATTGATGATGGCAGCCATCCCGTGAAGGCCATAGTCACCGTCGAGGATTTGGATCTCGTAGCGGTTTTGGAGGTATACGCCGGAGTTTCCGCCTTCATTTTGCACCAAAAACTCTACGTGTAGGCGAAAATCCCTGAACTCCTGAATTGTGACAATGTCCGCGGCCCCATAAAGCCCACCTGCTGCAGCTGGGTCGTTGCTGCTGACGGCTGTACCCTTGTCTACCGGGTCCGGTACGATTTCCCATTTGATGGGCATTTGGGCCTTGAAGCGCGGACCTTCCCAATACTTCCAATTCTTGTCCAATGATTTTCGGCTTCCGTCGAAGAGTTGGATGGCGCCTTTTTCCTTTTTTACACCTATACCAGTCTGGGCCTGCAGGCAAAATGGGCCGAGTAAAAAGAGGAGCAACAATAGGTAGCGGGATCGGGTCTGCATGGTTTTCGGGTTTTGTTTTTGGAATATAGCCAGCATCCGGGATTTATGAAAGTGGGATTGCATGTTTGGTGGGACCTCGATACAGAAATTGACAGCTGGTTGAAAATATTCTGCGAAAGGTTCTAAATTTCCCCGGTAAACCTATCCATCTATGGCATTTCGGTATTTGAACCTTGTTTTTGTATTGTTCTTTTTCCTTTTCGGTTGTGGAAAGTCCTCCGAATCGGGCCTTGAAATAGACGCGGCAACCCATCAAACAGAGGTGGAGGAATGGTACCAAAACCGTGTGACTTCCCTCAAAAAGGAAAATGGCTGGCTCAACCTGATTGGTTTGGAATGGCTGAAGGAGGGGACCAATTCCTTTGGAACCGATTCCTCAGCTACCGTCAGGTTGAACACAGATAAGATTCAGGGGATGTTGGGTGACTTCCTGCTTGAGGCTGGGGAAGTCTATTTCGTACCGTCCGTCGCGGGAGTCATGGCGGATTCTGTTGCGATCGAAGGGAAGACCTTGATTTTTGATGAGGAGCAAAAACTGAATGCAAACCTGCAATACCAAACCCTGCGCTGGACAATTATCAAACGGGCAGATGCCTATGGTGTGCGGATCCGTGATTTGGAGTCACCTGCGGTGATGGACTTCCATGGCATTGAAAGGTATCCTGTGAATTTGGAATGGAGGGTGAAGGCCAAATTTGTACCCTATGTGCCCCAAAAGGACATCATGATTACCAATGTCCTCGGACAGACGACCCCCAATCCCTCCCCAGGGTATTTGGAGTTTGAAAAGGAGGGGAAAACATTCAGAATTGATGCATTGGATGCGGAGGACGAGTTGTATCTCATCATCGCAGACCAAACATCGGGGGCGGAGACCTATGGTGCAGGTAGGTACCTGTATGTGAAAAAGCCTGTCGAAGGCGATGAGGTCATCATTGATTTCAACAAGGCCTACAATCCGCCTTGTGTTTTCACACCTTATGCGACCTGTCCCTTGCCTCCGAAGCAGAATATTCTTGAGCTAGCGATCGAAGCAGGAGAGAAGACCTACGGGGAGCATTGAGGGGATTCTACTCTTTGCTTTAATATGGTAAAGAAAAAGGCTGGCAAATCACCAGCCTTCTTTCTGCTAATATTCGAAGTCGCAACTCAAGTCCGTGCTTCCAATCGGCGCGCCGTCCGGGATTTTCAGCATTTCGGGAATTTTGAATTCTTCCTTGTCTTGTAGGAAAACATTGATCTTTTGTGCCAGGTATCTTTTGAAGCTATCTGAATTTTCTTTGGCAGTGCTGCTTTTTGTATCGGCGGTTTTTTCGTTTTGGTTCCAATATGCGATTTCTGAGAGTTTAGCCCTCGTGATGGCTTTTACCGGTGCGGTGGTATTCGAATCCTTTGCCAGGTTCATCAGGTGGTCCACCAATCTATTCCGGGTCATCAGGTTGATTTCGGACAGGTAATCCGCTTGGTAGCTTCGGTTGAAAACCTCATCCACTGTTTTGTTCAACACCTCGGAGAACGAGGGGAGATTCGCATCGAATAGCTTTTGCTGGTGAAGCCTGTTGGCGCGGCTCGACTCGAAAAGGAAGGAAAAGCTGTGGTCCACGATGTTTTCTCCGGGAGCCAGCGGATCAAAGTTGAGCCCATTTCTGGAGGGGAAGGTTTCCCGGTTTCTTTCATATCCCATGGGTCGGGGCGGAATCAAGGCCAATATCTGCTCAGGAACAGCCAAATTCTCTGGTCTTATGGCTGCAAGCATGGCGTTCAATGCGGCCATTTGCTTGACCGCGTCCAGTCGGGACTGCACGGGTTGGTTGTCTCTTTTGACCTTGTAGGTATAGTCTACGCCACCGATGAGTTTGCTTGTCGCTTCGATTTGGTACCGGTGCATGAGGTAAAGCGGCACCATTACTTCCTCCAACAATGCCTCGGGCTGACCATCGGGAAGGGCATTGAGTCCGAAGCTTTTGAGCTTCGTTTCCCGGATTTTCATCAATCGGAGGAGTTCCTCGCTTGCCGAGGCACCATTGTCCCACAGGTGGGAAGTCGGGTGACTGCCGCTTGCTGCCCTAGAGTCTGCGTCTGAAATGAAGGTATGCCCTGCGCTGTAGGTATCCTCGAGGATTTTGTCCAAAAATACTTTCTCGTCTTGTCCATTCGGGACCGTTGCATAGCCATACGTGATTGCCCATTTATCCCAATCGCCGATTTTGTTGTCGTAGGCGTTGGACAGGTCGATGTTGCCTGAACCATCCATGGAAATTACCGGATAGGGATAATCCATGACGGAGGCCCTATTGGTGGGCGAAGAGGCATAGGCATGCGCCAATCCAAGGGTATGTCCAATTTCGTGGGCAGATAATTGTCTCAGTCTCGCCAAAGCCATTTCCAGCATCTTTGGATTCTTCGGCTTACCATCTTCGAAAGGCTGCAAAAGTCCCTGTGCGATCAGAAAATCCTGTCTTACCCGCAGGCTTCCCAAAGTGACCTGACCTTTGATGATTTCTCCCGTGCGAGGGTCCCTGACAGAAGAACCGTAGGACCAGCCCCTTGTCGACCGGTGGACCCATTGGATTACGTTGTAGCGGACATCCATGGGGTCGGCGTCCTCGGGCATGAGTTCGACGCGGTAGGCATTCTTGAATCCTGCCGCCTCAAAGGCCTGTGCCCACCAGTTTCCACCTTCCAACAATGCAGATCGGACAGGTTCGGGTGTACCGCGATCGAGGTAATAGACAATTGGTTCTACCGGCTCGGAGATTTCAGCCTCTGGGTTTTTCTTTTCCAAGCGATGCCTAGAGATATACCTTTTCACCATGGGTTCTCCGATGGGCGTCGTGAAATCCATGTAGTCGATGTGGAAATAACCGGACCTTGGATCAAACTCCCTCGGCGTGTAGCCCGGTCCGGGCAATTCGATGAAAGAATGTCTTTGCCTCACGGTCACAGCCTCAGGGGAAGGGGTGACCGAGCGGATATAACCTCCCGTAGGCGTTCCGGTCAGCGTGACGATGGCTTCCACTTCTGTGTTTTTTGGGAAGTTTTTTGTCATCGGGTAGTGGATGGCACTTCGGGAAGGGTCTGGACGATAGGTGCCCTGCCGCGCTCCTCCCAGTCTTTCCCCCACCATATGGGCATCCTGGAGATAAAAAGTCGTACCGTCTACTATGTATTTCCCGCCAGCTTGTTCCAAAATATCAAAACCCCAAAGCACCGATTCTGCAAAAGCATCTTTCACGGATTTCACTTCGGCGGGATTGTCACTGTAGGCGCGGAAGTCGTAGTTTTTGTGGACAAGCAGGATCTTGTTCCCTGCTTTTCTGAACTCGACGATGCGGGTGCGTCCAAGTTGGCCGCGGTCGAGGCCGATGTCATTGGAGCCGATTCCTGCGGGCATGGAGTTTACGTAGAGGAATTCCGAGTCCAGACGGCTGATTTCCAGGTAGACCTTTCCTTTGTTTTCGTCGGTCAGGATGGTCACAAATCCCTCTTTTCTGAGCCAATTGGATTTGTCGATGGCTTGGGAAAAAGCAGCTTGTACCGAGATCGTGCAGCAGACCAGCAACAAGAGTAATTTTTGATTCATGGGTATGGTGGTTTGTTGGTGGAAATTATCAAAAAATGCCGATCGGCTCTGTACCAATAATGGAAATTATCGGTTGAAGAGGTATTGCAGCTGAATGGTGGTCTCGGTGATGGTGTTGCCTTGTATTTCCTGAAGGCCGCTGCCGATTGTCTCGCGGTCGGTGAAAACCGTGCTTCCCCAGCGAGCCCAGATCACGAACTTTGGGCTGATTTTGTATTGTGCCAAGAGGTAATACCGCATCCCTTGTCCTTGTAGCGCCGGGATCGAGAATGCCCACAGCACATTCCGCTCGTAGATGAACTGCCTGTTGTCATAATCCTGGGTGTCAAACAGGACAATCCTGCTTGAAAGCCTGCATCGGCCAAAGTCCGCATTCAGGTCTTGGGAGATGGCGAAACCTTGGGTTGTCTGTCCGTTAAACGCGAATGTGCTGCCCATGACGCGGGTTTTGATGCTCCAGATTTTGTCGATTCCATAGTCGAGGTTAAAGACGTAGTTGAACTTGGAGCCTTGGGCAAGTTGGTAGGTGGATTGAAAACCTGGAAGCAGGGAGATGTTTCGGGCCTTGGATTCTTCCCTGATCTGCAGGAAAAGGAGTATCTTCTTGGATGGGGTGTATTGGAGGCGTGCGAGCCATTCATGACCTTGTGAAGGGCTATAGACCCGGTATTTCAGCCATGGGAATTTGAAATAATCGTAGTATAGAGACCAGGAGAATTTGGAATTGGGCTTGAAATGAATGCCTGTGTAGACGCCGCTTTCATTGATCGGGCGGCTTCCCTCCGAGAATGAGTTCCCATAGAAGCTGTGAAAGTTGCGCTCGAAATTTCTCCAGAGAAACGAAAGCGATAAGCTTCGGTGTAGGCTGCTCATCATTCCGATAACCGCGGCTTTTCCTCCGCTTTGTGAAACGGCCGTTTCGCCGAAAATCAGGTGGTTTTGGAGATTAATGGAAAAGTAGGCGCTATGGACGTGGTTTTCTTTTCCCGCAAATTCAAATTGATTGTACAGTTGGGGCTTTTTTTGTATCGGCTGGCTAAATTGAGTCCAAAGCGTATTGACTCCAATTTGCAGACGCCTGCTTTTGTCCATCCAATGGATGTTGGCGCCAAGGTTCGTTTCCTTGGCTTGTCTGCGGTAGGCCAACTCGGTGGGTGTTCTTTGTAATCCTGAGGTGGGCAGCGAGCTGATGAATGGCTGGTTGTCTTCCTCTTCATCTGCCACCTGGATGTTGCCGTCCCTGGGGGCTTTGGAAGCAAAGACACTTGCAAGGACCGGCCCAAGTTGGTATGAAGCAGATACTCCGCGAAAAAAGCCATATTCCATGGCAGCCGTGTAGGGACGAAGCCCAATGCTGCTGCGGCGCGTGGTAGTGATCGTTTCAGCGCCTTTGCCCACAGAGAATCCTGCGCCATATACCAATCCCTGACCAAACTGCCATTGGAAATCCCCTATGCTGAGGGATTTGAGGTTGCCACGGTTGTAGATGCTAAAATGGTAGGAGAAAAAATTGAAGCCATACTGTTGCGTTTTGGGTTGCCATAGGAATTGTTCGCCGGGATCTTTGTCCAAGGTGAATCCAAAGCTGAAATCCTTTCCATGCTGCATACGAAAGCGCAGGTAGAGGTTGTTGGGGTCTCCGATATAGCGGCTGCTGAGATTGCCATTGCTGAGCGTATCTGGAGGTGTATAGCCCTTTCTTGTCTGCCAGACCCTGTTTTGCCGCACGATGAGATAAGCGTCTTTGGTTTGGCCGACTCTGGTCAAGAATGGAACAGTCCTGTTCCCATTGTCCTCCAGCTCGACAAAAGGCAGGATTTTGTAAATGGTTTCCAGGTCGAATTCCGGAATCGCCTGCAATTCATACAGGGAGATCATTGGGCCATTTTTTCTCTGGTGCTCGAAGAAATGGTGGATTTGGGAAGGTGTCAGGATGTAAAGCGAGCCTAGTTCCTCCGGGCTGGTTTTGTTGAGATTGATGGGGTTGAGGAAAACCTGCAAAAGGCTTTCGTAGAGGTCCTCGTAATCCGCATCCGTCCGCTGCATCGCAAAAAGCTCTTCCACGAAGTTCTCCAGGTTGATTTCCCCTTTGCGGTAGGTCTGCGCCGAGAGTGGTTGGAAAATGAGGCCACAGCAAATCAATAACAGGACCGCGGCTTTCATTTCCTGACAAAGAGATAGGAGAAGGAGAAATGGTGTGTGAATCCCAATCTGTGGTGCTGCGTCATGGCATAGTCGATGTGGAATCTTCGGGGACGAAAACCGATCCCATAAAATGCTCGCTCGGGATTGGTGTTGAAGCCGACCCTTAGCCAAAGTCTCTGGAGAATGCTGTATTCAACTCCGATTTTTAACTGGGGTGGAAGAAGGATATCCTTTTCGGCATCGAGATTAGCAGAGACTTTGTCGCTGGGCCGGTACGAGATACCCGCCTTGACGATCGTGGGCAGTTTCTCTGGGGAATCGCCGCCATATGATGCCATCGTTGGATTGTACACATGTGCCCCGAAAAACACCACCGGGCTGAGTTCAGCCAAGCCGCCAAATTCCAGTACAGCGGCGCCCGCCGTGCCATATCCGTTTACATGGGTTTGAAAGTAGTTGATTTTCAGTCCTATACTCGCGATTCCCAAGCGATGGGCGATTCCCAGACCTGCTTGGCTTTGGGAGAAGTCCTTGTCACCAAATTGGGATACACCGATGCCAAAGGCAAAGTGGTTCTTTTTGATGGCCACGAGTGCAGCGAGCGTGCTCAATTCGTTGAGCTGCATGCGGTGGTCATAGGAAAAGGCAGCCTGTGATTCCTTGATTTCTGCAAGCGCACCGATATTGTTGAAAATGGCCCAGGGATCTGCCAGGGTTGTGTGGGCGTTGCCCATTCCCATGGATCTGCCCCCTTTTGGGAATACTTCCAAGGGGCTTTGGGCTTGGATGCCCGTCCAAGTGCATACAAAAAGCCAGGCCATCCAAACTCCTGATTTCATTGTCGAGCGGGTTTTACAAGCAATTTAGTTTTTGCCTGTGCGAGATGAAATCAGGTTTCCGATATTAAGCGTTTAAATCGGCTTTTTAGAATGGCGCCCGGAAGTTGAAGAAGAAGGTTCCCTCGTTTTGGTTGTTGACAGAATACTCAAATCGGAAAACCATGTCGTAAAAAGTCACCAAGTCCAAACCCATTCCATAGCCAAAAAGATGGGTATTGGTCAGGCGTGCATTGGAGGGGATTTTGTTGCGGTCATTGACAAAGCCATGGTCGAAATTGGTGCTGAGAAAAAGTCGTAGCGGAAAATAGGAGAACTCTTCCAAGGGCATGATTTTGCCGATATTGAAACTTAGGTCTAGGATTTTATAGCGGAGGCTATTTTTTTGTACGATCGCCTGCTGACCTTCTATGACGTTCAATTCGTATCCCCTTACAAAGTAGGGATTGTATCCGATGCCTCTGACTAGGGTGTAGGGCTGCGCTTGCTGGATAAAGCTCGTGGCGGACAAGCCTGTGGCAAAGTGAAACCTATTGCTTAATTTGAAATACTTGGCAGCTGTCAGCGATATCTCCCAATCGTTGATAGCGTCGTTGGGCAGTAGCCCATATTTGAAAATGCTTGCGTTTAGGACTTCCCCTTCTGTGGCATATTGTACATTATCGCGGTCATCATGTCGGTAAGTATATCCAAGAATGGTGTAACCAATTTGGTTGCCGAGTCCTAGGAGGTAGTTTGGGTTTTGGGTAAAAACATCCTCGTTGATCTTCGTCCTGTTGTACCCAATCGTGGCGAAGTGGAAATTGTAGTAGCTTCCTCGGTAGGTGTACCTCAAAAAGGTAGAAAAATTTTGTCTCAAGACTTCTTCGGCCTCATTGGTGTAGAAGACCTGTTTGTTGTTTTCTGACTTTACCTGCAGGTTTTTTTGGGTAAAGTATGTCAATTGGAAGGCCAGACCGTGTCGCTGCTTTCTATCGATATAGGGTTTGCTGTATTGCAGTTCGAAGGATCTGATGAATCCAAATTGGGCCCCAATCCGCAGTTTTTCATTTCTGCCGCCCACATTGTTGTGAATGAGACGAGCTCCGAAATTTACACGGGACAGGTCCTTATCCTGGTTGGTCCACCATTCGGCAAAGTTCCTGTCGGCGAGGTTGAAGATGATGTTGGGAATTATATACCAGCGTTCGGTCACCGATACCAGGAGCTCAATTTGTTCGGGTTCGGTAAAGAGTGGCGTGATCTCGACGCTGTTAAACAGCTGAAGGTTATAGATTTTTTTCTGATCGGCTTCTATCAATTCGATGAGAAGGTCCCAATCGTATTGGATTCCCGTTTGGACGTTTATTTCACGGAGGATGATGCTCTTTCTGGTTTTCTCATTTCCGATGACAAAAATGTTGTTGACGGTGACCTTGTTGGGGACGGGGCTTTGCACACTGTCCGCCTCTGTATCATCGTCTTGGGCAAATAGTTTCCCCGTTTGGGGAAAAACCCAAGCCAGTATAAAAATCACTAGGATATGTCTTCGTAAAATCTGCTTCAAATCCCTCGTTTCTTGAACTTTTACCCTATTGTTTTGGCTTTACGAATAAAACCCATCCGCTTGAAATCGGTCCTACGCCAAATCGCCATCCTACCCGTATTGTTTTACCAATACCTCATTTCGCCGCTGTTTCCCTCAAGCTGCCGCTACACACCCACCTGCTCCCAATATACCAAAGAGGCCATCCTCAAACATGGGGTTTTCAAAGGTGGCTGGTTGGGGATCAAGCGAATCGCAAGTTGCCACCCCTGGGGTGGTCATGGTCACGATCCGGTACCCTGAGGCAGTTCTTTTTTGAAGCCCTTTTTCAAGGCCAAGATTATCAGTACCAATCCAGCCGCCACCAAGGGGATACTCAGCCATTGACCCATATTGAGTGACATTCCTTCCTCGAATTCCACTTGGTTTTCCTTCAGGTATTCCCATACGAAGCGCATTCCAAATACCGATACGAGGAACATCCCCAGCAACAATCCATCGGGAAGCCTTGATTTGTATTTGGACCAAAGGCCAAGCAGCACAAGGAAAATCACGAAATAGGAGATCGACTCGTAGATTTGCGTCGGATAGCGTGCCACGCCAAAAGTCCGAATAGTGGCCACATATTGCTCCCCTTCGTCCTTGAGATCAAAATTGAGTGGCGTTTCCGGACTTTCGGACAGGTATTTTTGGGAACTGTTGAACCTTGTCAGGACATACTTTACGTCCGTTTCGATGGCCCGCCTCAGGTCATCTTCTGCGTATCCGCCTTTTTCTATCCTGATTTCAAAATTCACCGGAACGATTCCATTCCCGGTCAATTCCTGTGCCCTGTCTTCGGGCTTGTAGGCATTTACCTCGGCCACGGGGATCTTGAGTGTTTGCAGGATTTCCTCTGTGTCACGTGCATAGACAAAGCCGCTGTCGGAGCCAGTTGGCATACCGCCGATTTCTGAGTTCATCAGGTTTCCAAGGCGAATGAGCGCTCCCGTCATCGCAGTCACGATAACGATTCTATCCACTACCCACAGGTAGGATTGTGTGGGGACCTTCCGCGCATACAGATAAAGGGCAAACAAGATGGCGATTGCCGCACCGTGGCTTGCCAATCCACCTTCCCAAACCTTGAGGATATCGATCGGGTTGCTGAGGTATTTTTCAGGTTCATAAAAAAGCACATGCCCCAGCCTTGCGCCGATGATGGTTGCCAACACCATGTAAACAGTCAGTTTGTCGACCAATTTTTCGTCTTGCCCCTCTTTTCTGAAAAAATAGAACATAAACTGCTGCGAAATGATAAAGCCCAAAGCAAACAGCAGGCTATACCAGCGCAGTCGTTCAAAACTGGGGATAACCGCCGGGTTGGGGCTCCAAACTATGTAGTCAAGTATCGTCGATAGTAGTGTCATGATAGCAAAGGGTGTCTTTTCTTAATAGTTTTCCAGTTCCTCCAACTCCTCCCGGTATCCCGCCGACAGGATCGGGAAGCGGTACCAGGTTTTTGGGTCCACGTTGAATTCATCTAAATGGAAGGAAGGCGCGAGGCGTTCCCGCTTCCATTGGTTGCGCGACCAAAGTTGGAAAAATTTCTTGATGTAGCCTTTAAGTACGGCTGGTTCCATGGAGAGTTCTTCTTTGAGTATGAGAAAAACATCCAATGGTGATCGCCTGTCCCTAATGGCCAAGCGCTCAATTTCCACGATCACGGCATAGGGCATCAGGTCCGATTCATCCGTCTGTTGGTTTTCCGCAGGACGCAATTCGGCCGTTGGTTGGAGGCTGTTCACCTTTTTCAATGCGGGGTAGTTGAGATTTTTCTCTGCCCATTGGAGCCATTGCAGGATAAAATGCTTGTCCACTGCGGCGATTGGGGAAATGCTGCCGCTCGTATCTCCGTCCATGGTGGCATAGCCTACGTCGCCTTCGCTGCGGTTGGACGTGCTGAGGAGTAGACAGTGTTTGATATTTGCCAGCATCCAAATGATCGGTGAACGTGCTCTTGCTTGGATATTCTGAAGTGTAATGTCATCTTCTTTCCAAGTGAGTTTTCGTCCGATGGCATTCTCGATTTTGGTCGTGTAGGACTGGACTTCGTCATCAATTTTCCAATGGAAAAACTGGGCTCCGATGCTTTCCGAAAGGGTTTTGGCACTTTGGTAGGTCGAAAATCCCGAGTTTTCGGTCGCTTGATAAGCCGTGAAGAATATTTGGCCGATGATTTCCCGGACCGGATCGGTGCTTTTTACCTGCAGGGGAATGCCAAGTTTTTTGACAAAAGCTTCCACACCCAGTTCTTCCACTCCGCGGCGGACCATTTCGGCAACCAAGACCGCAATCGTGGAGGAGTCTGCACCGCCACTGAGGGAAAGCACAAATCCTTTGCTTCGGCTTTTTCTCAGGTAGTCAAACAAGCCCAAACTGGCAGCCTTCACAAATTCCAAGTTGAGATTGGAATCCGACTTTAGTTCGGGGGCATTGAGGTTCTGCTGATTCAAGTCGAAAGTCAGCACTTGGAAATCCTCAAAGGATAGAATGGGGTTTTTGAGAATCAATTTTCCTTGATGGGCGAGGAGAATTTCCCCGTCAAAGATCATCCGGCCGGCTTCGTTGCCAAGCAAGTTGACATAGACGTAGGTGGCATTGAACAATTCGGAGCTCCGTTTGATCAGATCTTCGCGGAGGACTGATTTTCCCATCGCAAAATGGCTTGCACTTGGGTTGAAAATCAGATCAACCTGCCTGTCTCGTAGTCGGAATCCGGGCCTCACATCTCCTCTCCATGCATCTTCACAAATTTCGAAGCCATATTTTATCCCCTCTTTCTCAAAGATCATATCGCCCAGCGGAACCGCTGCGCCCATGAATTCCAAGGAGATTACTTTGCCTGCCTCCCAGGGCGTAAACCAACGGAATTCATAATGTACGCCATCGATCGCGAGGAACTGCTTGGCCACGAAGCCTTTGACTTGCTGATCTTCGACAACCGCGACACAATTAAATACTTTGTCTCCTATCCGGACGGGCAATCCGACGGCAACCGTGATGCCTGCGCAATGCGGTACTAGTTTTTCCAGTTGGGCGAGCGCCTTTTTGGGGTACCAATAGCTCAAAAACAAATCTTCACTTCCATAACCCGTGAGGGCCAACTCCGGAAAACAAAGCAATTGAACGCTGTTTTCCTTGGCATATTGGATGGAATCAATGATCCTGCCCAGATTGCCAGACCAGTCCAAAGGAGTCTGGTTTACTGTAGCACAGGCGATTTTGATGGATGACATAAAAAGAGGGATACAAACTGAAAACCCGAATTTCAAATATACTGTTCTAAACGGCTATGTTCAGAATTTCGCAGGCGTTTTTGGCAGCTTCCTGTTCAGCTTTCTTTTTGGTTGCGCCTTTGCCTGTGGCCACGGGTTCATTGTTGATGAGCAATTCAACGACAAATTCCTTGAACCGTTGGCTTCCATCGATGGAGACAGTCCTGAAATCAACCGAGCTGTTTTCTTTTTGGGACCATTCGATGACTTTGCTCTTGAAGTTCGTCGTGGTATTGATGATACTGTCCAAGTCAAAATGGATGATGATACGCCTAAGGATAAACTTCTTGCAGAACTCGTAACCACGATCCAAGTAAACGGCGCCCACCATCGCTTCGAGGGCATCGCCGTAGATTGACTTGTGTGTTCCCACGTTTTTCCCACGATATTCCTCTTCGATAATTTTGCTGAGGCCCAGTTTGATGGCAATGTGGTTCAATGCCTCCCGGTTTACCATTCTCGAGCGCGTTTCCGTCAAAAAGCCCTCGTCTCGAAATGGGTATTTGATGAACAGAAACTCTGCTACCACAGCCCCGAGCACGGCATCTCCAAGGTATTCGAGGCGTTCGTTCGAGATTTTCATTCCATTGACAGTCTCCTCGGCAGCCGCGGCATGCTTGATGGCCAGCTTGTAGAGGGACAAATTAAAAGGCTTGCTGCCTACCATGTGTTTGATGGAGGCGGCAAGCCTTTTTTCGTATGATGAGTAAAATAAGGATCTAAGCCGGAGTAAGCGCGAGAGTTTCAAGGCTACCCATTTATTTTCTTGAAAATGAGGGACGCATTGTGTCCACCAAATCCAAAGGTATTGCTCAGTGCAGCCCTGATTTCCCTTTTTTGGGCTTTGTTGAATGTCAGGTTGAGCCTGCTGTCAAACTCCTCATCGTCCGTAAAATGGTTGATGGTAGGAGGTACGAGGCTATTTTGGATCGCAAGGATGGAGGCTATTGCTTCGATTGCCCCGGCAGCCCCCAATAAGTGCCCTGTCATGGACTTCGTACTGCTGATGTTGATGTTGTAGGCATGTTCGCCAAAGACCTTTTGGATGGCTTTGACTTCGCTGATATCGCCCAATGGGGTTGAAGTTCCATGCACATTGACATAATCAATATCCTCGGGTTTCAATCCTGCGTCTTCCAATGCGGCGGTCATAACGTTGCTTGCCCCAAGACCCTCCGGATGTGGCGCCGTCAGGTGGTATGCGTCGGCGGACATGCCTCCACCGACTATTTCGGAGTATATTTTTGCTCCCCTTGCTTTGGCGTGCTCATATTCTTCTATGATCAAAATACCTGCACCCTCGCCAAGTACAAAGCCATCACGTTCTTTGTCAAATGGTCTTGATGCTGTTTGGGGAGAATCATTTCTTTGTGAAAGTGCTTTCAGGGCATTGAACCCACCGACACCTGCTTCGGTGATCGTGGCTTCCGTACCGCCGGAGACAATAATGTCTGCTTTGCCCAGACGGATGTAGTTGAAGGCGTCAATGATTGCGTTGGTCGCCGATGCACAGGCTGATACTGTGACGAAATTTGGTCCCCTGAATCCGTATTTGATGGATACATGACCGGCGCATATGTCGGCGATCATCTTGGGGATAAAAAATGGGTTAAACCTTGGTGTACCGTCGCCTTTTGCGAAATCGGTGACTTCATCCTGAAAGGACTTGAGTCCTCCGATTCCTGATCCAAGGATCACGCCGATACGGTTGAGGTTGCTTTTTTCGAGGTCGATGCCAGCGTCAAGGATTGCTTGATCTGCTGCAATGAGGCCCATTTGTGTAAACAGGTCCATTTTCCTGGCTTCTTTCCGGTCGATGAACTGTTCTACATCCAACCCTTTGACCTCGCAGGCAAATTGGGTCTTGAAAAGTGATGCGTCGAATCTAGTAATAGGCGCGGCGCCGCTGACACCATTTGAAAGCCCTTTCCAGTATTCTTCTACTGTGTTTCCAAGTGGTGTGAGGGCGCCTAGACCTGTTACTACAACTCTTTTTAAATTCATAAATGAATTTTAAAGGGAATATTATTTTACGTTTGCCTCCAGGTAGCTGATAGCTTGGCCTACTGTGCCGATTTGTTCAGCTTGATCGTCTGGAATGGAGATGTTGAATTCTTTTTCGAATTCCATAATGAGCTCAACTGTATCCAGTGAGTCAGCACCAAGGTCATTAGTGAAGCTTGCCTCAGGAGTAACTTCAGATTCTTCAACGCCTAGCTTATCAACGATAATGGCTTTTACTTTTTGTGCTATTTCAGACATTTTTTGAACAGTTAAATTTTAAACACTCCGCAAAGAAATGGATTTATAACCTTATTGCAAAAAATTGGTTGAGCTAAATTTAAGATATTGTCTGCCTCCAATGAAGTACGAATATTATTTTTACTTTTGTTTTTGCAAATTTTTCAACCATGAAGAAAACCAAGTTATTTGTAGAACACCACTACGAATTTGAACTTTTGGGCTTTGTGGCTCCGCTCAAGGATTACAAGATCGCATGGTTGATCAATCAGCTTTTGAAGACGAGGTTAGCGCGCACCGAGGACTACGTTTTGGATTTCAATGATGGTTCGACGCTGTACATTTCCCAATTCAAGGAAGCCAAGGAGCATGGTTTTCTACAGTTGCTGAGAAATAAATCCCATCACGATTCTGCCGCTTCCATGTACTTAATTCCTGAGTTGAAAATGATCGACTATTTTCTGCTGGTACAGGATTTGACCGGCGAATTGGATTTAAATGACTATATTGGCCGATTATCGGAAAGCCCCTTGATCCAAAATGTGGTCAAGCTTGATATCAATAAAATCAAATCAAAAGAAAACCTTCTAACCTATTAACATCAATATTCCATGAGTATTGCCCTTTACAATAAGACCAAAATCCTCGCGACGATAGGCCCCGCTTCCAATACCAAGGACATGCTGAGCAGCTTGGCCAATGCCGGTGCAAATGTATTCAGACTCAACTTCTCGCACGGCAAGCACGAGGACCATGCCAAAGTGGTCAAATTGATCCGCGACATCAACAAAGAAAACAACCTCAATATCGGAATCCTACAAGACTTGCAAGGTCCAAAAATCCGTGTCGGTGAAATGGAAAATGGTGGTGTGCAAATCTCTCCCGGGCAAAAAATCACCATCACCAACGAGCCTGTCGTGGGCAATGCGGAACTTGTAAGCACCGTGTATAAAAACCTTCCTTATGATGTCAAATCCGGGGATAGGATCTTGATCGACGATGGCAATATTGAGTTGGCGGTGAACAATACTGACGGCAAGAATGTACGCTGCGTCGTCATTCACGGAGGTGTCCTAAAATCAAGAAAAGGTATCAACCTTCCGAACACGAAGGTTTCGGCACCTTCCCTGACAGAAAAGGATTTGGAAGATCTGGAGTTTGGTTTAGCGCATGATGTCGATTGGATCGCGCTGTCGTTTGTCAGGACTGCGGATGATATTAAGGATTTGCGTGAGCGGATCACGGAGGCGGGCAAAAATTGCAAAATCGTAGCCAAGATCGAAAAGCCTGAGGCCCTTGCCAATATCGATGCCATCATTGCGGAAACGGACGCAATTATGGTAGCGAGGGGAGATTTGGGTGTGGAAGTGCCCGCAGAAACCGTCCCTCTCTGGCAAAAGCAGATCGTGACCAAATGCAAACTGGCATGTAAGCCGGTGATCATTGCGACGCAGATGTTGGAAAGTATGACCACGCATCCGAGGCCTACGCGTGCGGAGACCAACGACGTGGCAACTGCCGTTTTGGACGGTGCAGATGCGGTAATGCTTTCAGCCGAAACCGCTTCGGGCCAGTTTCCCGTCAACGCCGTGAAGGCCATGAGCAGCATCATCAATTACATCGAGAACAACCATGATGTGTTTCACCACCTGTACAAAATCGAGGAAAACGATCCGAACTTTTACAGCAAGAACTTGACGTTGATGGCGGCAAGGTTATCCAGAAACGTAAAGGCAAAAGCGCTTGTTGGTATAACCACATCTGGCCAGACAGCCTTGAGATTGGCTTCATTCAGGCCATTGGCAAACCTATTGGTGTTTACGCGAAACAGCTCGATGCTCACCCAGCTGAGCTTGGTGTGGGGTGTAAGGGCCTATTACTATGAATCGCATACATCTACAGATGCCACTTTCATGGATATACAGGATAGACTTAAGGATGAAGGTTATGTCAAAAAGGGTGACATCATCATCAATACAGCGAGTATGCCACTAAAGGAAAAAGGAAAAACCAACATGCTGAAAATACATGTTGTAGAGTAGGTTGATACTTGCATATTTCTCTAAAAAAATAGGCCCCAAGCGGGGCCTATTTTTTTTTATGGATCAGACTGACATCAGTCTGCCTGATTGGTTTTCATTCCTCTGTATCTTCTTCTTCGGCCACAATATCCATGGTAGTCTCAGCCCAGGTTACGATAAGTTGAATTTGCGCGTCGTCCAACTTAGCGGATGGGTGGATCAGTGTGTAAATACCCATGGGCATTTCGCCTTCCTTCACTTCTTCTACGATGTCGTCGAGTTTTGCGAGCTTATCCATCATCGAGTAAGAAGTCCAGGTGGAAAAATTGAGTTCGTCCCTGCCTTCCCGTACGTCTTTGGCTACGAGCCAGGAAGAAGGTGCCACATAAGAATACCATGGATAATGGGTCTCATTGCTGTGGCAGCTGTAGCATGAGTTCTTCAACAACGCTGCCACATCGTCCTCCACAATGCCGGATTGGATGATATCCCCCGGATTGGAAGTTTCTACGGCAGGCAATTCGTTGGGGATAAATTGGGAAATAACGATGAGGGCCGCGAGTCCGCCCGTGATATATTGCCAAGCTTTCATTCCTTTGATTTCTTTTTGCCGGCACTCCAGTCCATCAATGTCGCCAATTCTTCGGCCGAGAGCTTGCCTTCAGGCCTATTTTCCAAGAATTTGGCGGGTGGCATTTCGCCTTTGGCTAGGGTTTCGTTGATTTTGCCCATGGTGGCGAGCTGCTTTGACTTTTTAGTAGCTTCAAAGGCGTCCCAATCCAATTTGGCTTTGCCTTTTTCGTTTTTGGACTCGGCATTGTGGCAGCCGTAGCATTTCTTTTCGACTACTGCCTTTACATTAGCCGGCATTTCGGGCGCCACAGCCGGATGGATTGTTTCGGTCTCAGGCTTGGACGTGCCTTGTACAAACAAAAGGCCCATCAAGGCAATTGCAGGAATTAAAAATAGTTTTTTCATAATGGGGGTTTTATGGTTTCATCTGGAATTTCTTGAAAATTCTGAAGATACGCAAAGCCTATGGCAAAATCTTGCGTCTTTATTTGGTATTTTACTGATTCGGCAAAACTTGGTTATAGAAAATACCAACGCTTTGCAGATTGCAAAGCAAAAGGATGGTGAAAGATTTTTTAGAGTCAAGATTCTTGCCGTCTCAGCGCCATGCCATATGGTAAGGCTTTAGACAAAAGGGTCAATTTTGTAGCTTGCAGGTAAAATCCAATCGTATGTCCGCTCCTTCCGATTCAACGTGGCCGTCAGCAAACCGGGTTCTCTTTCGCTTTTTCTTCATCTACTTTGCATTGTATTTCAATCCGTTAAACTTTTTCACAGCAATTCCGGGATTTTACTGGTTTGCCGAATGGGTCAATTATCCCCTTGACCTTTTGGTGAATTTTATGAATTCGCGATTTTTCCGTATCAAGGACGTGCTGGTTCCGATGGGGGGAAGTGGCGATACGAGTTATGGCTGGGCTTTGTTTTATACCCAATTGCTCTTGGCGGTTGTGGGCACAGTTGTGTGGAGTATCTTGGACCGCAGATCTGAAGCCTACCCAAAGTTGTACTATTTTCTGGGATTAGGCCTACGATACACAGTAGCGGGGATTGCATTTACCTATGGTATTCTGAAGGTCTTTGCTATGCAGATGTACTTTCCGAATCTGAGCCAATTGGCGACGCCTTTGGGGGATTTTTTGCCGATGCGATTTTCTTGGCTCTTCATCGGCTACAGTACGCCCTATCAGGTGTTTTCCGGGATTGCCGAGGTCTTGGTTGCCTTGCTCTTGGTTTGGAGAAACACGGCCTTGTTGGGGTCATTGCTCTCGGTTGGCGTGTTTGCCAATGTGTTTATGCTCAACATGAGCTATGACATTCCGGTGAAGATTTATTCCTTTCATTTGCTCCTTGCCAGTATCTATTTGGTTTGGCAAGAACGGGAAAGGTTGATCGGATTTTTTTTGAAGAATGCTCCGACGCTTCCCTCGGCGGTCTACACGCCAATCAGCCGATCAAAATGGTTCAACATTTCACGCTGGGTACTTAAAATATTTTTCATTATCACATCCTTTGGGATGGTGACATACAATTATTATGAGTATCGCCTCCAATATCACGCTGATCTCACCAAGGTCTTGCCGCCCGTGGACCCAGGCATGTACCATGTGGAGCTGTTTGTGAAAAATGGGGATACCATTCCCGAAAGTCTTGCCGACACCCTTCGCTGGAGGGATGTTATTTTTGACTACAATGGGGCAGGAAGCTTTTCGGCCAATGATTCCAGTTTCAGGATGCGGTATGGCCGCGCTTATTTTGACTATCGGCCAGATAGTGCCGGTGAACTTTTGGAATGGAGAAAAGCGAATTGGGATTCGCTGCCGATGGTAGTTTTTGATCTGGAAATTCCTGAAAAGGGAAAAATGCGGCTGATTGGCCTCAAGGACTCGGACACGCTTTCAATCGTATTGAAAAAACTTCCCCGGCATTTCGCATTGACCGAGAGGCAGTTTCATTGGCTGAGCGAGTCAAATCGCTGAAAGCCTTTTCGAAAGTTCATCGAAAAAAGCCGATTAAAAAACCGATCCTTCAATTTGAAAGATCGGTTTAGATTTCTGATCGGATCTAAAACTATCGGATCCTATTCCTTGATACCAAGGATGTCAAATACGAAAGCATATTCTTTTGCCAATTCCTTGAGGCTCTCAAAGCGGCCGCTTGCACCACCATGGCCTGCGTCCATATTGGTGTAGAGAAACAGGCGGTTGTTGTCGGTCTTCATGGTCCTCAACTTTGCGACCCATTTGGCGGGTTCCCAATATTGGACCTGGGAATCATGCAATCCCGTGGTGGCTAGGATGTTTGGATAGGCTTTGGCTTCCACATTGTCATAGGGAGAGTAGGAAAGCATGTATTCATATTGTTCCTGAATATTCGGATTGCCCCATTCGAGCCATTCGAATGTAGTCAAGGGGATGGATTCGTCCATCATCGTAGTGATCACATCGACAAAGGCCACTTGGGCTATCACACCGCGGTACACTTCCGGGGCCATATTCGTCACGGCACCAATCAGCAATCCACCCGCACTTCCGCCAGAGGCGAAGAGTTTGTCTTTGGCTACGTAGCCGTTGTCTTGGAGCCATTTGGAGCAATCGATGAAGTCGAAAAAGGTATTTTTCTTGTTCATCATTTTCCCGTCCTCATACCAGGCTCCACCCATTTCCTGGCCACCTCTTACGTGGGCTATCGCATAGACAAATCCCCGGTCCAAAAGGCTCAGGCGTGAGCTGGAGAAATAAGGATCCATGGATGCGCCGTAAGAACCATAGGCGTAGATCCAACCAGGCGAGTTGCCGTCCTTTTTGAAAGCATCCTTCCTGTACACGATGGACATCGGGATTTTCTTCCCATCTCGCGCGGTGACCATGATTCTCTCCGTTTCGTAGTTGGCCTTGTTGAAGTTGCCCAGTACAGGTTGTTCTTTCATCAGGGTTTTTTCCCGGGTCTCCATGTCATAGTCAAAGGTTGAATTTGGAGTCGTCATGGAGGTGTAGGAATACCGAAGCGTTTTGGTTTCGAATTCGGGATTGTAGCCCAGACCTGCTGTGTATGCCGGTTCGCCAAACTCCAAGTTGTGTTCGGAATTGTCTGCCCGCTTGATGATGCGGATGTGGGATAGGCCTTCTTTTTTCTCCTCTATCGCCAAGAAATCCTTGAAGTAATCAACTCCTTCCAAGAACACCTCCTCACGATGGGGGATCATATCCTTCCAATTTGAACTTCCCGGATTGGAAATAGGGGCCTGCGCAAGACGGTAGTTGACCGCGTTCAAGTTGGTGTATATGTAGAATTGATCTCCGCCGGCATGGTCGACACTGTATTGGACATTGTCTTGGATCGGCGCGATGAGTATCGGCTTTCCAGGATTGTCTGCATCCAGAAATTGGGCATAGGATGCGTCCGTCCTTCCTGAACCGATGATGATGTATTTCTTTGATTTGGTTTTGCCAACCCCGCAAGACAGCGTCTGGTCTTTTTCCTCAAAGATTATCTCGTCCTTGGAGGCCTCGCTGCCGAGGAAATGTCTTTTCACCTGGAAGTTTCTCAGCGTAACTGGATCCGGAATGGAATAATAGAACGACTTGTTGTCGTTTGTCCAGACTGCGCTGCTTCGGATATTTTCTATTTTGTCAGGAAGCATTTGTCCCGTCCTCAGGTCTTTGATCATGACCGTGTAGAAGTTCCTCCCGACGGTATCCATGATGATCGCTGCGAGGTTGTGGTCGGGGCTGACGGAGGTGAAGAAATTCAAAAAAGACTTTCCCTTTCCAAGCTCGTTTCCATCCATGATGATTTCTTCGGGAGCATCCAAGGTACCTTTTTTTCGCGCGTAGATGGGGTATTCTCCCCCTTCGACATAGCGGGTGTAATAGTAATAGTCGTCCAATTTGTAGGGAACCGAGCTGTCGTCCTCCTTGATGCGCGCACGCATTTCTTGGAAAAGACTTTCCTGAAATCCCTTGGTATGCGCCATCATGGTGTCCATGTACTTGTTTTCAGCTTCGAGGTACGCGATGACTTCCGGATTTTCGCGGTCGTTGAGCCAATAGTAATTGTCGACGCGGACGTGCCCGTGTTTTGCCGTAATCTCAAAGGGTTTAACTGCGGCTACGGGTGCAGCAACGTCCGGGAGTGTAAATTCGGGTTTATTTGGGGAACATGCGATACTCATTCCTAGCAGGATTATTTGGATGGATTTTCTCATCGTTTGTGGAGAATAGGGGGCAAATGTAATGAATTTGGTCAATCGAACTGAAGGTTGCTTTTTTTGAATATCAGTCGACCATGGCGACCCAATCAGGTGCTTGGTTGGTTTGCCGCCTTAGGATCAGATTCAGTTGGCCGACATGGTGCTGCACATGTCGCAGGTTATAGAAGAGAATTTCCAATACTGAATAGGTTGCCACGGTCTGTGGGCACCCGACATGAAGCTCGAGCTCGGAGGCTTTGATCCAAGGCTGGGAGAATCGTTCTTCAGGAAAATTCAGGATTTGATCCCGACACTTTCCTTTGATTTGTGCGATATAAGCCAACATCTCCCCTTGATCAAAATGCCTCAAAGGCAATACATCATCAACAGCTTGCTCTGGCAATTTTTCTTGATTTTCGAGAAAATAGGGGAGTTGGGGTGAAAATTCACTCACGGGGATCGAAAGATAATAATCCAGGAAGATTACTGTATGGTAGCTGAGATAGAAGAACTTCATATCTTTTTCCCACATCTCCTTCGGACATGCGGCAATGGCATTACCTAGCATATCGACGGCAGCACCAAGGTTTTGCCACAGACAGGTTTTTAAATTTTCAAACATAGATTGATGATCGAAGGCGAATGAAGCGCAGGTCATTTCCGGACAAATGGCTGTATCCTGCCGTATGTCAGGCACCGCCATAGCCATTCCAGGGGACCGAATAGGTATTTCTTCAGCCAAATTGGACTTAACCAAAGCTGAAAAATCCATATGCCTGCGACGAGGAAGTAGAGTTGGTAATATTCCCGCTCAGCAAATTGGTTGAGCCCGTAACCAAAGAAAACGAGTGAGCAAAAGACCGTGTGCATGATGTAATTCGTGAATGCTGTCTGGCCAACCGCCCGTAAGCTGTCCATGAGTCGGGTGAAAAATCCATTTTTATAAAGCATCATGACCAAAGCCACATGTGCCATCATGATAAGGATGCGTTGGAAATCATAGATCAATGCCACCCAATTGATCGAATGGGTTTCGATATAAGCTAGGCCAGCTTCGACATTTGGAAAATGAATTGTGTTGTAAATGAACGAAAAGGTAACCAAGGGTAAGCCGACACCATACCCAATCCACATGGTTTTTCGGTATTGGGCATCGGTCCAAGCCAGGGTCAAGAATCCCCATTTGTACAGCGCCATTCCCAGCAGCATCAATGCCAGCATATCCCAAATCGAGAAAATGAGGTATTTGAACTGTCCGTCTATTGCCTTTGGGCGAATGTAGCTTGCCACCTCGGAATAGGAGCCTTTCATCAATGCAGTGTTGATTTTGACTTGGTCTTTGTCGGGAATGAATTCTTTTTGCACTTCTTTCCACGCCTCGAGAGCGGCGAGTTCTTTCTCAGCCAATTCGGCTCCCGTAGACTGTAGCGAAATCGCTTCTTTGTACTCCAGGTATTTGGAACGGATGTTTTGCATGAAGAGCGTGTTGGCGACAAAGCCGATGATCGCGACAATCGGAACTCCCATGGCGAGGTATTTGGGTTTCATTTTCCTAAAGAGGAACGCAATCATCCCAATCACGCCGTAGAAATAAAGAATATCGCCCAGCCAAAGCAGGAGGTGCGCGTGGGCAAGACCAAACAGCGTTAGCCATATCATTCTCTTGTAAAAAAGCCAGGTGGCTGATTTTCCCGCCTTTTCCTTGTTCATCGTAAAAAGCAAGATTCCAGCTCCAAAAACCATGGAAAACAATGCCCGCATCTTTCCCTCGAAGAATATGGTATTGACAGCATGCACCCAGAAATTGACGTTGCCTGTATCCTGCGACCAGGGATCCGTGAAGTAGTCTTCCATCGCAAAATAGGGGATGTTCAATAGCAGGATGCCTAAAAGCGCAACTCCGCGAATGATGTCGATGATGTCGATCCGGTTGACGAGAATGGCGGGCTTCGGCGAATTGTCCACCAGGTTGATTTCAGGACTTGTTTCGAGAGGCATAGTGTGGTTTGATGAGAAAAATAATCATAAACAATTCCTTGAAAATAGTTAAAAATCAGCGAATTGTAATTTTGGTGTTATTGGCGAAGCATGTTTGGGATGAACGAGGATTTTGTAGGAGCAGATAAAGGATAGGAATAGCAAGGACCTCACGGATTCTATTCCATTCCGGAAATTGATCTACTTCGAATTCAAAAAATGCAGCATTCGAACGATCGCAGCTTCGTCTTTCGGTTATCTAAGAAATACAGGGGGGTCATCCTTTCTGTCCGACGGCTTTCCAAATCTCGTCTACCTGGTAACGTGGCGTTCCACCTTTTTTGGTCGCAACAAATGCTCCGATTGCACAGGCAAAATCGAGTATTTCCTCAGGTTTTTTACCTTCCAAATAGCTCTTGACAAAACCACCCAAAAATGCATCACCTGCGCCTACGGTATCCTCTACGGTGACTTTGTAGCCGGGATGCTTGAAGACTTTCCCGTTTTCATAGATCATGGCGCCCTTCGATCCCAAAGTAACGCAGACCATTTGGATCGGGAAGTGGGTCGTGAGCATGTCGCAAACGGTATTGGTGTCGATTTTCAGATTGAAATAATCCGCGACGATTTCCAGTTCGTCTTCGTTGATTTTCAATATGTCGGTGTAGCCAAGCAGAAGTTCGATCTTTTCGAAATCGTAGAACGGCGCACGGAGGTTGATATCAAAAATATTGAGCGTTGGTTGGTGTAGGAGATGGTACAGTGTGTCCCAACTTTGGGCATTTCTCACGGCAAGACTACCAAAAATCAAGGCGTCGGCGGATTGGACTGCATGGATGTTCTGCTCGTTCATTTCGATGTAATCCCAGGCCACCGGTGAGACGATCGTGTATTTGATGTTTTCGGGGTCTTCGTTGTGGACGATGACATTTCCTGTAGGATGGATTTGGTCTATCTGAACCAAATCTGTCGGAAAGCCATAGCCGGATATGAAGGCAAGGAATTTTCTGCCTCTTTCATCGTCTCCTACCCGTGAAATCATGCCCACTTCAAGGCCCAGTTGGTGGAGGTGAAGTGCGACGTTCATTGGAGCGCCGCCAGGTATTTCCTTATCGGGAAAGCAGTCCCACAGCATTTCCCCAAAACAGATGACTTTCTTAGACATGAGTTTTTTGTAGTTCTTGTTGAATTTCTTCCAAAGACTTTCCTTTCGTTTCAGGCATTCTGAAGGCCACCCAGAGCAGTTGGAGCACCATCATAAACGCGAAAAAGGCGAATATACTTCCCGCACCAAATGTATTGGCAAAGAAGGGGAAAACATTTGCGATCAAGGCTGCCAAAATCCAGTGGGTAAATGAACCCAGGGATTGGCCGAATGCGCGCAACTCATTGGGGAATATTTCGGCAATAAATACCCAGATCACGGAACCCTGTCCGATCGCATGCGAGGCGATGAATACGAATACGAAATAGGGGAGTAGGTTGCTTGAAATCATTCCTCCAAAATAGGAATACGCCATCAGCGATAGTGAAATGATGTAGCCGACAGACCCTATATACATGAGTTTTTTCCTTCCCAGTTTATCGATCAAATATAGACCGGCCATAGTCGCGATGAGGTTGATGACGCCGATTCCGATTGTGGAGAAAAGTGCATCTTCTGTGGAAATCCCTGCCGATTCGAAGATTCTTGGCGCAAAGTAGATAATGGCGTTGATGCCGGACATTTGGTTGAAAAATGCCATCAGGAAGGCGAAGAAGGAAATTTTTCTGAATCTGGTATCGAATAGTGCGGCGACGGAGGTTTTACCTTTGATCGACTTGCTCTCTTCGATGGCCAATTTGATCGCTTCATCCACGCCCTCAGGATCGGTTCGTGTCAAGATTTCCCGGGCGGTCTGGTAATCCTGTTTCTTTGCAATCAGCCATCGTGGGCTTTTAGGTACTTTCAGGATCAAAATGGAATAGATCAAGGCGGGGATGGCCTCTACTCCCAGCATCCAGCGCCAAGCTTCATCAAGGTTGGCAGTACCGATAAGGTAGTTTGAAAAATAAGCCATGAGAATGCCAAACACGATATTGAACTGGTAAAGGGCCACCAGTTGCCCGCGACTTTTTGCAGGAGCAATCTCGGAAATATACATCGGCGCGACGACTGAAGATGCGCCCACGCCTAGGCCACCGATGAAGCGGTAGAACATGAATGAGTAGACATCATCCACCAGGGCAGAGCCCAAGGCGGATACGAAATAGAAAATACCGATCCAGATCAGGGTAACTTTTCTTCCGTATTTGTCCGCGGGTATGCCGCCAAGCAAGGCACCCAAGACGGTCCCGTAGAGCGCCATGGCAACAGCGAGCCCGTGGCTCCAATCATCCAGTTCCCATAGGTTTTGTATATCCCTCTCTGCGCCCGATATCACTGCGGTATCAAATCCGAACAAAAACCCGCCAAGTGCGGCAGTGATGGAAAGGAAGAGTGCGTAGTTTTTTTGCTGCATGTTGTTGCTGGGATAGAGGTTAGAATAGGAGTCAAAAAGTGATTGTCAATTGGCAGGTTTAGTAAGCTTAGCGTGAAGATCAGTGATCATCATGAGTGCCGCTGGCCCATACCATTCCCGAAGATCCATCTTCAAAACACCCGCCGCGACAGCCGGATCTTGAGCTGTTAAGCTTGCGGCTTCGTCCATTGTGGACACGTCAAAGACAAAAATCCCCCTCAAATCTTCATTACCAAAGAAAGGTCCGGCCATGATTAGTTTCCCAGATTCCGCCAATTTGGTAATATTCCCCATGTGGCCTTTTTGGATTTCAGCCCTTTGCTCCGGGGTATATTCAGCTACCCGTTCGCCGCGATAAAGAAATGCCATTACATACTTTTTCATGCCACGTTCGTCAGCGCCGAGCTTCTCGGCCAGGGCTGCATCGTAGCCCGATTCTTGGCCCAAGGCATTTAGGCTAAAAGTGCAAGCCAGCATTACAAGTGCAACAATCGACTTTATTAGTGAATGAGCGTAAGTGAGCTTCATGGTGTTTTTGTTTTGAGAATGGCATGGCCAATCTAGTCAAAAAATGGGAATCCCATCAATTGGGAAACCGAAATATTGGAACTCTAAATTTGGGCCAATCTTTTCTTTTTCTGTTGATTGAAGATAGCAACGCGGTTCTTTTTGGTTCTACTGTTGCTGCATGTGATTATTCAGATGTTGACATGTAAGTATCAGATAAATAATGGATTAAATGTGTTTTAGATATAGCTGAATTTGTAATCACTAAATTATTTTGATTAGCCTAAAAATGTATTCTCGATAATTAGCCATGCCAAGCAGGATGTTTTTATATTTGTGAGTCTTAAAGTTCATTCCCTACCCCCTTTCTGGCAATGATCTTTTGGGCAGTGTTTTGTGAACCAATCTTTTTTCCTTATGCCCCAAAAAGTTTCCACGCTGGTGTTTGTAGATGATGACAAAATCCAGCACATGATCAATCGAAAGAATCTCCAGCGGATTAGTCCAGAATTGCAGACCTTCTTTTTCGACAATCCATATGAGGCTTTGGATTGGCTGAAGGGAGGTAGTGCGGATCTTTTGATATTGGATGTGAATATGCCCGAGATGCAGGGCTGGGATTTTTTAGACCACCTCCAGAAAATCGGCAATCATATCGAAGTGAAGATGCTCACTTCCTCGATGGATCCGATGGATGTGGAGATGAGTAAAAATTATGCACAAGTGTCGGGGTTTCTGGTAAAGCCGCTTACTCCACAAATATTGACCGAAATATTGGGATTGGATTCTTAACAATGCCCCAAATTGTTACCTTAGTGATTTCAACTTTTGCCGTTTATGTTCTATAAGATAGATTCGAGGGATACAGTTCTGAGTAAAAAGCTTGATAAATTTTTTAGGGGGCTGGCTAATGCCTTCCAATTTGTAAAGCGGTTTTTTCAGGAAGTCTGGCGCCCGCCATATGAGTTCAGGGAAGTCCTACGTCAGTGCTACGAGATCGGTTATCGCTCTTTGCCTTTGATCTCCTTGACAGGATTCATCATCGGAATTGTATTTACAAACCAAAGCCGTCCGTCACTCGCCGAATTCGGCGCTACTTCTTGGCTCCCTGCTTTGATTTCCATCGCTGTGGTTAGGGCCTTGGGCCCCTTGGTGACAGCGCTGATTTCGGCAGGCAAGGTTGGATCCAGTATCGGCGCAGAGATCGGTTCGATGAAGGTAACGGAGCAGATCGATGCCATGGAAGTATCCGCGATCAATCCATTTAAGTATTTGGTCGTGACCCGCACCCTAGCAACCACCTTTATGATACCTGTACTGATGATGTACACGGATTTTGTGGCTTTGATGGGTTCATTCATCAATGTCAATCAGAATGAGCTCGTCAGCTTATCCACGTTCTTCATCCAAGTTTTCGAATCCATTTCGTTTCTTGACATATTTTCCTCAGTGATCAAATCGTTGATCTTTGGATTCACGATAGGCATTGTTGGATGCTACAAAGGCTACAACTCGTCGAAGGGTACCGAAGGCGTGGGGCAGGCGGCGAACGCGGCGGTCGTTATGTCGATGTTTTTGATTTTCATAGAAGAGCTATTGGTCATGCAGATCGTAAACGCCATCCGGTATGCGTAAGATAGAAAACGAAAAAGTTGTGGAGATCAGAGGACTGTACAAGTCCTTTGACGACAATCATGTGCTTAGGGGAGTGGATTTGGATTTGTACAAAGGTGAGAATCTTGTCGTCCTTGGAAAATCGGGTACCGGTAAATCTGTCCTGATCAAAATCCTCGTGGGCTTGCTCACACCTGATAAAGGCGAGGTGAAAATCTTCGGAAAAAACGCATTGGGATTGCCGATCAAGGAATTGAACCAATTGCGGTTGAGGATTGGATTCTCTTTCCAGGCCTCGGCCCTGTATGATAGTATGACCGTAAGAGAAAACCTTGAGTTTCCGCTTGTACGGAACGTCAAGAATATCAGCCGAAAGGAAGTCGATAGGCGGGTCGAGGAGTTGTTGGAGGCAGTAGCACTTCCCAAGACTGTCAACCAGATGCCTTCGGAGCTTTCAGGAGGTCAGAAGAAAAGAATTGGTATCGCCCGAACTTTGATCCTCTACCCCGAGATAATGCTCTATGATGAGCCGACTGCAGGTCTTGACCCGGTTACCTGTATTGAAATCAATAACCTCATCAATCAGGTACAAGAACAATTCAATACCTCTTCCATCGTGATTACCCATGACCTTGCCTGCGCGAAGCAAACAGGGGACCGCATGGCCGTTTTGATCAACGGCCAATTCACGGCAGTAGGGTCCTTTACGGACGTATTTGAGGGGGCGGAGGACCCCCAAGTAAAAGCATTTTATGACTATAATTTTATCAAGTAATGAGAAACGATAATAAAAAATCTGTCATTGTGGGCATTTTTGTCCTAATAGGGATCATCATTTTCGTGTTGGGTGTACTGACGCTGGGAGGCCAACAAAAGAAATTCGTGAAAAGCATCAAACTGAGCGCTGTATTCGACGATGTGGCGGGACTTCAGCAGGGCAACAACGTATGGTTTTCAGGTGTGAAGATCGGCACAGTCCGCAAGATCAATTTCTACGGTGAATCCCAAGTAGAGATTATTTTGGCTGTGGAGGCAAAGGTGCAGGAATACATCCGGAAAGATTCGAAAGCAACAATCGGTTCGGATGGACTGATCGGTAACAAAATCATCGTGATCTATGGCGGTACGACCCAATCTCCCGCTGTCGAAGATGGAGACAGACTCACCGCCGAGATGCCGCTTGATACCGACAAGATGATGGCTACGCTCCAGGAAAACAACAAAAATCTAGTCACAATTACCGAAAATCTTAAGATACTCACCACCAAAATCGCCGAAGGGAAAGGTATCGTTGGCGCGGTCATGACTGATAGCACCTTGGCTATTTCTTTCAAAAACACGCTGAACAACCTCGAGTCGGCTTCCCTTGAATCACGAAGGACCTTGTCAGAACTTTCCAATGTGAGTAAAAATCTCAACAAAGAAGGTACTCTTTTACATCAGTTGACAAATGACAAAGAGACTTTCCCGAAACTTCAAAGCACTGTATCAAAACTTGAAGAAACTTCAAATAACGCGGAGATGCTCACCAAAAACCTGAATGCTACTTCACAGAAGCTCAACAGCACGGACAATACTGCAGGGATGTTGTTGAATGATGAGGAGTTTGCAGGTAAACTTAGGAGCACCATGACCAATGTCGATAGTGCTACCTTAAACCTGAACAAGGGTTTGGAAGCTCTACCGTATACATGGCCTTTCCGAAAGGGATTTAAGCGTAAAGCCAAGGCAGAGGCGGCTCAGGGCAACTGAATTAGTCAATGAAAACCTCCCAAATCAGGAGGTTTTTTTATGGGCTGTGATTAACCTTTGAGCGATCCGCGATGAAATCCGGTTTTTGTGTCATTGTCCAAATGTTGTGCGGTTAATTTTCATGATCTCCCTTTCCAAAAATACCTGACAGCGGCCTAGCTGAAATACCGTGTAGAAATATGCTCAACAACACCGTCAGGGTGATTACGCTCACCAATCTATCCATACCATCGGGTCCCAAAGTGATGATTGCTATCAACAGATAAAGAATTGAAGCCACGCCTCTTGGGCCAAACCAACCGATAAAAAGAACGGTTTTTCGATCAAGGCCGGTTCCGATGAGACTTATCCATACAGGAAGCATTCGGATAAGTGTTAGACTCGTGATAGCGTAAATCCAAGATCTCCAGTCCCAAAGTGGGTACGAAGAAGGCACCAAAATCATTCCGAAGAGCAGGAATATAAACATGACCATCACTTGACTTCCCGCTTCGCCGAATTCTTTCATTCGTTCCCTCGCCTCCTCTCTTCTGGTTCCAAGCATCATCCCCGCAACAAATGCCGCGATGAAGCCATTTCCTCCAAAATATTCAGCGGCAAAGAAAGCCAAAACCGCGATTGCAAATGATTCCAGCATTTGGTAAATCACAGTCATCATACCCTTTTTGAGGGCAAATTCTATGAGTTTTCCCCCTAACCATCCGACAATTCCGCCGATGGCGGGACCTAGAATGAACTGTTTTAACAGGAATGTCAAAAGGTGGCCTTCCTTCACCTCCAGACCCTGTTTCAATGCCAACACACTGATGCAAATCAACAACGGCGGATAGGCGAACCCATCGTTGAGACCGCTTTCCACGTTGATCGTTTGCCGGATCTTTTTTGGCACTTTTTCACCTGTTACAACCGACTGGCCCAACGCGGCATCTGTTGGCGAAAGTATCAATGCCAATAGAATTAGCATGTAAAGATTCTCTTCCGGGAAAATCCACATAGCAGCTAAAGTCCCCAACACCATAGTCAAAGGGAGTCCAATTCCTAATAAACGTGATGGGAGAGATTTTTCATACCACAGGCTTTTTCGATCGATCGTTGAACCATCGACGAATAGAATCAATATTAGGGTGAATTCTACGACCGGCTTCACATAGCCAGCCTTCGGACTTTGGTCCAATAAATTGGGCATAAAGTAACTCACAAAGAGTCCCATGAGAACAAAAACCATAGGTGGTGTGATGATCGAGTTCTCCGCTTTCTTGGAAAAAACGCCATAGCCAAGAATCAACAAGGCCATGATAAGGATCATTGGATAGTCATGCATAGCTGCTGGGATTTGCGGAAAGTTAAGGTTTTTCGGATTTTCAGCTCATCGAATTTGTCAGGGGTTTATCTGTTTGGGCTGTTTTTTTCACCGCAGGCGCCTGAAAAGTATATTGTTAAAATCTGGTCATTGTCTAGCCAAGTGAGTATCTTGTATCAGATTTGTTTGAGTCGATTAGCGTTTGCGGTTTTGTTTTTAGTACGGATCAACGCCACGGTTTTTTTCTGGCGGGTCCGCAGTCCCCGAATTTACCAGCACCATTTAAACCAAAACTCACAACTATGAAAAAGGAAGGAATTATGTTGGCAACATTAGGAGTACTTCTTGTCTTCAGCCAATGCAAGCCAAACGAGACCAAAGAAGAAATTGTCGAAACTAAGCCCGCCTGGGAATTGCTTGGTTACCAATCCCTGCCCGATTATGGCAAGCATTTGGTAACAATCGGTGGTTGTCACGACTGCCATACCCCGAAAAAGATGGGGCCAAACGGGCCTGAGTTGGACATGGAATTGGCACTTTCCGGGCATCCGTCAGCCATGCCTTTTCCAGATGTAGATCGGGCGGCCATGGAGAAAAACGGCTACGCAGTTACCCAGACCTTGACGGCTTGGGTTGGACCGTGGGGGGTTTCTTACGCTTCCAATCTTACCTCAGATCCTACGGGTATTGGTGGATGGACTGAGGAGCAATTTTTCCGGGCACTTAGGGAGGGGAAATTCAAAGGAAGTCCCAATGGTAGACAGATTTTGCCTCCCATGCCGTGGCAAATGTTTCAGGCTATGCGTGACGATGAAATCGGTGCGATATTCGCTTACCTACAAACGACCAAACCCATCGACAACGTTGTACCGGAGGCATTGCCGCCAAGCTCGGTGGGGCAATAGAACGCAAATTGCATTGACAGCCGGAAATTCAATTTCGGCTGTTTTTTTTGAGACAGCTTGGGCAGATGGTTTTGGGCTTCGTTTTGACTGTACCCGGGTGAAAAATGAGAACTCGCTCAATCAAATGGCGATTTTTAATTCTTTTATCGAGCGGGCCAAATCAGACTATTTCAGCGTCAAAAGCTTCGTACTGACATTTTTTGTTGTTGACGTCTTGCAGTTTGGACGCAGGGTCATGTAATATCGGCAAAGAATTCCTCCAAGTCCAATTCAAAATTCTTGAGCACAGATGACTTTACTTTGTCACCAGAGGTCATCAAGCGTGAGGCTTGGTACTTGCCATCTTTGAGCGTGTAGACCAACAGGGTTTGACTCTCAGGATCAACCAGCCAGTATTCTTTGATGCCTGAGGATTCATAGACTTCAAATTTATGTTGGAGTTCGAGCTGCTTATTCCCAGGTGAAAGAACCTCGACGACCAAATCTGGCGCGCCGATGCATCCACGGTCATCCAGTTTTGCCGGATCGCAGACGACGCAGATGTCGGGTTGCACGACGGTGTAGATCTTGTCGTCTCGTTTTGACTTGAGCGGCAATCGGACATCAAACGGAGCGATATAGGCTTGGCATTTTTTACCCTTGAGAAACAGATTCATCTCCGTGTAGAGATTTCCCGCTAACCATTGGTGGATGCGTCTGGGGGCGGCCGCTGCTTTTTTGAAGACCTTACCCTTGATGAGTTCCACCATTTCTTCCATGTCCCAGCTCAGGTAATCAGCGTAGGTATAGTTGCCATAGGTGATATCAGGCTCTTTGACTATAGAATTTTTCAGATCCTTTTCCATACCGTAATTTAATCAATTGGTAGGTATTTCGGAAAGTATTTTTAGGTACAAATCCCGAATTACTTTCAAACATTGTTGGCTGAAACTCTCCAATTCTTTGATTGTCGGACTGCTTCCCATCAATGCAGCTTCGGCTTTTATAAAGTCATTTTGCAGCGATATAAATTCAGGCCAGATTTTCGCCTTGCGGTTTTGATAATCGCGACAAATCCATTGGTGGACTTTCTCCGCTTGCCACCACAGCGAATCGTCAGATTGCGAACTTGGCTGGGAAAAATCCTCGAGAACATGTGTCCCGAAAAAGAATGGAATGAACACGGAAAGGCAGGGCATCGAGGTCCCCGTCAGCCAAACCGTGTGGGGTTTTCCTTGTCGAATTTCCGCGACCATACTTCCAGTTGTGGAACTCGGATTTTTCAGACCGGTGGCATGCATGCAGAGGGATGCAGTGCTTGCTTTTTTGGGATTGAAAATCGGATCCGGCGACTCATGGGTCCTCAAAACTTCCATCGCTGCTCCAGCGTCAAAGCTTTTTGATTGCTTTTGTACCAATCCAAAGCTACAGGCCTGTCTGGAATTGGATTTCCCCACTTTGGTAAATAGAAAATCCGAGAAATATTCCTTGAAAGAAAAGGGCTCCGATTTCTTCAAAATGGAATGGGGGAACTGTCTTTTTTCTCCGGATAGATGGATTTGATCATATTCAGTCTCAATCGTCAGGCCATTGGAAATGCTGCCAAAACGTTTGACTTCACGAGAAGCCCAGGATTTTCCGGCAGTTTCCAGAATGAAAGCTTGGTTCTGATCCGCAATCAGAAAACTGTTGTGGTAGAAAAACCCTCGATTCCTGTATCCTCCGCAGGCATCCTGTCCATATTTTTTCAACAAATCGGGAATGAATGCCACGGCCTCCTTGGCATTTTGGCAGCGTTCCAAGGCCAGCCGAAGCATGTCCATGCCCGTCAATCCGTTGTTTTTCTTAGAAATAGGGATATTGGTAAATACGGCCTCATTACCAATCACCAAGCCGTGGACGTTGACTCCCATTTCGGCACCCCACATCTGAAATGGCTTTGATAGGATCACTTCATTTGTCGACTCTGACTGGGGAATGGATATGAAAGTGCAATCCAAATTGGATTCTCCCGATTGCTTAGCTGGAATTTGGATGATACCCTGTGCTTCGTCAGGTTCACGGTCTGAGTTCTTCGCAAAAATTGTCGAACCATTTTTTGTAAATCCAGGAAGGGCGACCAGCGTATCACACATGGCATCAAGGAATGAGGAATATGGGAAAATCGAAATGGGTGTTGATTATTGACTTGGCGAGCTGCCGGAAAACTTCCAAACTGGAAGCTTGAAGTTCAGGCGCTATTTGTATTCGTCGTTGATTTCGATCCAATAGCCGTCCGGATCTTTGAGGTAGATTTGCTTGATGCCGTCGGGACGGATATTGATCTTATTTTTATTGCCTGGCCAGTCTTCGTACTCAATTTTCAGTCGCTCCAGATTTTTTACAAAATCATCCATATTCGGCACGCTGAAGCAGATGTGGTTGATTTTGTTGATGGTTATTGGTTCCCAAGGTGCTTGGATGAGATGCATGGATGTGTTGTTGCCAATGTCCAGCCAAGTATGTAGCCCGTCCTTAAATGGTTCGTCGATTTCAGGGAAACCGAAGACGTTTTTGTAAAAATCACTGCTTCTTTTCAGTTCCTTGACGTAGACCGCGATATGGGTGATTTTTGTTTGTTGGGCCATGAGTACTGGGGATATCATCAGAACACAGGCCAAAATTAGGATTTTGGGTGCATATGTCTTCATTGGTTCTTGGGTTTGTGAATGAGGAATATACGCTGAATCGGGAATCTTTCCCAGATGAAACAACAAAAAAGCCCCTTGCCGAAGCAAAGGGCTTAAATAATCTGGTGATTTAAGGCTTCCTATTCATTGACTTTTGGGGCAAAGGCCAATTTCTCGGCTTCACCAAAAAGCGTCAATGCTTGCAGGTACACCTCGTTGATATCGTTGATGACGCGATAGAAGGCATTGTCGTCGTAGAGGTTGCGCCCCATATGGGCTTTGATGAGGATTTTGAGGTAATCTTTTGATTTTCTGTAATCCTTCTCGTCAAACTTCACCTTATTACGCTCTCCTACTTTGATCAAGCTTTGAAGCATCTCTTCAGAAACCTGGAACTTGGCATAGTAGTCTTCGAAGCTCATGTTTTCGAATTTCTTTTTGTTTTTTTCCAAGTAGTCCAAAATGAATTCCCGTGCAGAATCGGAGTTGAAGAGGCGGTTTACATAGCTACTTGCCATGGTGGTGTCGAGTGGCACGAAGAAATCCGGCATGATACCTCCGCCACCATAGACCGTCCTTCCTGACAATGTTTCGTATCGCAAACTGTCGTTGAACCTGATGCTGTCCGCGGTGAAAAATTCCCCGTGCTCAAATCTGTTGTTCCAGTCACTGTTGTAATCCTCGTCGTTGCCGTAGGGCTTCTGAATGGATCTGCCAGATGGCGTATAGTAACGCGCTATGGTCAGCCTCAATTCTGCACCGTCAGAAAGGTCGATGGGCATTTGAACAAGTCCTTTACCGAAAGATCTTCTGCCGACAATCAATCCGCGGTCATTGTCCTGAATCGCTCCCGCCACGATTTCGGAGGCGGATGCGGAGCCTTCGTTTATCAGGACGATAACGGAGCCATCCTCAAAAAGCCCCGGTCTGCTGGCTGTGGCAATTTGGTTGTAGCGGCTGAGTTTGCCTTTTTGGGAAACGATCACGGCGTTTTGGCCGAGGATTTCATCAGCAATCTGGATCGCAGCCCCCATGTACCCACCGGGATTGCTCTGCAAATCCAAGATCAGTCGAGTCATGCCTTGTTCTTTGAGGCTGGTCACGGATTTTCTGAATTCCTCATGCGTCGTTGCAGCAAACCTGGTTACCTTGATGTAGCCAGTGGTTTCATCGACCATGTAGGAAGCATTGATGCTGTACTGGGGGATTTTGTCACGGATGATCTCAAAGTTGAGCAGGTCTTTTTGGCTTTTTCTTCTGATATCGACGATTACCTTGCTGCCCCTTGGACCGCGAAGGAGGTCAAATACATCCCGATTGGTGATCCCGGTTCCGGCTACGGTTTTGCCGTCAACTTTGATGATCTGATCGCCTGATTGTATGCCGAGCTTTTCGGAGGGACCGCCTGTCAACGGCGCGACTACATAAATCGTGTCGCGGATGATGCCGAATTCCACCCCGATTCCGTCAAATTCCCCGTCCAATTGGGATTGGGCCAAGGAGGCGTCACGTGCTGGAATGTAGCTGGAGTGTGGGTCGAGCTTTTCGAGCATCTGTTGGATGCCAAATTCTACCAATTCATTGGTGTTGACGCTGTCGACGTAATCACGATTGATATAAGTGATGATCTCCTGCAATTTATAAATAGCGGCCTTGAGATCGTTTCTGTCGGTTTTTGGTTCGGCAAATGTAGCTCCGATCCAAATTCCTGCAGAGATAGCCAAAGCCAAAATCAAGGGCAACCTGACTTGTTGCTTGGTGTTTTTGATTTCGCTCACGGTTAGGATGGTTTTAGTTGGTGTATGATAGATAAGTGGGTATCAACATACCTTCTAACTGAAATTTCCGACCTTTCGTTTAGCCAAGGCCATTAATTTCGATTTTAAACTTCATGATGTCCTTGAAAAGCCAAAATAAGTTACTTTTGTAAGTATGTTGGATTCCAAAGATATTGAAAAAAGCCGCATACGGGAACTAGTTTCCGAGAATTATGTCTTCGCCGCGGTACTCCATTATTTCGGGATCAACTTTTTCCTGTATGAGCAGAATTCCCTCGAGGAAGTATGCCGAAAATTCAAAATCAACCCGCAGCAACTGATAGACGAACTGGAGCGATGGGCCTCAAGAAAGGAACCGAGCACCGAAGAGCTTTTCCTTAGGCCAATCGAAGTATTGGTGTCCTACCTGAAGCGAAAGCACTATTTTTTTGTTCGGCAGGAATTGCCTTTTCTATCAAATATGATCTCGGGAATACAGGTGGAAAATCCCGTTTTCGCAGCTATACTGGCGGACATGCGGATGATGTTCCCTCTCTTTGTTGAGGACTTTATCCACCATATCCATGAGGAGGAAACCACGCTTTTTCAGCGAATCAAACTCCTCCACGAAATTGAGGAAGATGAATACCGTCTGGTAGATGCGCTTCAGATTCTCGAGAAAAGCCCCATATCCGTGCTTTCCCACGCGCATGAAGCGCACGACGATGAGATGGAGGGAATCAGAAGATTGACCAAGGATTACGAACTTCCCGAGACCGCACCTATCAGTATGAAAGTTCTTTACCATGAGCTTCAAGTTTTTGAGCGGGAACTCTCCATACATGCCCAAATCGAGGATCAGCTGCTTTTTCCCAAGGCCATGGAACTCGAAAAAGAGGTGTTGCGAAGGGTGCGGAAAAAAATCCTGCATAACTGATGGGCAGGGTCTTGGCCATTGATTTGGGAACCAAAAGGACCGGTTTGGCGGTTACAGATTCGCTTAAGCTGATTGCCAATCCTTTGGACACCATCCCAACGCACCAATTGGAGGATTTCCTGATGAAATATGTCGCCAAAGAAGACGTCGAAGTCATAGTCATCGGCCTTCCCAAGAAATTGGACAACAGCGCAAACGAAATGACCCCGCGGGTTTTGGCATTGAAAAATCGCTTGGAAAAAGTCTTTCCAAAACTGAAGTTGGCCTTGGTCGATGAGCGATTCACCTCCAAAATCGCCTTGCAAACCATGATTGACATGGGCACCAAGAAAAAAGACAGGCGGGAAAAGGAAGGAAATTTGGATAAAATATCCGCAACCATCATCTTACAATCCTATTTGCAACAACAATGATCTATCCCATAGTAGCGTACGGTAACCCGATTTTGAAAAAGGAGGCTGAGGAAATTCCTGAAGGAGACAACATTTCTGATTTGATCAAGGATATGTTTGCCACGATGGAAAACGCCAACGGCGTGGGCTTGGCCGCGCCACAAATCAACAAAGGAATACGGTTGTTTGTGATAGATTCCAGCTTGATGCTTGACGAGAAAGACGAGGAAAAGGGTGTCAGACGTGCGTTTATCAATCCGATTATCCTTGACGAATACGGGGACAACTATTCTTTTGAAGAGGGCTGTTTGAGTATTCCGGAATTGCGGGCAGAAATCATCAGGCCCGAGAAACTCACCATCGAGTACTTCGATGAAAATTGGAATCTGCGTGAGGAAGAATTCTCGGGAATGACGGCGCGTGTAATCCAGCACGAATACGACCATCTGGAGGGGATTCTTTTTGTTGATTATCTAAAGGGATTAAAAAAGAAGCTGCTTCAAAGCAAACTCATCGATATCAGCAAAGGCAGAGTCCCGACGGACTATCGGATGATCTATCCGCTGAAGTGAAGCCCTTAAACCAGCAGATTTTCCTGTTGGTTTTTTATTTTTAAACCATGAAGCAAATCCCGGAAACCAACTTACGGCTAGCATTGGTCCAAACAGACCTTTTTTGGAAGGATATCATCGCCAATTTGGCCATGATAGAAGAGAAAATCCTCAACCTCCAGCAGGAAGTAGACCTTATCGCACTGCCCGAAATGTTTCCCACGGGATTTACGATGGATGCCTCGGAAGTCGCCGAACCGATGAATTTGACGGTTTGCAAATGGCTGCTGCAAATGGCGAGGCAGACAAAGGCCGTCGTCACAGGCAGCGCTGTGATTCAGGCTGGTGGGAAATTCTACAATCGGCTGCTATGGGCAAGACCGGATGGAAAGCTGGATTTTTACGACAAGAGGCATCTTTTCCGGATGGCCAACGAACATGACCATTATGATTTTGGAAAAGCCAAGAAGGTTTTCGAATGGAAGGGTTGGCGTATTTTGCCGCAAATCTGTTATGATCTACGGTTTCCGGTGTGGAGTAGAAACCAAGTCCAAGAAGATGGGTCATTGGCCTACGACTTGATGGTTTATGTGGCAAGCTGGCCAAAGCCAAGGATAAATGCTTGGGATGCACTTTTGAAAGCGCGGGCCATCGAGAATCTCAGCTATGCAGTCGGCGTCAATAGGGTTGGGCAGGACGGAAATAGCATTCCTTATTCTGGACATTCCGGTGCATATAATTTCAAGGGCGAGACTTTGGTTTTTTCGGAAGATAGGGAGGAAGTCCTTTACATTGAATTGGATGCAGCGTCGTTGGCTGAATTCAGACAGAAGTTCCCGGCTTGGATGGATGCCGATGACTTTTCACTGCGGTTTTGAAAACCAATTGGCAAAACAGTTTCCTGATTAATCCTGAATCTTTTTGACTTGGATAATCCAGTCTTCGGTCTTTTAGAGTGCATTTTCATGCCCTTTTTCCCCATGTGTAAAGCCGGTTTGAAACTGCGGATAATTGCTTAATTTAGCCCCGATTTACACCAAAACACAGCGCTCCGGGTTCAATTTGACTTTTTGTTTCAAATGAAGATTGGCCGCTTTTATTTCTCTTTATCCTTAAACTCGTTTGATTAAAAATGACTGATAAAACAGCGAAAATCCTCTATACCTTGACGGATGAGGCACCGGCTTTGGCTACTTATTCCTTGTTGCCGATTGTGAAGGCTTTCACGCATTCAGCTGGTATTGCGGTAGAAACACGCGACATTTCACTCTCTGGACGAATTATTGCGCTATTTCCCGAGTTTCTGAAACCCGAGCAGCGGATCAGCGATGATTTGGCTGAGCTCGGAGAGATCGCGAAGCAGCCGGATGCCAATATTGTGAAATTGCCCAATATCTCGGCTTCCATCCCTCAGTTGAAGGCAGCCATCAAAGAACTTCAAGCCCAAGGCTATGCCCTTCCCGATTATCCGGATGATCCCAAATCCGAGCAAGAGAAAGATATCAAAGCCAGGTACGACAAAGTGAAGGGAAGCGCAGTGAATCCTGTATTGCGTGAAGGGAATTCTGATCGAAGGGCGCCTTTGGCAGTCAAGCAATATGCGAAAAACAATCCCCACAGCATGGGGAAATGGTCTCCTGATTCCAAGACCCATGTTGCCAGTATGAGCCGCGGGGATTTTTATGGAAGTGAAAAATCCGTGACTATCCCCTCTGCCACAAAAGTGAGCATCGATTTGCACACCAGTGCCGGGACGAAAATCACCCTGAAGGAAAACCTTTCTTTGCAGGCCGAGGAGGTGATTGACGCGGCGGTATTGTCCGTGGCAAATCTGAAAGAGTTTCTGCAACAGCAGAAGGCCGATGCCAAAAAGCAAGGAGTACTCTTTTCGCTCCACATGAAAGCAACCATGATGAAGGTCTCCGATCCCATCATTTTTGGACATGCGGTAAAGGTGTTTTTTGCTCAGCTTTTCGAAAAAAACCAAGCTGTTTTTGAAAAAATCGGCGTTGATGTCAACAATGGATTTGGCGATTTAATCGCCAAAATACAGACGCTGCCTGAATCAGAAAGAAAGGCCATTGAATCGGATATTGAGGCAACATTGGCTGAAGGGCCGGATTTGGCAATGGTAAACTCGGACAAAGGCATCACCAACCTCCATGTGCCCAGTGATGTGATCATCGATGCATCCATGCCGGCCATGATCAGAAGTTCAGGTCAGATGTGGAATAAGGCAGGCAAACTCCAAGACACCAAAGCTGTGATTCCAGATCGCTGCTATGCAGGTGTGTATGAGGAGACCATCAATTTCTGCAAAAAACATGGTGCTTTTGACCCAGCTACGATGGGAAGTGTGCCGAACGTTGGATTGATGGCGCAGAAAGCGGAAGAATATGGCTCCCATGACAAGACCTTTGAGATCCCGGCAGACGGTACCGTCACTGTTACCGATTCAGCAAGTGAAGTGTTGATTACCCATGATGTGAAGAAAGGTGACATCTGGCGCATGTGCCAAACAAAGGATGCCCCGATTCAGGATTGGGTGAAATTGGCGGTGAATCGGGCACGTGCGACGGGCGTTCCTGCAGTATTTTGGTTGGATGAGAAGCGTGCCCACGATGCCGAACTGATCAAAAAAGTGAAAAAATACCTTGACGACCACGATACCAAAGGTTTGGATATCCGGATTCTTTCACCTGTAGATGCGACGCGACTTTCTTTGGAGCGTATCAAAGAAGGTAAGGACACCATTTCAGTGACTGGAAACGTCCTGCGGGATTATTTGACCGATTTGTTCCCAATTTTGGAATTGGGCACTTCGGCCAAGATGCTTTCGATCGTTCCTTTGATGAATGGAGGAGGTTTGTTTGAGACAGGCGCCGGTGGTTCGGCACCTAAACACGTCGAGCAGTTCCTAGAGGAAAACCACCTGCGCTGGGATTCATTGGGTGAGTTTTTGGCTTTGGCGGTTTCCTTGGAGCATTTGGCTGACATGTTTCATAACGATCGGGCAAAGGTACTTGCTGAGACCTTAGACCAAGGCACGGGCAAATTTCTTGAACAAGACAAATCTCCATCCCGCAATGCGAAGGAACTCGACAACCGAGGCAGCCATTTCTACTTGGCAATGTATTGGGCTGAGGCGTTGGCTGGCCAGGACAAGGATTTGGAATTGAAGACAAAGTTCACTCCGATCGCAAAGGCCCTTCAGGAAAATGAACAGAAAATTGTTTCTGAATTGAATGAAGCACAGGGCGTGAAAATGGATATCGGTGGGTACTACAAGCCGGACGAATCCAAAACTTCCGCCGCAATGCGTCCAAGTCCTACGTTCAATGCGATATTGGAAAGGATTTAATCTCCAAAGATTAGCTGGATTGAAAGCCACCTTGCGAATAGCGGGTGGCTTTTTTTTTGCCTTACCTTTCGGTTTTTGATTATGCCAGTACTAGGTAAACAGGGGAGATCGTCCGTCAGCGAACAATATTGTTCGATTATTTTGTCTCTCTAGCCTTAAAATCAGGTGTTTTTTGTCCGAATTGGGGCATTTTTTATGGCACGCTGTTGGGAAAGAAGTTGGGGGAATGTAAAATCAAGAAGCGAGAGACAAGATGCAAGAGACAAGATGCAAGAGGCAATAAGGCAGAGAATAGAATCAAAGCCAAGGTCTGTGGACTATCGACTCCAAAACTGTAATCTAACCATTGGCTTTAATAACTGAACAACTGGCCAAAAACTACTAATCAATAACTTCCCACGAAGACATGATAAAACTTACCCAAATAGACAAATTCATTGAATCGAGGTTCCAAAGGATTTTTATCCTAAAGGGCGTTGACCTTACTATCCAACAGGGCGAGTTCGTGACCTTGATGGGACCATCGGGTGTAGGCAAATCTACATTGATGAATATCATAGGACTGCTCGATCAGGACTATGAGGGAAACTATGAATTTGATGGCAAATCGGTGCCTGCAATGAAGGATAAGCAGCGGTCTTCGCTGCACAAAGCCGAGTTTGGCTACATTTTCCAAGCCTATCACCTCATCGATGAGCTTACTGTCTATGAGAATATCGAAACGCCGCTTTTGTACAGAAATGTCTCCGGTTCTGAGCGAAAAAGCATCATAGCGGACTTGTTGGATCGGTTCAAGATGGTGGCAAAAAAGGACCTCTTTCCAGAGCAGCTTTCAGGCGGACAGCAGCAACTTGTCGGTATCGCCCGAGCAATCGCAGGAAGGCCTCGTGTATTGCTTGCCGACGAGCCAACGGGTAACCTACACTCTGCCCAAGCAAAAGAAATCATGGAAGTATTCAGGGAACTCAACAAAGAAGGAACAACCATTATCCAAGCCACCCATGCGCGGGAAAACGCCGATTACGGCACACGCTTGATCGAGATGTTGGATGGTAAGATTGACAAAGATATTGCGATATAAAATGAAAAAGATACTCCTAGCCTGCCTGTTGTTGGCAGGATTTGCTTCCGAGCTTAGCGCTCAAGATACTTTACGGCTGACTTTCCGTGAAGCGGTCGATTTGGGCTTAAAGAACAACGTCGATTTCAATCGGCTGAATAACCAACAGGAAGTTCTGAAAATCGAGAAAACTGCGGCCGTGTTGGGACATTTGCCCAGGTTGACGGGAGGAAGTAACCTCATGCGGCAAAAAGGCCAACAATCCCAATTGGTCGGCGATGATTGGGTCATTACCAATCAGACCAACGACATGATTACGGCCAATTTGACCACGACCATGCCGATTTTCAATGGGACCCGCAGGATCAATACCAGCCAAGCGACGCGTTTGTATGCAGAAGCTGGAGAAAATGCGATCCAACGTGCGGGCCAGGATGTGATGTTCAATGTTGCCCGGCAGTATTTGCAGGTACTTTTGGATGAGGAACTCTATCGCATCGCACTTGAGAATCTCGAAAACCAAAAGAAACAATTGGAGCAAATCGACGGCTTTGTCCAAGCGGGCCTGAGGACGCAGGCTGATTTGTATAACCAACAATCGGAAGTTGCAAGGCTGGAGACCGTTGCGCTGAATGCCAAAATCCAGTGGGAGTCGGATTCTTGGGTTTTGGCGGAAACGATCCAATTGGAGCCGGAAGTTTTTCCGGTCGTAGAACCGGTCAGCCTCCAACAAATCACGAGCGAGTACACCGCCATGGGATTGGATGAATTGTATGCAGTAGGAGTCCAAAACCGGAAGGACCTCAAGCGCCAACAGCTGCTCGAATCAGCCACCAAAAACCAGCTCGCTGCCACCAAGGGTATTCTTTATCCCCAGTTGAATGCTTTCTTTGATTACAATACTTTTTTCACTTCACTTGACAGTAGGAGGATTTCCGAACAGCTTTGGCAAGTCTATCCGCAGCGCACGTTTGGATTGAGCCTCAATCTGCCCATTTTCACCAATTTCGACAACCGTGCTACCGTAGCGAGAAGCCGTATGCAATACCACAACCAACAGCTCGATCGAAATGCCCTCGAGCGTCGGGTATACCAAGAAATCAAATTGGCTTACGAAAACTATAAGGCGAGTATCAAGCGGGAGGAAGCAACCAAAGTGCAACTGGCTGCGGCCGTTGAAGCACAGACAGCCATTGCGGAGCGATTCCGGCTCGGCGTCAGCAACTTTGTAGACCTAGCCACTGCCAATCAGCAGCTTGTACGTGGGCAAGCCGACTATGCGCAGGCGCTTTATACATTGTTCTTTCAGGAGGTGATTTTGCGGTACCAATTGGGTGTACTCGAGGTGGAAAACCAATAAAAAAAGGGCCTAGAGCCCTTTTCTTTGTCTTCAACGACTTTCCATTATCCGCTTCAGCTTCACGAGGCCCGATTCAAAATCCTCGCCAACCGCTTCTTCCACATCAAGTGCAAGAAGCCTAAGGTTGCCCGGGTAGCCCATGTCGCCACTGAATCCCCAAGTGACCTTGGTCTCAGAGGGTCCAACAGACTCTGTGATGAGGTAGGCGCGATAGGTCGATTTAAACGGTTTTGTCAGGTTCCACTCATAGTCGATACGCTTTCCATTTTCGATTGCCACGATTTTGTGTTCCCGTTTGCCCACGTCGGGGCGTTTGCTTTTACAGGTAGAGACGAATCCGATTTCCCCGTCCTGACCGTAATAGGCGCGCTTCATCACAGGATCCATGTTGGACCAAGCGCTGAATTTATCTTGGTTCTTAAGGTATTTCACGTATTCAAAAACTTCTGACGCCGGGCGGTTGATGGTGATTTCACGTTGTACCTCGCAGTCTTTTGGTACAAAAACCGCCAAGGTCAGGACCGCCACCAACAGGAGTAGGACAGCGAATCCGATTCTTTTTAAGGCTTTCATGGCTTGCTATTTTGGGTTGAAGAAATTTACCAATTTTCAACCTTCACCGCCAATTTTTACCGGATTTTTTATAAGGAATTTTGCGGTTTTTTCAATTAGGTCATTATGCCCGCATTCCAATTCCACTTGTTGAAGATGTGGGATTTTTGAACTGAATCGTTGCAAATTTTTCGAAGTGATCATTTTGTCAAACTTTCCTGTGACAAGCATTGCCGGAGTTCCACGCTCTCGTATATCAACAATGATTTTTCCAATCTCAGGCTGCAGCGGCTTAAAGACGCTCCATGTAAAGTAGATTTGCGCCCGCATGGTTCGGGTTTGCATTTGTGACTTGACAAGTTTGATCAAGCTGCTCTGCAAAAGACCAAATGAATGTAGAAAATCCATCACCCTGAAAAACCGATCCGGATGGAACACCACCCGCTTGAATAGCCGGTTCATATAGCCAGGAAAGGTCGCCATATTGTACCAAAAGCCGGTTTTGATCCCGTCGGGCGCCATCAGCAGGAGTGATTTCACGCGCTCGGGAAAAAGCTCGTAAGTGACGAGGCAAAATTTTCCCCCCATGCTGTAGCCGATTAAGTGAAATGCGTCAAATTTCTCCTCCGCCATCAGTTGGACCCAGATTTCCTGCCATATTTCTTTCGTAAGTTTTTTGTCGGCGGTTTTCCAGCTGCTTTGGCCATGATAGAAAATATCGAAGACCAAATAGCTTTCATTTTCCTTTCTCAAGGGTAAATAAGGATCATACACCTTCATGCTCTGTCCAAAACCATGGAAAAGAAAAAATACCTCACTGCCCTTTCCATGTCGCTTATAAGCCAAATGGCCAAAGGATGTTTCAAGGAATCGTGTTGACATAATTCACAAGTTCAGTATTATTGGTAAATAAGGGAATTTTGTTTTTCCTAAATTTTTAAATCAGAATAATATTTTTTGTTCGATACCGAACATAATGATTATTTGTTCGATAATTTCTTGTTTCTGTTTTTTTCGAAATAAAATATTTAAAAAAACTTAAGAAACTTTGAACTTTCCGATAGTTTCCTGAGTTTTGTCCTCAAATTTCAACGGATTTGGATACAAAAGAAAAGATCATCGAGATTGCCAACGAGCAGTTCAAGCGCTATGGGCTTAGGTCTGTCACGATGGATGACATTGCACGGCAGGCCGGGATTTCCAAAAAGACGATTTACCAGGAATTTGCTGACAAAAACCAGCTGGTGTTGGAGGTTTTTGCCGCGGAGTTGAACAAGGATAAGTCGGCAATTGATTGTTTTCCATTGTTGGAGGAGGATTTGATCAAGCATTTGGTGGAGCTCTCCACTTACATGCGGGAGCGATTTGCGGATATCAATCCGATGGTGCTCAATGAATTGCAGCGTTATTATCCACAATGTTGGCAGCTTTTTGAGGATTTTAAGAAGGAGCACATTTACAAACAGATTGTAGATGTATTGGAGAAGGGGAAGGTTCAGGGTTATTTCCGTCAGGAAATCAACACCGAAATCATCGCCCTTACCCGCCTCGAGCAGATGATGAGCACTTTTGACCCCATCAAGTTTCCACCTTCAAAATTCAATCAAGTTGAACTGCAGGTGGAGCTATTCGAACATTTCTTATATGGAATTTTTACAGACAAAGGAAGAGAAGCATATCAAAATCAAAAAAAACAAACCAATGAAAACCACAATTAAAAGCCTTTTTGGAATAGGGATATTCCTTTCGGTGCTCTTGGTGGAATCCCCAGCCTTTTCCCAAGAAGTACTCAAGCTTACTTTGGAAGAGAGCTTGGAATACGCCTTGGAAAACAACGTGGACGCCAAGAATTCGAAACTTGAAATCTTGAGGGCAAAAGCCAGTATCACGGAACGGACGTCCGCAGGTCTTCCACAAATCAACGGAACATTCGACATCACACACAACGCCGCGATCCCGGTCGTGTTCCTTCCCAATGCGGGACCATTGCAAGATCCCAACGTGGATTCAGATGTATTGCCGGTCCGGTTTGGCGTGAACTACACCTCGGGATTGGTGTTTCAGCTGAACCAAATGATTTTGGACGGGTCCTACTTTATAGGCCTGAAAGCTGCCAAGACCTATAAGCTGCTCTCGGAGTTTGACAACCAAAAGACGCAGGTCGATGTGAAGGAAAGTGTCAAGAAGGCATATTTCTCCGTTTTGGTCAACGACGTGCGGCAGACCCTTGTACGTGCAAACCTCGGCAGGTTGGATACACTGCTGAAAGAAACACAGGCGCTTTATGAAGCTGGATTTGCGGAAAAAATCGACGTTTCGAGAATCAAGGTGCAGCGCAACAATCTCCAGACCGAGATCGAGAAAGTTCAAGCAGCCCGCGACATTAGCGTGGAACTCCTGAAACTTCAAATGGGACTTCCGCTGAATTACCAGGTAGAGTTGAGCGAAAAACTACAAGATCTGGTTTCATTGCAAGAACTCAATGAACTCCTCCAGTCCGATGGCGGCAGGAGAGTCGAAGTCGACCAATTGGAGACAAACCTGGAGCTGGTTGATTTGGATATCAAATACACCACCTCGCTCTACATTCCAAGTCTTGACCTTTTTGGTACCTACCAAAGAAACGCGGCGGCGCAGTCCACGGGATTGATGTTTCAAAGCGACAGATGGTTTACCGGTGCGTTTGTGGGGGTCAGGTTGCAGATTCCAGTCTTTGACGGCTTGTTGAAGAGTGCCCAAATCAGGCAGAAACGCCATCAGTTGGAGCAGCTTCAAAACCAGAGAATTTTCATCGAAGACAATATCCGGGTAGAGAGGTTCCAAGCAAAGACCACCTTGCAGAACAACATCCGCACATTCAAGGTACAGGAAGAGAACCGCGAGCTGGCTTTAGAAGTATTCCGCATGGCACAGATAAAATACCAGGAAGGCGTGGGCTCCAACCTAGAAGTTGTAGAAGCCGACTCTGCCCTGAAAGATGCCGAAAACAATTATTTCTCCGCACTTTATGATGCTCTGATCGCTAAAGTCGACCTCGAAAAAGCCTTGGGTATTCTCTAATAAAACCACAATTGAAAAAACAGAAAAAGAAACATATGAAAACGAATATTGGACTATTGATTTTTGGAACTATACTTTTGGCCGTATCCTGCGGGCCAAAAGACGAACTCAGCCAGAAGAAAACCAAATTGGCCGAAATGAAAAAGTCAGCGGCGGAGATGCGTGCTTCCATCGAGACCTTGGAAAAGGAGATCGCCCAATTGGATCCTGCTTTTGCACAAGAAAACAGGAAATCGGTATTGATATCTACGCTCGCTCCAACCAACGGGAAATTTGAACACTTTGTAGAAGTAACGGGATCCGTACTTTCAAAAAAGAATGTGAACATCTCAGGCGAGGTGTCTGGTCGAATTCAGGAAATAATCGCGACCGAAGGCATGCGTGTTACTAAAGGACAGGTGCTGGCGCGTATCGATGCTGAAGCCATCGTCAGGAATATCGAAGAGGTCGAAAAGCAGTTGGAGTTGGCAAAGATCGTGTTTGAGAAACAAGACAGACTTTGGAAGCAGCAGATTGGGACTGAGATCCAATACTTGGAAGCGAAAAACAGGAAAGAGACTTTGGAAAAAAGCCTTGCGAGTCTCAAGACCCAGGAAGCAAGGACCCAAGTGAGGGCACCATTCAACGGTACCGTTGAGACGGTTCAGGCCCGTTTGGGTGAACTGGTACAGCCAGGTACGCCGATGTTCCAATTTGTGGGCGACAGCGATCTTTTTGTCGAAGCCGACGTGTCCGAGCGGTATGTAGGTATCGTCAACAAAGGAGATGCAGTCGCGATTTCCTTCCCTTCAATTGGACAGGAATTGCAATCCAAAGTTTCTGCCGTTGGTGCGATTATCAACCCCAACAACAGAACCTTTAAGGTGGAAGTAGCGCTTCCTGCCCAAGCAGAAATCAAGCCCAACATGATCGCTGTGCTCAAGATCAAAGACTACGAAAGTGCATCAGCCGTCACGATCCCGAACTACCTGATTTTGCAGGACAACAAAGGGGATTATGTCTTCACTGTTGAAAACAATACCAGCAAAAAGCGCTATATCAAGCGCGGCAAAACCTTCAAGGAAACTGCCGAGATTTTGGAAGGACTGACCGGTACAGAGGTGTTGGTGGACAAAGGCTTCAGGGAAGTAGGGGACAATTACGCAGTGAACGTAGCGAAGTAATCCTATGGCACAGATAGAAGAACAAAAGAAGGAGATTGTAAGGGAATTTGGGATCAGTTCCTTTTCCGTAGATAACAAGACATCTGTTATCATCCTTTCGCTAATCATCACGGTATTGGGTATCCTGTCTTACAAGTCGATGCCCAAGGAGAGCTTTCCCGAGATTGTCATCCCAACTGTCTATGTGGGTACGACTTACCCCGGAAACTCACCCATAGACATGGAAAACCTGATTTCCAGGCCTATCGAAAAGGAGTTGAAGTCCCTCAACAACGTCAAGAACATTACCTCGACTTCGGTGCAGGACTTTTCATCGATTGTGGTAGAATTTAACCCAGGAATCGAAATAGCCAAGGCGATCCAGGATGTGAAGGACGCAGTGGATAAATCCAAGAGTTCTCTTCCAAACGACCTAGACCAAGATCCGGACGTTTTGGAGATCAATACCTCGGATTTCCCGATCATGAACGTCAACATCTCCGGTAACTATACCGAAGAAGAGTTGAAGAAATTTGGGGAATACCTCGAGGACGAAATCGAGAAGCTTTCTGAGATATCCAAGGCAGAGCTACGTGGTACGATCGAGAGGGAAATCCGGGTAGATGCGGACATCTACAAAATGGAAGCCTTGGGCGTTTCATTTGGTGATATCTCCGACGCGATTGCCCAAGAAAACCTGACCATTTCGGGTGGGAATTTGTTGACGGGTGAATTTCGAAGGGCGTTAAGGATTACTGGTGAATTGAAAGATCCTGCCGAACTCAACGATATCATCATCAAAACCGAAAACAATCGGATCGTCTATCTTTCCGATGTCGCTGAGGTTACCGATACATACAAAGAAAGGACCAGCTACGCGCGCAGCAACAAACTCCCTGTATTGACTGTCAACGTCATCAAGCGTAGTGGGGAAAACCTCCTCGACGCCTCAGATAAGATCAAAGATATCATTGACAAGGCAAAAGCGGAGCGTTTCCCGCAGGACCTTCAGATCAGCATCACCAATGACCAGTCCAAGGTCACCCGTACACAAGTCAGTGATTTGGAAAACTCGATCATCTTCGGTGTCATCCTAGTGGTGCTCGTCCTGATGTTTTTCCTTGGATTTAGGAATGCCCTCTTTGTCGGGATTGCGATTCCGCTTTCCATGTTCATATCCTTCCTGATACTGAGTGCTTTGGGCATTACGCTTAACCTCATGGTGCTTTTTGCGCTGATTCTTGCTTTGGGTATGCTGGTGGACAACGGTATCGTGGTGGTTGAGAATATCTACCGGTTGATGCAGGAAGGAAAATCTCCGATTCAGGCTGCCAAGGAAGGTGTTGGTGAGGTCGCTTGGCCAATCATAACCTCGACTCTTACGACACTTGCGGCATTTTTGCCCTTGGCGTTTTGGGATGATATCATCGGAGAGTTCATGAAATATCTCCCGATTACCTTGATCATCGTACTTTCGTCCTCATTGTTTGTGGCCTTGGTAGTCAACCCGGTGTTGACGGCGATGTACATGAAGGTCGAGGATCTCAATAAGGAGAAGCCAAAGCAGAAGAACTTGGTCATTGCGGGGATTCTTGGTGTGATGGGTATTATATCATTTATTGCCGGTTCCAATACGTTTGGTAACCTGTTCCTTGTCGCTTCGATCTTGACTGTGTTCAACGTGTTTGTACTCAGAGGAGCTATACGCTGGTTCCAAAACGTCTTTCTGGTTTGGCTGGAAAATGCATATGAAACGACATTGAACTTCTCCTTAAAAGGAAGAAAACCTTATTTGGTTTTCGGAGGGACAGTCCTGTTGCTTTTCTTTTCGATTGGTCTCTTAGGGGTTCGCGCACCCAAGGTGTTGTTTTTCCCAGACAACCAACCTGCATTGGTCAATGTCTTTATCGAAAATCCGATCGGAACCGATACTGAGGCGACCAATGAGTTTATGGTCAAAATGGAAGACGACCTTTTGGCTGTGCTTCAACCCTACGAATCGATCATCGAGTCGGTGATTACCCAGGTTGGAGAAGGTACAGGGGATCAAACTATGGGTCCAAGTATCGCCAACACGCCCAACAAGGCCAAAGTAACTATCAGTTTTCTAGAGTACCAATTCCGCCAAGGGCTCAATACCAATAAGGTCATGGAAGAAATCCGGGCCTTGGGAGAAAAGTATCCTGGGGTTTTGGTTACGGTTAACAAACAACAAAACGGTCCTCCTGTCGGAAAGGCGGTCAACATTGAAGTCAGCGGCGAAGATTACGTGAAGCTGATTGATTTTGTGGGTCAATTCAGGGACCATTTGGCTTCATCCAATATCGCGGGTATTGAAGAATTGAAAACAGACCTCGAATTGGGAAGCCCTGAAGTGGTATTGGATATCAATAGGGAGACAGCTCGGAGGTTTGGCCTTTCGACTTCGACCATTGCCAATGAACTCCGTACCGCGCTCTTTGGATTGGAAGTATCCAAATACAAGGAAGGGGAGGAAGATTATCCGATCCAACTTCGCCTCAAGGATGAATATCGCTATGACATTGCCACACTGCTGAACAAGAAGATCAACTTCAGGGATAAATTCGGCAATAAAAAGGAGGTTCCGATTTCGGCCGTGGCTGACTTGCAGTACGGTTCGACTTATGGATCGGTCAAAAGAAAAGACCTGAACAAAGTAATCACGGTGTTCTCCAACGTTAACGACGGTTACAATCCGACCGAGATCAACAATCAGCTCAAAGAGATCGTCGCCCAATACGAAATTCCTGACGGTATCAATGTGAAGTTCACGGGAGAGCAGGAGGAACAAGCCAAGTCGACGGCGTTTTTGACACGAGCGTTGCTGATTGCAGTTTCTATGATTTTCTTGATTATTGTTGCCCAGTTCAACTCTGTGACGACACCGTTTATCATCATGGCCTCTGTCGTGCTGAGTACCATTGGTGTGTTTCTGGGATTGGTAATTTTCAACATGGACTTTGTCGTCATCATGACTGGGATTGGAATTATTTCCCTCGCCGGAGTTGTCGTGAACAACGCCATCGTGTTGATCGACTATACCAATCTCGTGCGGCAGCGGAGAAGACAGGACCTCGATGTTCCGGAAGGCTCATTTCTTCCGTATGACGAGTTGCTCAAAAGTATTGTGGTTGCCGGTAAAACAAGGCTTCGTCCCGTATTGCTGACTGCCATCACGACCGTTTTGGGTCTCGTACCGCTGGCGATTGGTATGAATATCAACTTTAGCACCCTATTGAGTTCTTTTGATCCACAGTTTTATGTGGGAGGTGACAACGCGTCCTTCTGGGGGCCAATGGCTTGGACCGTAATATTTGGTCTAACCTTTGCGACCTTCCTCACGTTAGTGGTGGTACCTGTGATGTATTTGTTGGTCGACAAGGCCAATATGCGGATCAGGAGAATGTTTAAATAGCATGATTAAATAAAGGTTGGTGGTTTTTAAATGATTAAACCCCCGGGGTATTGTTCCGGGGGTTTTTTATTTCCCTAATACCAACACTTTTGAAATCAATGACTTACGGAGGACAATTGCCTCCCGTGGTCGATTCACTTCACGCCGTGCAAAAAATGCCTTATTTTAGCAGCCACCAATTATTTTTGAGCTAATGGAATTGCAGTGGTACGTTTTATATACGACTTCAAGGGCTGAGAAAAAAGTTGCCCAAAGGCTGCGGGAACGGGGCTTGGAGGTGTACTTGCCCATGGTCGAGGAACTCCGACAGTGGTCGGACCGGAAAAAGAAAGTCCAAAAAGCCCTTTTCAATGGCTATGTATTCGTCAAGACCACCAAGGCCAACCTGTGGGAATCCCTGCAGGTACCGGGTGCAGTGAAGTTTGTGAATTTTTCTGGGGAACATGCCACAGTCCGCGAGGAGGAAATCCGCACCATCCAAAGGGTTTTGGAAACGGGTATCCCCGTGGAGGCAGACAGTTCTGAGATCGAAGCCGGCGAACGCGTAGAGATTCTTGGCGGGCCCCTGCGCAATATGGAAGGCGAATGCGTCCAAAAAGGCAACAAGGACTACTTTGTGATCCGCATCCCCGGCATCCACCAAAATCTCCTGGTCAATATCGAAAGAAAATACCTGAAGGTGCTTTGAGGCTTTCAAGACCTGACAGGTTTTTGAAACCTGTCAGGTCTGACCAATCATTTGATCGAATTCCGCAGCAACCTCCTCAGCACCAAATGTGTCTGTACAAAATGGTCGTTGAACTGGTTGTAGCCCGCATTTCCGTCCAATTCGTCTGAGAAAGAGAACATGCCCTTAATTTCCAGTGAAAGGTCAGTTAAGGATCCAATACTGTAAGAGAAGCCTATCAAGCCTGGGATATAGAATGAAGTAGCAGTTCCCGACAGGACAGGCGCGCTTTCGTCAAATGAAAACCGATCTTCCCTCGACACATACACATAGCCAATCCCGCTGCCGATATAGGCATTGAACCTGCCGCGGTTCATATGGGTATCATAGGGAATCAAGTAAACAATGGGCATAAAATCCCCATAGAAAGCCTGTCCAGTAAATGTAAAAACGCCCCCTGAATCCTGCCAAGCATCCACGGCCCAAGTCCTTTCAGGACCGCCCGTTTCCAGCCATTGGGTCCCAAGGCTCAGCTGGAGGGCAATGCGGTTGTGGATTTTGTTGGAATAAGCAAGAGTCAGGGCAGGTTTCCATTTGAAGTCTCCTTCATTGAATACGCCCGTATTGTCACCATAAATAAAGGACGGGCCGATACCCAGCGAAATGGCATGTTTGCGTTCGTAGCGGTCGCGGTAGAGGCTTTGGGCATTGGCAATCGTTGTGACAAGGACCAAGGATAGGACCATTAAAAAAACCATTCTTTTCATGGCAAGCGAGTTTAGAGCGAGATAGGGTGTGGGAGGATGTACTCCCAATTTTTCGAAAATATACGGAATAATCGGACTTAATCCAGCTTCTCGGCCTCGTCAAGCGCTTTGGCGATTTCTTCCTCGGTCATCCGGAGTTTGGCTTTGCAGGATTTGACGAGTTGGCTGGCTTCCTTCACGAGATCGGAAAGCTCGTCCATTCCCTTATCTCCCGTTTCCAAAAGGGAAACAATCTCTTCGATACGAGCGATTGCCTGTTCGTAGCTGAGGGTTTTATTTTCCATGGTTTTCTATTTTTTGGATGGTACTGCTGATGGTTTGGTTTTGGGAAAATGTCTGCATTTCCTGGCCGATTTCCGGCGTGGACAGGTGCAGTGGCTTGCCGTCGATTTCGGTTCGGGTATAGCCTTTTGCAAAGAAGGTCTGCGGGTCAGAAAGTGTCAAGAGTTTTTCCAATGCCATCAGGCCTTTTTGCTCCATTTCCAGCCTTCGTTTCCAGGATTTGTGCAATGCCTGCTGCGCGTTTGTCACTTTTAGCTGGTTCAACTTGATGATTTGTAGGCTAATGTTTTTGGTTTGATGCATCAGAAACGCAAGCCTGTCCTTTTCCTTGTTGACGGAGAATTTGACTTGGTTTTTGAGTTGTGATTCAAGTTCACGCAAATTTCGCTGCCCTTCCAATAGTTGCCAGCCGACATTTCTTTGGAGGTTTTTGAGTTGGAGGGCAAGGCTATCCTCAAAATCCCTGAATCCCGAAAGTAGAAATTCCGCTACTGCCGTGGGTGTCTTCAGTTTGGTGTGCGCGACCATATCGGCGATGGTCTCGTCCCTTTCGTGGCCGATGCCGGTAAGGACGGGAATCGGAAACTTGGCCAAGGCCCTCGCCAAGGCCTCATCGTCAAAGCAATCCAAATCCATCTGTGCCCCTCCGCCCCGGATCAATACCAGGGCATCGAAGGATTTGTTTTCGTGGGCATTCAATACTTGGTCGATGGCGGCGATGATGCTTTTTGCAGCCTCGCTACCTTGCAAAGTAGCCTGAAACAGCCTGAAATGGATCCGGTATCCTTCCCGGTTGTGATCCAATTGGTTGACAAAATCCCCGTAACCCGCCGCCGTAATCGAACTGATGACGGCGATTCTCTGGGGCACGAGTGGCAAGGTTTTTTCCTTGTTCAGGTCCATCAGGCCTTCCTGCACCAGCCGATCGATGATTTCCTGACGGATGCGGGCGCGCTCGCCCAAAGTGAAATCAGGATCAATGTCCTTGATATTGAGGCTGAATCCATAGACTTCGTGGAAGGTCACCACGGCTTGGCAGAGGATTTTCATACCTTGGCGCAGAGGTTGGCCAGTCACTGCGCGAAACCTGCTGGCGATCATGCGGTAGCTGTAGGACCATATATTTGCCCGCATTTTGGCCATGACCTGGTTTCCCTGCTTTTCCACCAAATCCAAATAGGCATGCCCATTGGCGGCCTCCTTGAGTTCGCCGATTTCCGCCACGACCCAGTAGGAAGGCTCCAATTGCTCTTCCAATAGGTTCCTGACTGTCAGGCTGAGGTCGAGTAGGGAAATGCCTTGGTGCATGGTTACTTCGCTGCTTTTATTTTATCAAATCGATACCCGCCCTTCGTGGCACCCCAGACTTGTTGGCCGTTGGCATCCCAGCCTTGGTCCCAGCTTTCCATCCCGTCCTTTGTCAGGGTCACTTTGGAGGTCGTGAAACGTGCGCCACGCAAATTACTGGGGCAGGCTTTGTCTTGGGTACTCCCTTCGAAAATGCCTGTTTTGGTTTTTCGCAGAAAAATCCCGCACCCCTCTTTGGAGACGAGTTGGTCAGGGGTCAATGACCCAAGGGCGGTAGGGTCATTGGCCTTTCCGGCAAATTTTTCAGGTTCTTTTAGCTCGTATACCTGGCTGACCAGCGTAGTGTCATCCATTTGGTACAAATGATAGACGCGCTGACGGTAAGGTTTATCCTTGGTTGTGGCCATGGCCTGCTCCACATACAGCCAGTATCCGTCTTTGTTTTTTTGCCAAATTGGCCGCATTTCCAAGCTGATATGGAAAAAATCAGCATCTTCCTTGGATTGGGCCTCGCTGCTGAACGTGCCTGCCATCATGTCCCGTAGTTCCTTCAAATCCTTTTTGCCAAGTTGAAGATGTTGGCAAAGGGATGGGAGGGAGACGAGCCAGAAAATGCACAAAACCAGGTATCGTTGCATGGATTGTTTTTTCGGCAAATTAACCAAAAAATTAAAACCCCTTCCTTTCCAATAGAAAAGAAGGGGCTCAGGAATCAACGAAGCAGATGGGATTTACATCCCCAATTTCCAGCCTTCGCGGTATGTGCGTTGCACGAATTGATTCGCCGGCTCGAAGTTGGTCACTTTCATGTTGGCGCCATCCCAGAGGAGTTTGATACCTCTGCCGGGATAGTCAAATACGGTGGAGTTTGGACGCTGTACCCTGTAATCATAGCTCCTTATCGCCAAGTTGCCCATGAGTACCGACTCAGTCAGCGGACCCGCGACCGAGAACGGCGAACTCAATTTCTCAAATTCCTTGCTGCCGTAGCCGCCGATGCAAGCTTCTACCCAGTTGTTGTAATGGCCGCGGTCGCCGCCGGGTACCCTGTACTCGGTCTGCGGAACTGAGACTTCCTTGGTGCGGGAAGTTGGAAGCAGCTGTGGATTGACGCCATAGGTGCCGCACATCATTTTGCCTTTGGTGCCTTCGATGATGACTCCATTGCCGCCGTCGCCCATGACTTCATTTGGGCCGAGTTCGATAGGTCGCGTCGGCTGGATTCCGCCATCCATCCAATGGAAGGACAAATCCTCTTTTCCATCCCTTTTGAACCTGAGTGTGATATGGGACGAAGGTGGACAGCTATCCGGGAAATATCCGCGCTGAAATTCCCCGATATAGACCGATCCCACGCTGCATTCGGCGGATTCGGGATAGCCTAAGCCCAATACCCTAAATGGAGGCTCAATGATGTGACAGGCCATATCGCCCAATGCACCTGTTCCGTAATCCCACCAGCCACGCCAGTTGAAAGGAATCAGATTTGGCACGTAGTCTTTGTAGGGGGCAGTTCCCAGCCAAAGATCCCAATCCAAATCGGCAGGTGGGGTTGCACCTTGGCTTGGCCATGGAATGCCTTGTGGCCATACGGGCCTATTGGTCCAGCAATAGACGCGGGTCGCTTCTCCAATGAGTCCCGCATTGTACCATTCCACCATTTGGCGGACGCCGTCGCCTGAGGAGCCCTGGTTGCCCATTTGGGTAACGACTTTGTATTTGTCAGCTGCTTCGGTCAGCATCCTAGCCTCATAGATATCATGCGTCATGGGTTTTTGCACATACACGTGCTTGCCCATCTGCATGGCCATCATGGCTTGTACCGCATGCATATGGTCTGGTGTAGAAACCGTCACGGCATCGATGTTTTTATGTTCTTTGTCGAGCATGACCCTGAAGTCCTTGTAGTATTTTGCTTTCGGATGTGCTTCCACGCTGGGCTTCGCCCGGGTATCATCCACGTCACAAAGCGCGATGAAATCCGCCTTTCCGCTGCTGAAAACGCCCCTGACGTCACCTTGGCCCATGCCACCTACGCCGATGCCCGCCACCCGAAGTCTATCCGATGGCGCGACAAATCCAGGTCCACCCAAAACGTGCCTTGGGACGAGGTAAAAACCCGCCAAGGCTGTGGCAGATGCTTTGATAAAATTCCGCCTGGAATCAGCGGATTTGGAAATCTCTTCTTTTTTCATGCTTGACTTTCAATTAGAAACGGTTGAATATATGTCGGTTTGAGGCTTTTAAGATAGACAAAAAACCCATTTCTCCCAGTGAAATCTGTGGCCAAAACCCCAATTGGAGTGATAAAGGGAAAGGGAAACATTTCAATAATCGGTAAAAGCTTTTGTAAATTTTTTAATTAAGTTTGGTCACACTTACCCGATAACCTTCCCCAAAATGAAAAAATCCAACATCCTCCTCATCTGGTCTTTGGCATTTGCGAGTCTCTTTGCTTGCGCGCCCAAAACCGAACCTATGAGCACGTATCCAATCATTCCTGCGCCCGTTACCATCACAGATGCTTCCGGTCATTTCACCATCAACAAAGACGTCCAGATTGTATTGGTGGGCGAAAAGGATGCAGCCGCCAAGGCCGCCGAACCACTACGGCTGTTGCTTGCCCAGGCTGGACTGGAAATTCCTTTCGGTGAAGACCCGAATGCCCAGGATGTGATCATTTTTGAACTGAATCCCAGCTTGGATATTCCTGCTGAGGGCTATCAACTGGACATTGAAAAGAGGAAAGTACATATCAAAGGTACTGATGCCTCCGGATTGTATTTTGCTGTGCAAACCATCCGGCAGCTTCTGCCTGAAAGCATCGAAGGGAACACAGCCGTCGAAAAGCTCTATTTGCCTGCCGGGAGCATTCAGGATAATCCAGAATATGCTTATAGGGGCATGATGCTGGACGTGGCGCGGCATTTCTTCTCCGTCGAAGATGTCAAGCGCGTCATTGACCTGATTTCAAAGTATAAAATCAATTACCTCCACCTGCACCTTTCCGATGATCAAGGCTGGAGAATCGAGATCAAGTCTTGGCCACTGTTGACCCGAATCGGTAGCCGAAATGAAGTAGGAGGGGGAAAAGGTGGTTTTTATACCCAAGAACAGTACAAGGAAATTGTGGCCTATGCCGCGAGCAAGTTCATCACCATTGTGCCTGAAATCGATATGCCCGGCCATACGAATTCGGCGTTGAATTCTTACGGCATACTCAATCCAGGTATTACGGTGCCAGAAAAAACGGCAAAACCAGTCGATCGGGGAGATTTGGGGATTACCGAACCTGATGACAAAGCAACACCTTACCATACGGGCATTGAAGTAGGATTTAGCACGCTTGACACCGATAGCCCTACCACCTACCAATTTGTAGATGATGTCATCCGTGAATTGGCTGAGATTACACCCGGGCCTTATATCCATATCGGTGGCGACGAGTCGCATGTGACCGCTTTGGAAGATTACATTCCCTTTATCGAAAAAGCCCAAGCCATCGTGACCAAATATGGCAAAAAGACAATGGGCTGGGATGAGGTGGCCCATGCCAAGTTGCTGCCGACTTCAGTGGCGCAGTTTTGGGCAAAGGGTCAAAACGCCCGCATGGCCATCGAACAGGGTTCCCAAATCTTGGTTTCTCCCGCAGTGAAGACTTATCTGGACATGCAATATGATTCCACCACCCAAATTGGTCTGCATTGGGCGGCTTACATCGAGCTCGATGATGCCTACAATTGGGATCCTTTGGCCATGGATTCACTCGCATTCGAAAGGAAAAGCATTCTTGGCGTAGAGGCGCCTTTGTGGTCAGAGACAGTAACCAATCTGGAGGAGATCGAGTTTATGACCTTCCCGAGATTGCCCGCCATCGCGGAGATCGCTTGGACGCCAACTGCCAACAGGAGTTGGGAATCTTTCAGCAAGCGCATCGCCGCCCACGGCAAGCGGTGGGAACTCATGGGTGTCAACTACTACAAGTCCCCGAGGGTGAATTGGGACGGAGAAGCAAAGTAAGTGCAAAGTACAGATAATCAGTGGGTTGTACCAAGTACGAAGTACAAAGTACCAAGTATGAAAAAACCAAAATAGGTACGAAGTTAGAAGTACGAATTACGAGGAGTTTCCTAAGAATGGTGGCTTGTGCCAGATTCGAAGAAAAGCGAAGACTTGCCGAGTGCAATGTCTTGGCTTTTTTTTTCCATCCTCTGTCTTGCTTCTTGCTTCTTGAGTCTTGTATCTTGAATCTCATGTCTCATGTCTGCGGTTTTTCCACTGTTTGAATTTTGTAACCTTTGATTTGAATTTTGTTAGTAAAGACCTTTTCTGGTGTTCTATTTTTGCACCATCCAAATCCCATCAAAATGTTGATCATGAATCATGACCGATTTAATTGCCCCAAATCCGTCAAGAACTCAAACTGTAAGTGGCAGCTGCCCGAAAGAAAACTCTGCTCGATTTTCGTAATTGCAGTCCTGATTTTCGTAGGTGTGAGTTTCCAGTCTGTTGCGCAGTCCGGGACCGCTGAACGCCACAACCACTTTCGCGGCAATATCAGCGTGACCAACAACGGCCTTTCGCTGATTCCAGCCTTTTCGCTCGGACGGCCAGCTGCAATCTTCGAATTGTCACTTGGTGGTGAACGCCTGAGTTTTGATCCGGAACTCCGCTTCGCACTCGATGGACAGCCTTGGTCATTTATCTTTTGGTGGAGGTACAAGATTGTAAAAAAGGAAAAATTCAACCTGCACGTGGGTGCCCACCCAGCATTCGTGTTTGTCAATACGCTCGTCGATGACGGCAACGGCAATATGGTGGAAAGCATGGAGGCAAAGCGGTTTTTTGCTTGGGAGGTGTCTCCAAGCTATACATTCAGTCCAAAGATCAAGGTCAATTTCCTCTATCTGCAGGGGAGGAGCCTGGGAAATGTGCCTTATGCCCTCAACCAGTTTGTAGCCTTGGGGTCCTCGTTTACGGATGTTTCCATTTCTGAAAAATACTTCTTCAATGCCCGTCCGCAGCTTTTCTATCTGAAAATGAATGAGAAGGACGGATACTTTGCCAGCTCATCCTTTGTGGTGGGCAGACGGGATTTCCCAGTTTCACTTGGATCGATTGTCAGCAGAAAGATCGTATCTGAGATCGAAGTCGATGATTGGATTTGGAATATCAGCTTGATTTATTCTTTCAACAACCAATTCGTAAAGCGATCAAGTCCTGTATTGTAGCATGCTCGAATAGGTCTTTCAAATAAGATTTTCATCTTCATTCTTTCCTATCATGGATAAGCCCGAAACCCTCGAAGAGTTTTACCAACGGAAATTCAGTTGGCTGCCGGAAAACATCCGAAAGGATATCGGGCATTTCAATATGTTCCGTCTGGAGCAATTTTACAACGGGAAAGCGACCTCCATTCCCTACCGCAGGCGGGATTTCTTCAAAATCATGCTCGTCAAAGGCAGAAGCGAGGTTTTCTTTGCCGATCAGGTGATCGAGGTCAAGCGGCAAGCGCTGGCATTTTCAAACCCACTCATTCCCTACAAATGGGAACACCACGAGGAACTGCAAGGACAGTACTGCATTTTCAACCAACACTTTATGAGCCTGTTTGGCAACATCATGCAGTATGAGGTTTTCCAACCGACCGGCAACCACGTGTTTGAATTGGAAGATCAGCAAGTGCTGGATATTGAGGCAATTTTTCAGCGGATGGAAAAGGATTTCCAATCAGATTACAAGTATCGCTACGACAGCATCCGAAACCATATTTTCGAGCTGATCCATTATGCGCTCAAGCTGCAGCCCAACACGCTGAGCGATCGACAGCCCTTCAATGCGGCGCAGCGGATTTCCGCCATGTTTTTGGAATTGCTCGAGCGACAGTTTCCGATTGAGGACAACCACCCCCAAATTGAACTTCGCACAGCATCCGAGTTTGCCGAGCATCTCAACGTCCACGTCAATCATCTCAACCGGGCATTGAAGGAGACGACCGGCAAAACCACCTCGCAAGTGATTGCAGAGCGCTTGGTGCAGGAAGCTAAAGTCCTACTGAAACACAGCAAATGGAATATATCCGAAATCGCCTTCGCCCTCGGTTTTGTTGAGGTGACCCATTTCAATAATTTCTTCAAAAAGCATGTGGAATCCGCACCGACCAAGTTTCGGGAAGTTTAAAAACGTTCTGAAAACTGACAATTCTGAAATGGCACAAATGAGGAGAGATTTGAGAGACATTGCAAAGTATTATAATTCTCGTTCAATCCAATTGTGTGAACCAAAGGTTGCGCTAAATGAGGGTTTTATGTAATTTTAGCTGCGTTTTCACTATTCTTTTAGCTGTTTTTTTTTCTTATGGAATCGCCAAGAGTTTACCCGCCAATACCTGAATTGCGCGCGTATATCAAGAATTTCGTAATGTGGGATTTAGATTTCACCAATAAAGATCCCTTCAAGTTAATGGCTGTACCCATGGGGGTTCCCATAATGGTTTTTCCTTATTCAGGTTGTTTACACATAAATGCGGGGAAAATCCACGGAGGGGAGCAAATTCGACCAATTCTTTTTGGACAAATCACAAGGTCAGTTGAAATCCGACTATCTGGCGCAGGCGGCCTTTTGCTTGTCATATTTTCGCCCGCGGGTATTTTCCATTTCCTTGAGCATTCCCTGCGAGGAATAACGGATCGATATAACTATTATCTTGAGCAAATCAATTGGGTTGGGAAGGATATTCTTCCTGCATTGAGGTCAAATAATCCTTTATCAGATATCTCGGCAAAGGCTAGACTTGAGAATGTATTTTTAAGGCGATTGAATCAAAGTCATGATCGCGATGAGTCCACAATGCGAATAGTAGATTGGATCAATTTAAAAAAGGGAAAGGTCTCCGCAAATGAAGTTTCAAGTCAATTCAATTTATCTCTTAGAAGCCTTGAAAGACGTTTTTTGATGCATGTCGGAATAGGTCCCAAATACTATGCAAATATCGTTAGGTTCAGGCACATTCTGCGCTATAAGAAGGACCATCCAGATGCGAATCTGCTGGATTTAAGTGAGATAGGGGGCTTCGTGGACCAATCGCATTTTATTAAGAACTTCAAGAAAATAACAGGAGAGTCTCCGGAGGCTTTTTTTTCACATAACCTTGACGTAATAAACCACACACTAGAATTCACCTGATCATGAAGTGTTAAAGAATTCTTTTGATTTCTAGGACCCTGGTGGTCATACCTTATTCGACTTTTGACGCTATCCTGGAAAGAAATCCTATGCGCATGTTAATGGATGATCTTCTCCGACAAGCGCCATTCTTATTTTGGCCCATATAACCGCGTCGAAAACTGAATTGTCGATTTTTTACAATGATTTTGATGTAGATCGTATATAAATTTCTTGCTGATAGTCAATCAAATACAGGTGATTTTAGGTTTGTTTGATATCAATTGTTTTAGTTTTCACTTTTCAATATTTCAAAGCCATGAAGAATTTCAGATTATTTCCGATCTTATTTCTCACAATGGTTTTCTCATGTGAGGAAAAACCCAAACCATTGACAGGTTACAAGCTTGCACTGTCTTCATCTCCTGAAGAGGCGGGAAGAATAAACTATGCTCCTTGGCATAGCCTTTATCCGGCAGGACAGCCCGTTACCCTTACTCCTGAACCAAATGATGGGCGTTGGGTATTTCAAAGGTGGGAAGGTGATGTCAGCGGAAGTGATAATCCACTCACGCTAAAGATGGATTCGGACAAGAACGTTGTTGCGGTATTTGTTAAGCGAGAACACCCCTTGTTCTTCGAAATAGAGGGGCAGGGGACCATTTTGGAACGGGTCGTAGAAAATCCTTCCGGTCGGGAATATCCCCATGGGCAAACTGTAGAACTAACCGCGGTTCCAGATGAAGGCTGGGTTTTCGAAACCTGGGGCTATCAGGCGGAATCGATCGGAGTATTTCAAGCATGGATTGAAAATCCTTTAAGGATCAAAATTGAGGGTGAAACCGTGATTCGAGTAAAATTCAGACAAAAACCTTCTGGGGAACCAAAGTTTTTTCTTGATGACAACGGCATAACTTGTAAATGTGAAAACGTCTATGTCGGTCAGAAAGGAATGATCAATGGAGTAGAGTATTTAGCCGTAAACGATGACTTTTTAAGGCACTTGGTTAGGCAAGATATTGATTTGACCAGGTTGTGCACATCCTTGGTGACAGACATGAGCTATTTGTTTATGGGAGTAAGTATTGACCAGGAGATAGGGAACTGGGACGTCAGCAATGTGACAACTATGGAAGGGATGTTTGCCGGATTTCAGAACCCTTCGGGTTGGGATATTCCGTTTGAAGAAAATGCCATTTTATTCAACCAACCTATTGGCGCTTGGGATGTCCGGAACGTCACGAACATGGATTATTTTGTCAAGGATAACACAAAATTCAACCAAGACCTATCCAAATGGTGCGTGATAAAGATACGAATTCCGCCCAAAGAGACTTTTCCGCAAAATTGGACATTGCCAAAACCTGTCTGGGGTACTTGCCCGGATTAGAAACCCAGGATCAATCTCATTAAGTCAAAAATTACGGGATCGCCATTGAATCACTACCACAATTCCGCTTTACCTCAAGTCAAAAAGGTCATCTGAAAACAGGCGGCAGCGAATTCTTGGTTCAAGAAAAGACATTCTGAAATGAAGTAAAAAGACGTTAGGGAACGGCATTGTTATAATTCTTGCAGTTAAACAGGTTCCTTGAACGGTATTGAAAACCCTTTTATGCGCAGATAATTCGGAAAAAGAGCATTATGAAAAAGTACCTTAGGTTAATTATTCCTTTTGCCTTTTTGGGTATTCTCTGTGGATGCCTTGAGGATTCCGATTCTTCGTCAGCAGACCAATTCTCATCACTGGACGCGAGAATAAAGGAAATTATGGAAAAACATAAATTCCCTGGAGTGCAAGTGGCGATTATGAAAAATGAACGCCTTGTCTACCAGAATTCTTTTGGCTTTGCTGAAGTCGAATCATCAGTTCAGGTAACAAACAAAAGCCTTTTCCGCATTGCGAGTATTTCCAAACCGATCACTGCTATTGGAATATTAAAACTTGTCAAGGATAGTAAGTTGGACTTGGACAGCAAAGTTTTTGGTCAAGGCGCAATCTTAGGGACTAAATTTGGAGCAAAGCCTTATTCTGAAGCCGTAAAATCCATAACTGTACGACACCTGCTGGAACACAAGGCGGGTGGCTGGCCTAACGGCGCCAATGATCCGATGTTTCTGGCTATCCATTACCCACAGCATCAGCTTATTGGGTACGTCCTAGATACACGTCCTTTAAGTAACCCACCTGGATCAACGATCATATATTCAAATTTTGGTTATTGCATCCTCGGGAGGATAATTGAGGAGGTTAGCGGCGAAAATTACGAAACCTACATAAAAAAGAATGTCCTGGAACCTTATGGAATTACTTCTATGCATATTGGGAGGAATTTTGATTATGACAAACATGAAAATGAAGTAAAGTATTACAATCGTCATTCTGATTATTCCCCCTATCAAATCGATGTAAAACGGATGGATTCTGGTGGTGGATGGATTGGCTCTGCCACAGATTTACTAAGATTTATGGCCAGAATTGACAGGCTTCATCAAAAAGAAGATATGCTGGATGAATATTTTCTAAACCAAATGTATTTTGGATTTTCCAATTGGTTTCATTTTGGTGCGATGTCAGGGACATCAGGAGTATTGGAAAGAGTAAATGATAACTTTAGCTTTTCTGTTTTGGCTAATGGGAATAGCCTTGAATTTGGGACCTCTCTAGATGCATTTAGGCGGGTCATATACCAAGACCTACAAACAAGAACTGATTGGCCAGGCCATGACCTTTTTGACACTCAATAGTTTCAAGGTGAAGCAATTAGTCTTTCAGGTGATTCGACAGTGAGAGTGAGGAAGGAGTATATAGAACTCCGGTGTCTTGGGAATCCAAAAACAGACTAAATTGGTCAGAAGTTAGGATTAAATTATCCTCTAGAAATTCATCCTTGCAGAAAGCAGGACGATTCTAGTCTCCTGCTTGGAATAAAAATCCTGCGAAAAGGTATTGGTTCGGGCAAAACCTGCAAATCTTCGCGTATCGAAAATGTCCCGCACGCTCAGGGCGATGCTCCCTTTGTCCTTGAAGAGGCTTTTTTGAAGGGTCGCATCGATAAAATACTGTGCCAGGTCGCGTCCTTGGGCCTCAATCTCAGGAGAATCATAAGTGCCCGCAAGTTGGAAATTGATTCCCAAAGGAAGCTTAAAATCCTGCGTCAGCTTGAGGTTCCAGGCAAATCCCGAGTTGGTGAATTCTTGGCTGATATTCGATCCATCAACAATAATTCTGTAAATCGTCAGGCCTCCGTTGAGTGAATACCATTTGCTGACTTCACCCGTGCCGATCCATTCCAAGCCGTAGGATTGTGAGGAAAGCAGGTTGGCGGGCTGCGAATAGGAAATGCCGTCCTCCACGATGGTGATGAAATCCAACTGACCGTCAACGTGCCTGTAGAAAAGGTTTGTCGTCAGGGATGCTTTTTTGAAGTTGGCCATATGTCCCAATTCAAACGAATTGATCATTTCAGGCTGAAGGTTGGGATTTCCACGCCGTACATTCAGGCTGTCCGTGATATCAGGGAAGGGATTTAGCCTCCAAGCTGTCGGTCGGTCGATTCTTTTGCTGTAGGTGAATTTCAGCGAATGGACATCGCTGATGTTGTACATGCCCTGCACGCTCGGAAAGAGGTCGAAATACCGCTGCTTGTTTGTTTCTCCGGTGTTCTCAAGATAGGTGTCCACAAAAGTCATTTCCCCGCGTAAACCAAGTGCATATTCAAATTTTGATTTTGTTTTTGAGTATACCGCGTAGCCTGCAAGGACTTGGTCTTCATAGAGGAATCGGTTGCTGACACGCGGGTCCTCGACAAATCCACCCTCGGATTCGTCAAACCGCAGGTACTGGTAGTCGTTGTCGAATTTCCTGAAAATGGACTTCAACCCGGTTTCAAATTTCCCGTTTTCCAAAGGCTTGATATAATCCGCCTGCAGCACGGAGATATTCCTAACCTCGTCGATGTAGGCGAGTTCCTGTCCGGTGCGGTTTTCTGGTAGTGGTTCGAGCGTGTTGTTGAAAATATCAATTTCCTGAGTCTTGAACTGGTTTCGGTAAGAATGACTTGCCGTCGCCCGGAGCAAATGTCCTTTGTCCTTGAACGAATGCTCAAAGATCAAGGCATTGTCCAAGCCAGTATCCGTCTCGCTTTCCTGGTTTCTACGCACGTAGTCAAATGCCTCCGGGCTGGCTCCGCCGCGTTCCAATTCCGCAAAGAGTGTGTTTACCTGCCTGTCCAGGCTTGACTGGTACACACCTTCGTAGCTGAGGACATTGTTGCCAAAGTAATAGTCGGCCCCATAAGTCAGGTTGTGCCCCACGTTGCGGCGAGCAGTTTCGGTATTTTGCTGCAGCGTTTCCTCATCTTCAAACAATACGCGTGTTGACTGGCGCGCACCTACATCTTTCCAATCCCTGAAGTTGTATCCCGCAAAAGTGTTCAATTTGAGGCCCCGGTGGTTGATGCGGGCACCTAAGTTGGTTCTGTTGCGGGTACCGTAAGTTGCTTCTAGTCCTCCATGGGTTCCGAGGTCCTGCCCCTTTTTGAGGATGATATCGATCACGCCACCCTCAGCCTCGGCATCATAGCGTGCGTTGGGGTTGTTGATGATGCGAATTTCCTCGACGGCGCTCGCGGGAAGCTGGTCTAGGTTTTGGGTGAGGGAGGAGTTTCTACCATTGATGAGAATGTTGGTACCCGTGCTTCCGCGCAGTGCGATCGTACCATCTTCCGACACAGTAATTGAAGGCGTGTTGCGCAGGATGTCCAACAGCGTACCGCCGACGTTGGCAAGGTTGGCTTCTGGCGCGATGGTGATACCTTCCATGCTGCTACGAATCGGCAGTTTGGTCGTTTGAACCACCACTTCCTGAAGACTCTGGCCATCACCTTGCATGGCCAGTTCACCGAGGTCAGTCAGTCCGTTCACTGTGATTCCTTCTTTGAGGAGGTCACTGTATCCAATGAAAAATGCCTTGAAGGTATAGTTTCCCCGCGGCACTTCCAGGCTGAAATTCCCATCGATGTCCGTGTCGGAAAAAGTCAGTGGTTTGGTTTGATCGCCCGCTGCAAACAATGCCACCTGAACAAATGCCAAGGGTTCCTTTGATTCTGCATCAAACAACTTTCCCCGCACTTCAAAGTATTGCCCAAACGCTGTCGTAATTGGGAGAATGATCAATAAACTCAGAAAAAAATACACTTTGCTTGGAAACATGGTTGTGGAGTTGGTCCGTAATACTTTGATTTTCTTATACTTACTGAATGGTGTCTGTTTTGGGGACAAAACTTTTACTCAGGCGAAAGGTTATTGAGCGCCCAATAGATTAACCACGCTGATGCCCATAAGGTTTGGAGATTTGACTGGCGGCGCTAGCGTTAAATGTTTGGGAGATAGCTTTTACAGCAGGGATGAGAAAACACCTTCGGTCGTTTTACCAATGACAAAATTCCTCCCACTTAGACCTTGTTCAACCCCTTCAGGGTTGATCGTCATATTTTGATTTCTTCAATTCTCCGGTCCACGATAATTATCGGGAGAAACCCGGGGCTACTCAAGGTTCAACCCCCGTTGGCGGTTAAGCTTTCATTGTCATTCCCTTTCTGGAAATGCCAAATTTTAAACACTCGGAAAAACGGCTTGGGGTATATTTTTTTACCCAAGGTCTAAGGATTTGAAAGATAATTGAGCAGATCTTCGATTTCAAATTTACCCAGTCGGTCATGGAGGTTTTCAAACATCTGGGATTTTGATTGTTAAGTTGAATTGATCCATTGAGGTAGCATTTTTGGGACAGATCTTTTGTCAAAACTAATCTTGTAAATATTTTTTTGACTAAACATTGTTTTTTCACCAAATGATAACTACATTCAATGCTTTGTGTATTGGAATATCAGTTTTTATTGATCACCCTTAAATAAAAAAACAATGAAAAAAAGAAATCCAATTCCCGCTGAAAATTTGCAGGCTGCCATGCAGGCCTTAGAGCAAATTCAGGCCATTCTGTCCCGTTCTGCCTCCAAACCTGACAATCGACAATTCAATTCGACGCCTGAGACTGGTGAATCTTTGGATTCATATGCAAATCGCATCCTCGAAGAACTTCTCGACAATCTTGGGATTTCTCTTGCACTCGCTGATGTAGAGCAGCACGAAACGGATTCTGACCAGGAATCAACATTGTTGTCCATTTTTCATGCGTTGAAGGAACTCCAAACGAAGCTCGAAGATACAATCACCTGGCACAGGACGGAGGCTTATCTTTTTGCGCTGAGCTACCATAACTCGGTCAAGGAGGCCGCTAAAGCCAATGTGCCGGGTGCAAAGGAAATCAACGATGAACTAAATAAAATCCTTTGGGAGAATAATCCGGATGGGGATAGTTGATGTTGTTCAAAACCTGAGCTGGTGAGTGTTTAAAACCGAGCCTTTTGGCTCGGTTTTTTCGTGTTTGAGGAATTGCGTTTTCAATGGAAATTGACATTCACCCTGTCCTAAGATCCACCATAAACCTACACCTCTGGAGTGGCAAAACGATTGATTTTTCTCTTACTCAGGAAGGATTGATAAACTCTCGACCTGAATAAAGAAAGAAGGGCATGTAAGTTGACGAGCAGTTGGATAAAAAAACCATATGATTTCCTTCCGTTACCCCCCCTGTTGGAATACCCTCGGCGTTGTCCCAAATTCCTGCTTGAAGGCTCGGATAAAATAAGTCGGGTTGTTGAATCCGGCCATGTAGCAGACCTCTTGGATTTGGTGTTGTCCAATTTGGAGAAACTGCTTGGCAAGCTTCAGTCGTTCTTTTAGAATAAATTCCATCGGGGAAAGACCCAGCTCACTTTTGAATGTCCGGCTGAAGTGTGCCTTGCTCATGCAGGCCTTATCGGCAAGCTGTTCGAGGGTAAGGTCTTCGCGGATATTGGATTTGATAAAGTCGACGATAAAGGCAATCCGATTGGAGCTTGCCTGCGTTTTGTAGGTTTTTTCCAACATGTCCCGGGCCTGCGTTTGGGAAAGTCGGATAAGCAGCTCTTTCAATGCAAAAGAAGCGATCAGGTCCTTCTCCCGGGACCGCTCCTTCACCCCAATCCGGATGAACCGATTGATGATTTCAGACAAGTCTTGGGTATTGATGAGGTGGAAGTAAGCCAAGTCCAGGCCCCATTCGTTGGTAATCTCTTTGTTGGGGAGCTTTTCGTTGAGCAATTGAAAAGTGTTTTGGATCATTTCCTTCGAGATCGACAGCGCGATGCATTGGGTGGGATTGTTCCATTGGGCCTCGGGAAAGTCGATTTTCATCACTTCGTTGGGTGGGACGATGACTGACTCGCCGGGAAGGTAATCGAAGCCCGGTTTGTCAAAAAGGTGCATGACCTTTTTTCCCTTGAGCATGGTCGTCAAGACCAGATCGCCAAAGCTCAGGTTGACCTCCTTGGCCTGTTGGTGGGTTTCAAAAATATTGAGCTCGCAATTGTCGAGCGTGTAGGTCGTCCTGTTTTCTACGAGTGTCTTGAGGTCTCGGTCATTTCGCCAAGGGACTCCTGCGATAAAATTTGGCTGCATGGCATTCTGGGTCTTTACTGAAAGGTAGCGCTTGCAGATTGGAGAAAAAATGACATTTGTCATTATAGGTCGATCGAATAGCAAAATAAGTCGATAAAAGCTTTTTCACTTCAATGAAATTTGTCGAATAACCAAAATGACCAAATCATGGAAACACTCGAATTGCAACAGAAAAAGGCCGTAGAGAGGCCAAAAGTGAAAGAGAAGTATGACCATTTTATCGGAGGGAAATGGGTAGCGCCAGCTTCCGGCGAATATTTTGACAACATCTCGCCCATCGACGGGAAGATTTTTTCCAAAGCTGCCCGCGGCAACAAAGAAGATATCGAAAAGGCCTTGGACGCTGCCCATGCGGCATTTCCGGCATGGTCCAATGCGCCAGCTGCTGAAAGGAGCCGCGTCTTGCTCAAAATAGCCGACATCATGGAGGAAAATCTGGAGCTCCTTGCACGCATCGAAACGATCGACAATGGCAAGGCACTACGCGAGACCCGTGCTGCTGATCTTCCGCTTTGCATCGACCATTTCAGATATTTTGCAGGCGTGATCCGGGCGGACGAAAGTACCATGTCGGAGCACGACGAGCATACCGTCAGCATCAACCTCCAAGAACCACTCGGCGTGGTTGGACAGATCATTCCTTGGAATTTCCCGCTCCTGATGGCGTGCTGGAAGATTGCACCGGCATTGGCAGCAGGCTGCTGCACTGTCGTGAAGCCCGCCGAGCAAACACCCACCAGCATCATGGTCCTGATGGAACTGATTCAGGGAGTTGTCCCTCCCGGCGTATTGAACGTCGTCACTGGATTTGGCCCGGAGGCAGGAAAGCCTTTGGCGACCTCGAAGCGCGTGGCAAAGGTTGCCTTTACCGGCGAAACGACAACAGGACGTCTGATCATGCAATACGCCTCCGAAAACCTCATTCCAGTGACGATGGAACTTGGGGGTAAGTCACCCAATATCTTTATGAAATCCGTCGCCGATGCGGATGATGATTTCTTCGACAAAGCCGTAGAAGGTGCCGTCATGTTTGCCCTCAACCAAGGGGAAGTCTGCACTTGTCCTTCAAGAATCCTGGTACATGAGGACATCTATGAGGTCTTTATGGAGAGGGTCATCGCACGTACCAAAGCCATCAAGATGGGCAATCCATTGGCAGAAGATACGATGATGGGCGCGCAGGCATCCAACGACCAGTTTGAAAAAATCCTGTCCTACATGGAAATCGGCAAACAGGAAGGTGCCGAAGTCCTCTGCGGCGGGGATAGAGCTAATCTGAATTCAGGACTTGAAAATGGCTACTACATCCAGCCGACGATTTTCAAAGGGCACAACAAGATGCGGATTTTCCAAGAGGAGATATTCGGCCCAGTGACTTCGGTTACTACTTTCAAAACAGTCGAGGAAGCCATCGAAATCGCCAATGATACGCTCTACGGATTGGGTGCGGGGTTATGGTCCAGGGATGCACACGAGCTGTACCAGGTGCCAAGGGCCATCAAAGCCGGCCGGGTTTGGGTCAATTGCTACCATGCCTATCCTGCCCATGCACCATTTGGGGGCTACAAAAAGTCAGGTTTTGGCAGGGAGACACATTTGATGATGCTCAACCACTACCGTCAAACCAAAAATATGCTGATTTCCTACAGCAAGAAAAAACTGGGATTCTTCTAGTAAATCGATTGGATGGTTTGGGATATGGGCCTTGGATTCTCCTTGGAGGATTCTTGGCCCCGCATTCCAGCCAAATTTCAAGCTCGGGATTTTGCCTGTTTGGTACGTCCATCACCACGACTCATGATTGAAGTAAACCCATTTTGCCATGCCACCAGAAGAACTAGTGCCCAGGGTATTGATCACCAAGGCTGCCATGGGCGTCATCGATACACTGCGTCAGCGCATGCAGGGGGAACTGATGTTTCACCAAAGCGGAGGATGCTGTGACGGTTCGGCACCGATGTGCTTTGAAAAGGGCGAATTCAAGATCGGCATGAGCGATGTATGGATAGGGGAGGTGCATGGTTGCGATTTTTTCATGAACCAAGACCAATTCGAATACTGGCAACATACGCAGTTGACGCTTGATGTGATCGCGGGCCGTGGGACCAGCTTTTCACTGGAGATACCCTTGGGGCTCAGGTTTATGGTCCGATCGCGGATTTTTGATGAAATGGAATTGAAAAGACTTGCCCCCGTGATTCCGGGCGAGCAGTATTTGGAGTTATTTGGATAAAAAAAAAGACCGAGTCGCCCCGGTCTTTTTTTGGTTATAGATGCTTATTCATTTTTACAGATTTTCGCTGCTGACGACCGCGGTGAAATACTCGCGGTTCATCCGGGCGATATTGGTGATGCTGATGCCTTTCGGACATTCCGCCTCGCAGGCACCGGTATTGGTACAGGCACCAAATCCCTCTGCGTCCATCTGTGCCACCATCTTTTCCGCCCGGGTCTTGCGCTCTACCTGTCCTTGGGGCAGCAGGGCAAGTTGGGAGATTTTGGCAGAAGTGAAGAGCATCGCGGAGGCATTCTTGCAGGCCGCCACGCAAGCCCCGCAGCCGATGCATTGTGCTGCGTCCATGGCTTTGTCAGCCACGGTTTTGGGGATTGGGATTTCGTTGGCATCGGGTACACCGCCGGTATTGACGGAAATGTAGCCGCCCGCTTGGATGATTCTGTCAAAGGCAGACCTATCCACGACCAAGTCCTTCATGACCGGGAATGCTTTTGCCCTCCAAGGCTCGATGGTGATGGTTTCGCCGTCGTTGAAGGAGCGCATGTGCAGCTGACAAGTCGTCGTCTGCAGCGGTCCATGTGGCTTGCCGTTGATATAGAGCGAGCACATGCCACAGATGCCTTCCCGGCAATCATGGTCAAAGTGCACGGGGTCTTCCCCTTTTTCGGTCAGGCTCTCGTTGAGCACATCCAGCATTTCCAAGAAGGACATGTCCTTGGAAACCTCCGTTACTTTATATTCTTTGAAACCGCCTTTGTCGGCGTTGTTTCGCTGTCTCCAGATTTTTAAAGTCAAATTCATAGCTCCAATGCTTTAGATTCTTGGGATTACTTGTAGCTTCTTTGGGTCAGTTTCACGTTTTCGAAGACCAAAGGCTCTTTGTGAAGGACTTCTTCTTGACCCTCGCCCACGTATTGCCAAGCGGCCACATAGGCATAGTTGGCGTCGTCACGGAGCGCTTCGCCTTCAGGGGTTTGGTATTCTTCCCGGAAGTGGCCACCGCAGGATTCGTTCCTGTTGAGGGCGTCGTCCACCATCAATTCGCCCAATTCGATGAAGTCGGCTACGCGGTGGGCTTTTTCGAGGGATTGGTTGAGTTCCTCGTTTTCTCCCAATACCTTCACGTTGGACCAAAACTCGGCCTTCAACTCTTGGATCATTTTTTTGGCTTCCTTCAGTCCTTCTTCCGTCCTCGCCATCCCGCAGTAGTTCCACATGATTTTGCCCAGTCTCTTGTGGAAATGGTCGACAGTCTTTTCGCCCTTGATGCTGAGCAATTTTTGGACGCGGTCCTTCACTTCTTTCTCGGCTTTCTTAAACTCAGGATGATCTGTGCCGATTTTGGTGGACGGTGTTTGTGCCAAATAGTCCCCAACAGTGTAGGGAATTACAAAATATCCATCAGCCAAGCCTTGCATCAGCGCAGAAGCACCAAGCCTGTTCGCACCGTGGTCGGAGAAATTGGCCTCGCCCAAAGCGTACAATCCAGGGACAGTGGTCATCAAGTTGTAATCCACCCACAGACCGCCCATGGTGTAGTGCACCGCAGGATAAATCATCATTGGGACCTGATAAGGATCCTCGCCGGTAATCTGCTGGTACATGTCAAAGAGGTTTCCGTACTTGGCGGAAATTACATTTTTCCCATCCCGGATGATGGCATCGCGGAAGTCCAGGAATACAGCTTCTCCGGTTTCGTTCACGCCACGGCCTTCGTCGCAGACATATTTGGCATTTCGGGAAGCAACGTCCCGAGGCACCAGGTTACCGAAGGATGGATATTTTCTTTCCAGGAAGTAATCTCTGTCTTCTTCTTTGATATCAGAGGCCTTGATTTGCCCTTTTCTGAGTTTTTCGGCTGTTTCCTTTGTTGCGGGCACCCATACACGACCATCATTTCGCAGTGATTCTGACATCAGGGTCAACTTACTTTGGTGGTCACCGGAAACAGGGATACAGGTAGGGTGGATTTGGGTGAAACATGGATTGGCCATGAAAGCGCCTTTCTTGTGTGCACGCCAAGCCGCGGTCACATTGGACCCCATCGCGTTGGTAGAAAGGAAAAACACGTTTCCGTATCCGCCTGTACACAACAAGACTGCGTGTGCGGAATGGGATTCGATGGCGCCTGTGATGAGGTTTCTCGTGATGATGCCGCGGGCTTTGCCGTCCACGATCACCACGTCCATCATTTCGGTCCTTGGGTAGAGTTTTACTTTACCGTTGGCGACTTGCCTGGAGAGTGCAGAGTAGGCGCCAAGCAAAAGCTGCTGCCCGGTTTGTCCTCTCGCGTAGAACGTTCGGGATACCTGTGCCCCACCAAATGACCTGTTGGCCAGCAAGCCTCCGTATTCCCTGGCAAAAGGAACACCTTGTGCCACGCACTGGTCGATGATACTGACGGAAACCTCTGCCAAGCGGTGTACATTGGCCTCTCTTGCCCGATAGTCTCCGCCTTTGATGGTATCGTAAAACAAGCGGAAGATGGAATCGCCATCGTTTTGGTAGTTCTTAGCAGCGTTGATACCGCCTTGTGCAGCGATGGAGTGTGCACGTCTTGGGCTATCTTGGAAGCAAAAGGCTTTCACGTTGTAGCCAAGCTCTGCCAAGGAAGCCGCAGCCGAAGCGCCCGCCAAGCCTGTCCCCACGACGATGACGTCGTACTTGCGCTTGTTGGCGGGATTGACCAGCTTCACGCTGAATTTATGTTTGGTCCACTTCTCGGCCAAAGGGCCATCAGGTATTTTGGAATCTAGTATCATAGGTCAAATTTTTACCCAAATAAACTATTAGAAATTTTATGCTTGCAGGAACATCATGATCGGAATCAAGGCAAACAGTGCCGGAATGAGAATAGAGAATCCAATACCCACTTTTTGGATCAGTGGAGAATACTTGGCATGGTTCAATCCAAGCGTCTGGAAAGCACTGGCAAATCCGTGTGAAAGGTGGAAGGCCAAGAAGCCCATGGAAACCACATAGAAGAGTACATAGAGGGGATTGGAATAAGCCTCTGCAACGATCAAGTAAACGTTTTTGTAGGTAACTCCTTCGTACACGGCTGTGGGAATTTCTCCGAATTTGAATTCGTACCAAAAACCGCGTAAGTGTACCAGAAGGAATATCAGGATGAGTGTTCCCAAAATCCCCATATTCCTCGAAGCCCAAGCGCTGTTGGTGTTGGCCTTGCTTTCTGCATAACCAATTGGACGTGCGGCCTTGTTGTACCGGGAAAGCATAATCGAGTAGATCACGTGGATAAGGATAAAGGCGAAGTTACCGATCGAAACAACCCGGATAAGTGGATTCTTCGCCATTGTTTCGGCATAAATGTTGAAGGACTCGCCACCATCAGGTATCAGCAACTGAAGGTTACCCGCCAAGTGGACTACCAAAAACAAAATCAGGAAAAGACCCGTAAGGGCCATCAGCAGCTTTCTGCCCAGTGTGCTATTCAAGGTCTTGGATACCCAGCTCATATTTGTTTTATATTAGATCGATTGATGTTTGGATTTTTAATCTGTCGGCCAAATTTACGTGCCGCAAACATAGCGAACAAACTGACTTCAATCGATTGAACTTATTTTAAATTGTTCTAAATAGACTCGAATTCGAGCCCATTCTGAGCTAATTTTCATGTTGTCCTAACCTTGTGTTTATTTTTATTGTTTGAATGAAATAAATAATTTCACCGTGATTTGGATATCTTCGTATATCTACCTGACCAAACCATCGATTACATGAAATTGCAAGGTTCCGTTTTTCTGCTCTCCCTGGTAATGATGTTTTTTTATGCAAGCAATGCTTGGGCCACCCATATCCGGGCCGGTGAGATCACTGCAGAGCGGGTTTCCGTCCAAACGCTGACGTATAGGATCACCGTCGTGGGCTACACGGATACGCGATCCAGCGTCATATTCGGGCCCGGGGAAGTGAACTTCGGCGATGGCACTGAGGCAGTGACACTCAATACCCAGGCTGATTTTGTGTTGGTCGAATCATTGGGCAATCAAATCGAGAAAAACACATTTGTGATCACGCATACCTACCAAGGGCCGGGACGCTACACGATCCGTTTCCGGGAATTCAACCGGAACGACCGGACACTCAACATGGATAACTCCGTCGAGACACCTTTTTATGTGGAGACCCAGATCGTTATAGACCCTTTTATCGGTATCAACAATTCACCCGTCCTGACCATCCCTCCCGTAGACAACGGTGCTGTCAACAAGCGCTACATCCACAATCCGGGCGCCTATGACCCGGATGGTGACAGTTTGTCTTATGTAATGGACATTCCAAAGCAGGATTTCCAACGTCCAGTCAATAACTACAGAAGCCCGGGAACGTCCGAGTTCAGCTTCAGACAGGAAGACGGATCGACGCCCGCATTCCTGACCTTGGATGCACTAACAGGCGATTTGGTCTGGGATGCCCCTGGTTTGGCCGGACAATTCAACGTAGCGTTTCGAATACAAGAATGGCGAAAGATCGCTGGAGAATACCAATTGATCGGTTACGTAGTGAGGGATATGCAGATCATCATCGAAAATTCCAACAACAGGCGACCGGAATTGATTTTGCCTGACGATCTCTGTGTAGTGGCCGGGGAACGGATTTCCGATATTATCATTCAAGGTTCTGACCCGGATGGGGACCCGATCAAGATTGAGGTTTTTGGTGATCCGCTTGAAATCAATACTTCGCCGGCTACCTATGCTCCTGAATCTGTTTTCCAACCTAGTCCTGGTATAGTCAGATTCAATTGGCAGACTGTCTGTGCCCATGTGCGTGAGCGTGAGTATGACGTGCGTGTACGGATCACGGACCAGCCGCGTTCGGGTCCAGCGCTGGTGGACATCAAGACCTGGAAGATCAGGGTTGTGGGGCCGCCTCCGGTTTGGGACAACATCGAGCAGGGCCAGTCGCGGTCCGTGAACCTGGAGTGGCAACCCTATTCCTGCTCCAACGCCGCGGACGTGATGCAGGTCTGGAGGAGGATCAATTCCGATCCCTACGAGCCGGATTCCTGTGAGACGGGAATCCGCGCAGGTTACGAATTGGTGGGAGTCACCAACATGTCCACATTCAGTTTTCTGGACACGAACATGGGCGAAGGTCTGGCACCTGGAAACACCTACTGTTACCGGCTTGTTGCGGGATATCCAAGCCCTAGAAACGGAGTTAGCATTGTTTCGGAGGAAATCTGCGTGACCATCGACGTGGACGTTCCGATCATTACCAATGTCAGTATCGAGGCGACCGATGCCGCCAATGGCGAGATTTTCGTGAAATGGACGCCGCCCTACGATATCGATAGGACCCAGTTTCCGGGGCCGTTCACATATGAACTGGTAAGGAGGACCGGGTTTACCGGTAATCAAAACCGCACGTCTGTAGTCAGTACCGCGGACACCTTCTTCACGGACACTGGCCTGAACACTGAGAACCTGGTCTACAACTACAAGGTGATCCTCAAGGAAAACACCACGACGATAGACAGCTCGACCTCGGCCTCCTCGGTCAGGCTGGAACCCGTCATCATCAACGAGGCCATCGAGCTTAACTGGTCCTTTACAGTGCCCTGGAACAATTCCATCAGCCAGTACAAACATGAGGTCTACCGCAACAGGAACGACGCCAATGCCCAGGACGAGAACACTTTTGAACTGATTGCCGAGGTGGACGTAACCACTGCCGGTTTCACGTATTTGGATGACGGACGCCACAATGGAATTCCGCTCCGCAGGGATACCGAGTACTGCTACTATGTGATCACAAAAGGCGCATACAACGTCAGCCAACTGACCTATCCTTTGGAAAACAAATCCCAGGTCATCTGCGCGAGGCCGGATGACGACAGGCTGCCATGCCCGCCGGTGTTGACTTTCGAAGGGCCAGAATGCCAGGAATACCTCTCCGACAAGCCCTGCGGCAACACCACGTTTACCCACGAACTGGGCTGGGAGCCGAATTTCACGGGATCCTGTGACGATGAACTGAGCGCGTTCAGGCTGTATTTCAATGAGGATGGCGAAGAGGGGGAATTTACCTTGGTGCGTACATTCTCGCCTTTTGAAAGGGATGCGGTTATCAACAACCTGAGCAACTACCGTGGCTGCTACTACATCACGGCTGTCGACAGGTCCGGCAACGAAAGCGAACCGAGCAACACGGTCTGCGTGGACAACTGTCCGGCGTATTTCCTTCCGAATGCCTTTACCCCGGACGGGGACGGCATCAACGATACCTTCATGGCCTTCGACAATCCGTTTGCAAAATGCCCGAGGTTTGTTTTGGGCGTGGAGGTATTCATCGTCAACCGTTGGGGAGTCGAGGTGTTTTCGTTCAACAGCCTTAGTTCCAACGAGAACGATGTCTTCATCCGCTGGAACGGCAGGGACAAAAACGGCAACGAGCTTCCGGCGGGCACCTACTTCTACACCGCGACGGTCAGGTTTGACGTTTTTGACCCGGCTTTGAAAGAGCAGACGTTCAAAGGGACGGTCCAGATCGTGAAATGAGTCTTCCGAAGGATTACGGAATCATACTATTCGACGGCGTTTGCAACCTCTGCAACCACGCCGTCGATTTTGTGATCCAGAGGGATAAGAAAGACCGATTCAAATTTGCCTCTCTTCAGGAGCCTTTTTTAGAAGGATTTTTGAAAAGATACCACATTCCTAACGCCTATTTGGATTCCATCGTATTCGTGTACCGGGACAAGGTATATGTGAAAAGCCGGGCTGCCTTGGAGATTGCACGGCTGATGGGAGGATTTTGGAGTTTGCTTTACTTTTTTGTGATTGTTCCTGAAATTATTAGGGATCCGATTTACGATTGGATTGCCAAAAATCGCTATCGCTGGTATGGCAAGCGAAGTTCATGTCGCGTTCCCACCCCCCAAGAAGCCGCAAAGTTTCTGAAGCCGGCTGATTTTTTATAGCCATTGCAAAGGTTTTGTTTTGAATTTGGGCTTCGATTCAATAGTTTCCCATAAAAATATTTTAAGATGGATATCAAAAAGGTTTTTAAGAACAACGAATTGTGGATTGCGGAAAAGCTGGAAAAGGACAAGAACTATTTTTCTGATCTTTCCAAAGGCCAAAATCCGGATATTCTCTACATAGGTTGCTCTGATAGCCGCGTGACGGCAGAGGAATTGATGGGCGTGCAGCCCGGAGAGGTGTTTGTCCATCGCAACATCGCCAACATGGTGATTTCCATTGACCTCAATGTGATGTCGGTGTTGGAATATGCGGTCGGCACACTCAAAGTCAACCACGTTGTTGTCTGTGGCCATTATTTCTGCGGAGGTGTCAGGGCCGCCATGAATGCAGCTGACTTGGGATTGATCAACCCTTGGCTTCGCAATATCAGGGATGTGTACCGCCTCCACAAAAAGGAACTCAATAAGATCGAAGACGAAACGAAACGGTACAATAGGCTGGTGGAAATCAACGTGCAGGAGCAATGCGTCAATTTGATAAAGACCGCCGTAGTACAGCGCCACATCAAATCAAGGGGATTGAAGGTTCACGGTTGGGTATTTGATATCGAGACCGGGAAGTTGATCGATTTGAAAATTGACTTTTCCAAAATCCTCGAAGAGATCATGGAGATTTACGATTTGGGTAACTTTTCCCATGAAATGCTTTGAGTTAGCAGCTTGAAACAGTAAAGGCGGACAATCATCCGCCTTCTTTCTTTTATTCATCTTCCGCATTTATAAGGGAAAAACTGATCAATGAACAGGAAGTGCATCGGATTGGCTACCATGTAATAATGGGAAATCGGTGTTTTTGGCTGACATGTAGGAAAGGCTTCTTTTTTGATGCCGATCGCAATCACGGACGCTTTTTTCACATCATGAAGTTGAAGCACTTCAAGATTCGGCTTCTTTGGTTGCGGGATTTTGGATCTCCCATCAGGAATTGGTAGCGAAAGGATACTTCGTGGGCTCCTTGTGCTGCCGAACCGATTTCGGAGAGCATAAAATCATAGCTGTACCCGATGACCATCCCGATGGGAAGGTTGACGCCGAGTAGCAGGATGATGGAGTCCTGATTGGGCATATTGCGGGTACCCGGAATTCCCCTAAACCCTAGGCCGCCGATGACATTTCCGTAGAGCATTTGTGCGCCGATATCAAGTTGCTGGAACGGGTTTTGGTTTTTGTAATTGAAGAGCAAAGTGACTTGGTTGTCAAATTTCGACCCGAAATAGTTTTTGGTGCCGAGGGGAAAGGAAAATCCCCCGTGCACACTCCATTTTACAGGGAGAAATCCGACTTCATTGTCGGGGAAAAAGCTCAAATTGGGGCGATTGATATGATAGGCCGATGCGCCCAGCCAAAGGTGTTCGTTGTGTACCAATGCTCCGAAACCAAGATCAAGATATCCGTACGGCTCAAAATCAGGGATTTGATCTATGGTCGATTGGTTGATGGTACGACTGAACAAATCCACTTGGTCACCGAAAATCAAGTTGTCCAACCTGGCACTTCTCCTTGCGTATCCTGCCTGCCCGCCCAGCCGAAAGCTCCAATCTTCCGAAAGGCTCAAATTGTAGCTGTAGAAAAATGAGATGTCGGAGGTGTTCATCTGCATATTGGCCTCTTGGAAGCTGTTGACCAAAACACCAAAACCGCTTTTGAGATCATAGCTGTAGTGGTCAAAATAGGCCGAATAGGCATTGAAATCATAGGAAAGTCCCGGCCATTGCTTCCGGTAATTGACACCGAAGCGACTCAGTTCCGTAGAGCCTGCCAGAGCGGGATTCAGGTTGAGTGGGGATGCGTAGAATTGGGAAAAATGGAAATCCTGTCCTTTTGCCGTCCATGCAAAAAGCATCAAAAGGAGCGCTATGGTGCTTTGTATTTTCATTTGAGCAAAAGGAATACTTCGGTTTTGGTTTCCACGCGTCCGTCCACGGTTTTGTATTGTAGCTTGTAGACATAGTTTCCAGGCATCGCGGTCTCGCCGCGTATCTTCCCATCCCAACCACGGGAATTGATATCCGTGGTATGGAAAAGGCTTTCTCCCCATTTATTCAACACCCAAAACTCAAGGCTCTCCACATTGACAAATTTCGGGAAGAAATAATCGTTGACGCCATCACCATTGGGCGAGAATACGTTGGGGACCACCAAGAAATAGTCCACGACTTTGATTTTCTCTTTCCACTCCAGGATGCAGCCAAACTTGTCGATGGCTTGAAGCGTGATTTCGTATTCACCGCCAGCTTGGTAGGTATGCCTTGGATTGGTTTCAGAGCTACTGTTACCGTCTCCGAAGTCCCAGAAATAGGACACCACTTCGCCTATTGTCTTGTTGACAAACTCGATTTCGATTCCCACCAAAAATCCTCCATTTTGGTCAAAGGCAACGGATTCAATCTCCGCATCCAGCACGACATTGGTATTGGATACTTCGTAGGAAGTCTTGAATTCACAGCCGGCTTGGTCACGAACAGTCAAGAGGTAAAGGCCCGGATTGTCGGCTACCATTTGGGTACCGTTTTGGAAAACAAGACCGCCAGACCATTGGATGGAGTAGGGGGGCACGCCTCCCGTGACATTGAGTAGGAATTCTTCCTGGACTTTCCTTGGACTACAATCCACGAGCTGATTGCGGGTAGCAAGCACCTCGATGGGTGGTGGTCGCTTGATGACAAACTCACGGTTCGAAACACAGCCGTTGGCATCGATGATGTTTACATTGTATGTCCCCGTGGTCAGCCCTGTCAAATTCTGGGTGTTTGCGCCATTGCTCCAGGCGAAAGTGTACGGTGGTACGCCTCCAGAAACCTGCAATTGGATGCTGCCGCTCGTACCGTTATTACAATCCAAGGCATCGTTGACGACTGCGCTGATGCTGATGTTTTCTGGCTCGAGTATGGTGAATTCGCGCCTGATATCACAGGAACCGAACTTGCTCACAGTCACGCCATAGGTCCCGGGCCCTAGGTTGAAGAGCTCAGGAACCTGTCGCCCGTCATCCCATCTGATGAGCAAGCCTTCATTGCCGCCTTCAATTTCCAGCTTGATCTGTCCATCGTCTTGACCAAAGCAGCTGACATTGGTAACGGTTGGGTTGATTTTGAATACGGGTGCGTCAATGATGGTGACTGCTTGAGTGACCACGCAGCCGATTTGGTCGGTGACGGTGACGGCGTAATTTCCGGGACCAAGGTCTGTGAAATTGGTCTGGTTGGAGCCAAAATCCCACTGTACTTGATAAGGTCCGATTCCTCCGACGATATTGAGTTTGATGAATCCATCTTTGGCCTCATAGCAGCTGATATCGCCCTTTTCGATGCTGATGGCTAGGCGTTGCGTAGGTTCCGTGATGGTTATTGGCCCAGATTCGAAGCTGCATCCATTGGCGTCAGTGAGGGTCAATTCATAGACGCCTGCCTCCAGGTTTTGGAGCGATAGGCTGTTTGCGGGGAACGGGTTACCGTCTTTTTCCCAAGATATCTGGTAGGGTACTGTTTCGATTCCGCCTTCCGCTACGAAGGAAATGCTTCCCGAAAGATCACCTGTACACAGCACGTCCTGTTTTTCCACAAATGTCACTACCAGTGGAGTCGGTTCGGTGAGGGTATACCCTGCAGGCACTTGGCAACCGAAATCGTCCGAGATCACCACGGCATAGTCTCCGGGTGCCAGGTTTTCGATTTCCCGCTGGTCCGAGGTGAATCCATTGGGACCTGTCCAAGCATAGCTGAACGAGCCATTTCCGCCTCTGGGATTCAATCGGATGAAGCCATCGTCGGCGCCCTTGCAGGAAATACCAAATCCATTGAATTTACCTACGTCCGTATCCAGGGTAATCGATGGATTCACCACGATGGAGTAAATCGAGGGTACTCCCGAACAGGTCCCTTGGTTTCCGGTTTGGGCAAGCACTTCAAAATCGACTTGTATCGGATTTGGCGTTGGGTTGACCAAATCCATCTCGGGAATGGTGTTGCCCGTTCCTGAAGGAATCGCACCTTGGACGCCATTGGCTCGGGAGATCCAGGAAAATGTCGCACCTTCCACATTGCTGGTGATCGTCACTGCGTCACTGGAAGTCCCGGTACAGAGTGTTTGGTTGGGAAGGGAAAACGCAATCTCAGGTGCAGGCTGTAAGGCAACTGTGAGTGTAAATGGCTCGGCTGGGCAATTTCCCAAGCTGGGCACAATGTTGTACACCACTTGTTTCACCTGGTTGGAATTGTTGACCAGCGTCTGGGAAATGGTTGGCGCAGGGATATCATTTGAAGCGATTCCCGTCACATCCGGTACGGGGTTGGCGTTCCAAGTGAAGCTTGTTCCTTGAACCACGCCAGCAGGCCTGAAATCAAATGGAGTCCCGCTGCAAACTTCGATTTCAGCGTCAGGATAAATCGGCGCCGGATTCACTTGAATGATGTACCTGGCTATCACCTGTTCGCAGGCTCCCAAGTCTTCCGGAACGATGCTTGCGCTGAACACCACATCTACGGGTACGTTTCCGGTATTGACCAGAGTCTGGGCGGGAATCAGACTTTCCCCATTAAGTGTTACGCCTTGGACTTCATTGGCTTCTGCCGTCCATGTGACTCCCAACCCGGGAGGTGTAGAGCTGAGTTGGACGGGGAGTGAAGTTTCGCCTGAGCAAATGACTTGGTCTGGAATTGAGAAGGCTACTTCGGGTGCAGGTGTGACGGTAATAAATACTTCTTCGACTTGGCTACATCCTGTGGCCGTGTTGGTAACCGTTACTTCGAAGCGGGTGTCTTGGGTAGGGCTGACGATTGGATTTGCAGTGTTGGCGTTTTGAATTGGACTCGCTGGTTCCGAACGCCACTGATAGCTGTAAGTTCCCAGGGGCGAAACGGTCACGTTCAAAGTAATCGCTTCACCTCGGCATATCGATGTGTCTTCCGTAATCTGAAGTTCAGGAATCGGGAAAACCTCGAAATCACGACTTGCCACGGTCGTACCGCAGGAGGTCGTTACGGCAAGCGTTATCTTTTTTGGTCCAATAGTATTGAAGTCAATAAGTCCGGGGTCAAGATTGGTCGAGGTGGAAATGCTTCCGCCCTCAATGGTCCACAGGTAAGTTGCAGCTTCTTCACCGCATAGATTCAGTATTTGGGGAATTGGATTGAGCGATAGGCCGCCGCAAGCCGTCACGGGTATGGTAGGTAAAATTACCTGCGGTGGCGCAAACACGCTGACTGTATCGGAGGCCGTGAAAGTCCCGCAGGAAGTGACCATGCTTTGGGTGATCAGGTATTTCCCAGGATTGGTGAAGACAAATTCTGGACTGTAGGAATTGGAATTGCTGCCAGCGGCGAAACTCCAGCCCGAGGTGCTGCCGCAATTTCCACCCAAATAGCTGACCGTCCAGTCGAAATAGTCGCCCCCGTCCGCGCAGGTTCCTAGGAGATTTGAGGTGTTTGTAGCTTTCACTTGGATCGGGCCACAGCCTTCCGCGACATCCAACTCAAAGGCTGGTTCCGGGGTCGGAATGATGCAAATTGTTTCTGTCACCTCTTCGATACCGCAGCGATTACCTGATATCAACTTGATCGTGTAGACGCCGGGTACGGTGAATTTTGGCGTCAAAACCTGCGAACCGACCAGCCAGATATTGGGAACGTTGGGGTTTGGGCGACTCCCGAGGGTATTTCCGGGACTCAATTCCCAGCCAGTGGCGGGACTGACTTCCCAGACAAACCTGCCGATGTTGGTGCATTGTCCGTTGTTGCTGACCTCGTTTCCAAATAGGGTTTCGTTTCGGATGTCGAAGAATGTATTCTCGCAAAATACCGAATCGGCCAGGCCAATAATGGGTTCAGGCTTCTCCGTGATATAAATCGGTACGACTTGCGCAGAAGACTTTGAACAGGGATTTTCCGCCAAAATCGTTGCCGAAAATGAGTTGCCGAATCCGGGTGCTCCGAATTTGCCACAGGAAGTCTCCGTAAAAACATGGCTGACGAAAGCAGGCGGGGGATGGGTGAAAACCTGAGGCGGTGTGCCGTCCGAAAATGTAATCGTGTAAATCGTCCCCGGAGGATTGTTTTCTGTTCCCGTGATCGGGAAGGTCAAGGCTTCGCCGGAGCAAATGTTTGTATTGCCGGGGTTCCCAAAACCCACAGCGGGGTTGGATCCAATGAAGACGCCGATTTTTTTGGTGACGCTGCAGCCGTTTTCGCCCACCACCGTGTATTCGAGGTAATAGACGCCGATTTCATATGCATGTTGCACTTCATCCCAGTCTGTCGCTTCAAATGGTTCAGAGCCGTCTCCCCATTCAATTGTGTAGGATACGTTGGTCTCTTTCGTCGTGGAAGTGTTGTAAAATGTAAAGTTGGATTCCTCATTGTCGCAAACGATAAAGAACGGCAGACTGTCAAAGTCCGTATCGCTTCTGTCACTCACAACCGAGGTAGAGGGAACTTGCTTGACGGTAATCGGGCTGGTTTTGGAATCCGTAACGCCCAAGGAATCGGTCACCGTCAATGTCACATCAAATGTTTCTGTACCATTTCCAACCGCAGCGGTAAATGCATGTTCGGGCGAAGCGAGCGTGGATGTAGTCCCATCACCAAAATCCCAGAGGTAAGTCAGTTGGGTCCCCGTTGATTTGTCGGTAAACTGAATCGGCGCACTGCCACAATCTTCCGGTTGTTCGAAGGAGAAGTCTGCAGTGGGTGGGTCGATGGTTTCTGTTTTCGTTGATTTGGAGGCCTGATTGATGCGTAGAATCCCCACCATCGCTGCCCCAACGCTTCCCACTCCCAAAAACAGGAGGAGAATTGAAAAAAATCTGCGAAAACCAATCATCTACTTCAATGCCAAGAATTGGAAAAACATTTGCGAACGCCCATGAAGATAAATAAATGTGTCCAAATGCCCAGCGGGGTATTGAAAACTTTATGGCGATTCCAGCAATAGTCCAGAACGTATATTTTGTTCTATAAAAAAGACGGCTAAAGCCGCCTTTTTCATACGCGTGATGAGGTGGGAGTCACTTTTTTGGTCCCAAAGCTGGGACCCTTTTTTTCTAGAATTCAATCCTGTAGCTCAATATGGGGATCAAAGGCGTTTGGTAAGCGGTCTTGATGACTCCCTCCATCGGTTCGAAATAGCTGCCAAAAGTATTCTCCCGATTGGTCACGTTTTGGATGTCGAGGGCCAAAGTTTGGGTCGAATGAGGCCGGTTGCGCTTGAGGCTTACCCGTAGATCCGTTCTGAAATAGGCTGGGTTTTGGATTTCAAAGGCACGGCTTTCATCTTTCACCGTCTCCCCCGCAGCGATGGATGCTTCCAAATCTATGGGTGTATCCCAAAGTCCACCTCCATATACAGACCGGATGTTGACTCCAAAGACCCTGTTCTTTTTCCAGTGGTATTCCTTTCCTGCCGTGAAAACCAGGTTTGCACGTCCATTGAAGCGGGTATTTCTCCATTTGTTTTCCTCTGTTTTATAGAGGGAATTGTAAAGTGATGCCGAAAGCAGAAAGTACAGGTTGCGGTGGGTGAACTGCTCCAGCGTAAACTCCGCTCCGTAGTTTTTCCCAAAGCCGCGGTTAACCAGTGGGTCTGTCATGAAGGACCACTGCTGGTTGAGGATCGAATAGGTTTGGTCTTCGCCTGGCTTGATCGGGATTTGGAACAGGTGCTGGTAATAGGTTTCCACTTTCAGGCGCAGGTAAGGATTCAGGGAGCGGTCATAACCCAATACAAAATGGTGGGATTTACTCAAATCGAGGGCTTTGTTAGGGAAAATGGTTTGACCTTCCTCTTGTTGCTCGGAAAAGTATGTTCCCAAAGGCTGGATTTGACTGTGAAGTCCATAACCCAGGCTGAGTCTTTGTCTTTCGTCAAGTTCATAGGTCGCGCTTATCCTTGGCTCCATGGAATTGGAGCCATTGAGTAAAAACCGCATGTAATGTAAGCCCAGGTTCAGGTTTAATTTTTCGCTTGCACGGACCTGTAGCTGGGAAAAGGCCTGGACACTTTGGGTGCTTCCTTTTGAGTCGATATTGGCCACCATGTTTCCTGCCTGCTCGTCAAATGATTTTTCGCGCAGGTTGAAATACAGTTGGTTAAGGAAAACCCCGCTTCTCAGGTTGTATTTGGGGGAGATTTTGGTATTGAGTACGGAGCTAAAGGTGATTTTTGACTGACCAAAATTCTCAAAGTACCTTTCTTCGGATTGGTAGGACTCATTGAGGCGATCGTAGGTGCTACCTATGCCATTCCCAGAAGCCAAAACTGTCGTTTGGAGAAAATTCGACTTGTTGAGCATGTAGGTATGCTTGATACCAACCGCTCCCGTATTGGAGAAGAATGTGGAACTGTATCGATCTGCATCAGTCGACCAATTCAGGGAATCTTTGTCTGCATTGCTGTTTTGATCGCTCAGGCCCCCGAATCCGAAGATGGAGATCGTACTTTTCTTGCCTGTCGGCAAATAAAAGTTGAAGGAAAGATCTTGGAAATTGGTTACGAAATCTCCTAAAGGCACCCCCATTTTGGAGAGAATCGACAGTGTGGAGTAGCGGTAATTGATCAGATAAGAGCCCTTGTAGTTAGGGGAAAGGGGTCCTTCCGCAGCGATATCGGTGCCGAGGAATCCAGCTTGGAAGGTGAACTCCCGCTTTTCGTTGTTCCCTTTCCTCAAATTTAAATCGAATACACCCCCAAGCGCATTGCCATATTCTGCGGGAAAAGCACTGGTGATGAAATCCGAATTGCTCAATAGTTGCGCGCTCAAGATGGAAATACCGCCGCCGGAAGTGCCTGGGTTTACGAAGTGGTTGGGATTGGGGATATCGATTCCCTCCATTCGCCAAAGCAGGCCATTCGGACCATTTCCGCGAATCGAAATGTTGTTATTGCCGTCATCGGTGCTCACCACGCCTGTGAAGGAAGTCACCATGCGTCCGGGGTCGTTGACTGCCGCGGCAAATTTCCGGGTCTCTTCCACCGTAAAGGTGCGACCGCTCACCGCGATCATGTCGTTGACGGTTCGGTCTTTTTCAGAAGCGATCACGACGACTTCCTCCATCTGATTGAAGTCTTCCTGTATAGCGACCGTCAGAACTGTCTCTTTTCCAGAGTTGACCAGGATTTGAGGTAAGATCGCGTCCCGGTATCCAATAAAGCCCACCCGCAGCGTGTGGCTGCCAAGGGGTACATGAGGGATTTTGAATTCCCCATTTTGATCGGACACGGCACCCATGAGAGGTTCGGTGTTCAAGATCATGACAGTGGCGCCCGGCATCGGGGATTTTGTGACTTGGTCAATCACGGTTCCGCGGATCGTCTGGGTCAAAGTTTGGGCAGTTGCCTGGCAAACTCCCACGGAGAATGCCAGGACAAAAAGTAAGATAGTTGGTTTCATGTGTGGGTTAGTATGGATGGTTTTGACGCTTTGTTATTGCCAGTGGCTTCTTCCCCACCTGCCGCCGCCGACAAAAAAGCCAAGCGTGAAGCCGAAGTATTCATTGGTGGACTGACCGATTACTTCACCGGCGATGTTTTGAAGGTCGCTTTTTGGTACAAAGTTGTATTCGGCACCGATTCTGAACTTGCCCAATTCCACCCCGGCGCGTACCATCGGCGCCCAAGCAAAGCTTGCCCGTAGATTTCCGATGTCATCGGGGTCGATATCGGTACTTTCGATATTAACGCTGCTGAAGGTGTAGTACCCAAATCCGGCACCCACATAGGGGGCTGCCTTTCCTTTTTTATAGTTGAAATAATAGTTAGCTGTGCCCGAAAAGGATGTATTTGCTGATATTTCCCCTGTAAAGTCCTTGGGGATATCATAGTAAACAATATCCTTGGCCAAGCCTGCGACGCCAAATCGCAAACCGAGCGCAAGGTTTCTTTGCACCAATATCTGTGGCTCGAAATTGACCAAGGCACCGATACCTCCGCCTTTTGGTGCTGCGGCACCGAGGTCCATTTGGAATCTAAATCTGTCCGCCTGTTGGCTGTAGGCGGTAAATGCAAGAAGCGATAGGATGAATACTGTGATGAGCTTTTTCATTTTGTGGTCTGTATTGTAGCAGGCTGTCTGCTAGGTTATGATTTGCTTTGATGACAATTGCTGAAAGCTTTACCCCTATTCGGGAAGCAAGTTTTTTTTTGGAAATGGAAGGAGATTGTTTAGAAAATTCTGAATCCCGCCCTGAATCCCCACCACCATTGGCTGCTGATGTCTTCGGGATAGATGTTTTCGTTCCTGATCTGGGGATTGGCGTAGGTGAAGAGCTCGGGATGGCCCGCAAAGGAATCATCAAAAACCCGGAGATTGAGCGTGGGTCCGGCGAATACGGCAAGCTTCTTGGAAAGCTGCACATCGGCCCCGACATACAGGCGATTGACCAAGTTGAGCGCTTCGACGCGGCCTTTGCTGAGCTGTTCCGAGCTCGCTTCGATATTGAGGAAGACATTCCGGCCGAGTTTGGGTGATGTACCGACGCCGTAGCCAAATGCCCAAGTGGGTTGCTCATTGAGTTCGGGCCGGATTCCGGCGAAGAGGATGTTGTAAAACTCCCGCTTTCCCGTACGCAGCGCCAGGTTCATGGGCAAAACCTCATTGGCACTGATCTCGACCGTCTGGTATCCGGACCTTACAAAGCTGATAAGACCTACAGGCACTCCACTCATGCTGTCCGCGTAGTTGATGATCCCGAGTTGGAAACCGTCGACTTTGCGGGCATAATTGAAGCTCCCGACCTGTGAACCGCGGACGTCGTGGGCGGTGAAATTGGCCAAACCGGCAATCTGTGAGCCTTCGAGGTCTTTTCCGGAGAAGTTGGCCAGACCGGAGATTTGGACGCCTTTGACGGATTTGGGGGAAAAATTGGCGAGGCCAGCAAGTTGGACGCCATCCACGGTCCCGGTCGTAAAGTTGGTCAGGCCCGCCAATTGGACGCCCCGTACGGTATGCAGGTTGGAATTGAACAGTCCGGCCAGTTGGACGCCATCGACTTTTCCGCCGACTTGGTTGAACAGTCCCGCCAACTGGACCCCGGTCATATCGCCGCGGTTGATGTTGAAAAGACCCGCCATCTCAAAGGCCCGTGTGCCGGCAGAGTAGCCTCCGAGAAAATTGAAGGAGACGTCGTTGATGACATTGCCGGAATTGGTACCGTTGGTGCCCACAAAGGGGACAAAGGAAAACTGCATCGACACGGTCGTCGTGTCCGCACCTTTGAGGGTAAAAACCCGCACTAGCGGATTATTGGCTGCTTTTGCTTCGTTGAACTGATCTCCTTCTAATTCGGTCGATGCAGTGGAAGTGTTTTGGGACTCGGTCGAAGATTGGGCGCCGGCTTCCAAGGTTTGGAAGGCCAAGAGCGCTGCGGTAGCGAGTATTTTGCTGAAAGTATGCATGGTATTGGTTTCGTTTCAATACCAAGACAATTGAGGAAGGGGAGACCCCTATTTGGGGTTGAAAAAAATTGGGAATACCTCAAGCTATTCGTAAACCAGTTTTTCAGACCGTGCCTAAAGTGGGGGAGATGTTGTCTTTCTCAGGCCTATGGACGATAAAGACTTTTACAGATGTAAGCATTTCTCGGGTCCCTAAAATCCTATTCAAGTACCTCCTCAAATCTTTTTGGATCTTGGCGGCTATCCCAGATAGCAAGTATCACAATTGAATTTTGATTTTCCTCGTAAACAATAAGGTATTCCCTCACGACTTTCACCCTTATTCTTGGATCATTCGTTATTTTTCCGATTTGGGGGAATTGCTTAATGATCTGTACTGCCGCTCTGAATTGTTTATCAAGCTTCTTTGCGAAGGTGTTCGATTTGTTTTTTTTGACCCAGTATTCTAAAATCTTTTTTCGGTCGTCCTGCGCCCGCCAAGACCAAATTACTTGTTTAACCATTCATCAATTTCTTGGTTGGCCTTATCCTCGGTCAAAAATTGCCCGTTCTTGATTTGATTTCTAGCCTCAGCGATCACCGCTTTTTGGTCTAAATCGAGATTGTACATGTCTTCGGTACCAGCGCTTAATTCCAAAAGCCTGATCACTTCCTTCAAAAGATTCTCATCCTCGATCTTGTCAATTTTTTCTATCAAGCGGATTTTCAATTCCAGTGTAGACATGGTTTCATTGTTACTAATGCTGTACAATTTATCGAATTTTTTGAAATGTATTTTACATCCAGCATAGGATCATTTTTGTTGCTCTTATTCCCGTCTCTTTTGTGGAAATTTATACTTGATGATAAAATGGCAATCATTCCTCAAAAAAACCTCAACCCAGCCCGGGCGCCGACCCATAGTTGGCTGGCCAAGTTATACTCAGGGAACGTGTTTTCCCGAAGGATCGCGGGATTGGTGTAGGTGAATAGTGTCGGGTGGTCCCGAAAGGTATTGTCGTACACCCGCCAATTGATACTGGGGCCGAGGTAGAACCCAAAGCCTTTGACAAACTGGTGCTCAATGCCCACGTAGGCCTTGTTGATCAGGTTGAGGGCCATGACGTTGCCGTTATTGAGTTGGGAGGAGGAAAACTCGATGTTGAGGAAAGTCTTCCGGCCAATGCGCGGTGAGGTTCCGATGCCATAGCCAAAGGCCCAGACTGTCGTATCCGCATTTTCCGGTCTTACTCCTGCAAAGATCATGTTGTAAAATGACCGCGTGCCCGTCCTGAGGGAAAGGTTGAGTGGAAGGACCTCATCGGCCCCGATTTCGACTTGGTGGTAGCCCTTGCGCACGAAGCTGATCAAGCCAATCGGCGTCCCGTGGATGCTGTCCGCATAGTTGAGGAGCCCGAGTTGGACGCCGCGGACATTGTTGCCAATGTTGAGGATAGGACTGATTTGGACGCCATTGATGTTTTTACCCGCATAGTTTGCCAACAAAGAGGCTTGGCCTCCATTGATTCCCTTGCCCGCCACGTTGATGAGTCCGGCGAGTTGGGCCCCGCGGACCTGGCCGAGGTTGAAATTGATCAAACCTGCGGACTGTACCCCTTCGACGTTGGAGTAGGTCAGGTTGGCCAAGCCGGCGAATTGTGCCCCGCGGACGTTTCCGCTCACTTGGTTGAAAAGTCCCGCTGCTTGGACATATTGGACGTTGCCGCTGCTGAGGTTGAATAAGCCACCCAATTCGAGCCTGTTGGTCCCGCCCGAAAAGCCACCAAGCAGGTTGATCGAGTAGTCGTTGGACACGCTGCCGGAGATTTTTCGGTTGGTGCCGACAAAGGGAACAAGGGAAGCCTGGAATCCACGGTGCAAGGTATCGCGGACGTTTTCGAGGTTGGTGAAGCCCACCGAGTTTTTGGTCCAGGCCCAGAAGTTCTTCACAGGCTTGGCGATCGTTTCCCCGATTTCGGAAAAATCAACCTCCTTGGCCTGGAGCAGGATTTTGTTGAATGCATTGTTTTTGTCCTTGATCACCAGGGTTTCCGAGTAGTCTTGTTTGGTGACCACCAATTCTAGACTATCCAATGCAGGGTTTTTCACCGACAATTCGAAGAAACCATACTCGTTGGTCGTGGAGGATTTGAGCGTAATCGGATCGTAGACGGTGGCGTCGCGGATGGCTTTGCCGGTTTTTTTGTCAATGACATAGCCACTGACGAGCAAATCTTTGGAAGACGTCGATTTTGGCGTGAGGATGACGTAGACGCCCTTCTGTTTGATCTCGACTTTGCCTTCAAAAACAAGCTCTAGGACTTCGCGGAGGGGTTGGTTGGCAAAATTCCCGGTAGTGGTTCGTGTCACATCGATTGCCGAAGGGCTGTAGGAAAATACGCAGCCGCCTACCTCCGACAAGCGCTTGAGAAACAGGTCCAGTCTTTCTTGCTTCGCCGTGATGCTGATTTTTCTTTCGAGGACGGGGATGTCTTGGGAAAATGCGCTACCCTGGAGCAGCACCCAAAGGCAAAAGACCAGCCCCGCCCGCATACCGAAGTTCCCGATGCCCGCTTTCAATGGTTCAAAAACAGCCATTTCCTTTGATGATTATTCTTTCATCGATCGTTTGCACCTCGAATCCAAGGGTTTCGGAAATGATCCCGAGGATGGTTTCCAGACTTTCGTTTTCGAATACAACCGTCAGCTTGCAGCTTTCGATCGGTCCTTCCAGCACAATGGTCTTCCCATATACTTCCTGCAATTTCCCGACGATTTCGGACAGACTTTCTTCTTGGAAATCAAAGTTTTTGGTCTTGAAAGATGCGGCGTTTGGATCTGCTTCGACTTTAGCGAAAGTAGCATCCAGACGGTTGAAGGTTGCCTTTTCACCCGCCGATATCGTGATTCCTTCTGTTTCTTTGGTATACAGGCGTACCATGCCTTCGATCACGCTGACCTCGAAAATGGCTTTTGCAGGGTTGGCATTGACCTGGAATACGGTGCCGATATCATCAATCAGCAATCCGCTCGCTTCTACCGTCCAGTTTACCTTTTTGTCCTCGGGAATGCTGATCAGCGCTTCCCCTTCGAGGCGGATGGTTCCGGTTTTCCGGCGCTCATTGTAGGTGATGGAAACCTCGGATTGGCGGTTGAGTGCAATCTCTGTCCGGTCGGGCATCAGGTGGGTTTGCACCTCGTTTTCACTGACAAACTGGAATTCCTCCTTTTGAAGCCATGGTTTGAAGAACAAAAGCGAAAGCCCCAATACCAAGACCACACTTGCCGCAATGGACCACATGGGGAAAAAGAAGCGGGTTTTTCCTTTGCCATCGATATGGGAGCGCACGCTGGCCCAGGCTTTTTCGGTATCGAAGTCCACTTCTCCCGGTAGGGTCGCCTTTTCGAATATCAAGCGCGCATCGTCGAGGTATTTCTGGTTGTCCGGCGAAAGGGCACACCAATCTTCCAACTCACGGATTTGGGTCTCCGTGGCTTCACCGACAATGTACCTGCCGATCAGATCTTCGATATGTTCTGTCGCGCCGTTCATGGTTCGAGTAGATGACCCATCAGGATGATGATCATTGGCAAATAGTCCTTCAACTGTATCCGCATCAGCTTCAGTGCTTTGCCCATTTGGTTTTCAACCGTCTTGACGGAGAGGTTGAGTTGGTCTGCGATTTCTTGGTATTTGAGTTCCTCAAAGCGGCTCATCTTGAAAATCAGTCGACACTGTTCGGGGAGCGTTTGGAGGGCTTCCTGGATTTTGGTTTCCAATTCGGCACGTATCGTCAGGTGGTCAGAGGCCTGTGTCAGCGGTTCTCCCTCGGCCATGACCTGATTGGCGTGGATTTGCCGGACCTTTTGGCGTTTGAGCTCATTGAGGCAGGCGTTGCGCACGGACCGGTACAAATAGGCCTTCAGGGAGGTGTCCACCTCGATGCTTGCCCTTTTTTCCCAAAAGCTGATAAAGGTATTTTGCACCACTTCCTCCGCCACATCCGGGTCGGGGAGGTAGGAATGGGCAAAGCGGCAAAGTGGCTTATAATGGGTCTTGAACAGCATTTCGAACGCAGGTATGTCGCCTTGGCGGATGGAAGAAAAAACCGATTGATCCGTAGCCTGCATGAAAAAGGTTTGCTTTCCACGCAAGATAGGATTTTGGTTCCTTTTAATAAAGAAACCTGAAAGGCTGTTTACCCCTATGCGTGATTGTAGATAATTTAACCGTTGGCCTGAGAATTTATGATTGGTACCCCAAGCATTTCAAATGACAAAAAGGTTCACGCAGCGGACGCACCGATTTCGCCGCGGGCGCCGCGCGAGAATTATTCCTGTCGCAGGTGACGCAGCTTGCGGATACCGATGGCCATATGGGAAAGCTTCTCATGAATCAGGGAAACCCCTCGTTCCTACCATTGACATCGTGTTGGGCGTCACCCCGAGGTCCCGATCGCTATCGTGGAGAGGGGTCTCCTCAATCATGGAGATGCTTCACCTCCGCAAGCTACGGTTCTGCATGACGGGACGCAGCTGTCATTGCCTTTCTGTAAATGCCAAATTTTTAAAACTCGGGGTGACGGCCTAAAACGCCGGCAATTGTAGTGTCTCAAAGGAAAGAAGTATCCGAAGATGCTTCCTTGGTCATTTTTTCGGCGGCTTCCTTGCCGAGGTAGCGGTCGATGAGGTAATGCCCGAGGTACAGGAGCGGCGTCAACAAGATCGCCACGGAAAACTTGTACACATAATTGATGATACCGACCGAGGCGACTTGGGCGATAGACCAATTCCCAAAGACATAAAAAGCAATCCCCAATACCACAAAGGAATCGATCATTTGGGAAACCAAAGTCGAACCGGTCGCCCGCAGCCAAATCATCCGGGGTCCGGTGACTGCCCTCAGTTTTTGGAAGACAAATACGTCGATCAATTGGCCGAGAAGGAATGCCGTGAGCGAACCGATGATGATGCCCAAGCCCTGCCTGAAGATCGTGTTGAAGGCGTAATTGATGTTGAAAGCATTGCCATCCGGGTCGGGTGTATTGACTTCGAGCCAAAACGAAGCGGGGGGAAGTACCGTGACGACTGAGATGACAAGGAAAACATAGGCAATCAGGATTGCCGTGATAAAGCTGATTTTTCGTACGCCTTTTTTTCCGTAATACTCGTTGATGATATCCGTTGTGATGAATACCACTGGCCAGATTACAGCACCCGCCGTCAGGTTAAAATCCAGCACATAGTCCCCAAATATCTTCCAATTGACGGGTTGGAAGCCCAAGGTCTGTTCCCCGGAGAAGATCTTCACGCCGATGATCTCGGCTAGGATGGCATTGGTTAGGAATATCCCCGCAAGGATGATGAAAAGATTGGTCTTTTTGGATTGGAAGGCCTTTTCGGATTCGAGCTGCTGTTTGTTTGTTTCCACTCTGCGTCGGGGTTGTAGGGGGTCATGTGAATTTCTTTCGCAATAGCAATGTAAACCTTGAAATCGGCCTTTGGTTTTAAGATCGTTTTTTTATCCGGAAATGTGTGAGGGCATCCACTTTTGAAGCTATGAAGGTCATATCGAAAAGTGAAATCCTCAGACGAAATGGCCCGCCGATGTCTCAGTCAATCGTATAGGTAATGCCTTCCTCGCTGAGAAAAGTCGCGGGGAATACCTTTGCTGCTTCCTCCCAAATCGGTGTCAAATCCCGATACCTAGAGGAATAATGTCCCAACATCAGGCTTTTGACCCCGGCTGCTTTGGCGATCATACCCGCTTGCTTGGCGGTGGAGTGGAATGTAGAGCTTGCCCGTTCTGCTTCATCTTCGCCAAAGGTAGCCTCGTGGTACAGCATGTCGGCACCGGCAATGTATTCCACCAGGTTTGGATCGTATTTGGTATCCGAGCAGTAGGCATACCTTCTATTGGGTCTTGGCGTGTGGGTAAATTCAGATGCCGCATACACGATGTTGCCGGACTCGTCCAGGACATCCTGTCCCATCCGCAGCAAATTGATAGCTTCGACAGGTGGGCGATGTTGCTCGACTTTTTCCTTGACCATGTTGCGGAGGCCGTGTTTTTCCTCAATCAAAAAACCCGTGCAGGCGATACGGTGCTGTAGTGGGAAGGAAAACACCCGGAATCCCGGTTCTTCCAACACCAAATGGAATCCATCGTCCGACAGCGGCACGAAACGCAGCGGAAAACCCAGCTTGGTCTCGCTGTGCCGAAGCTGAACCGTGATGATTTCGTCCAAGCCTGGAGGTCCAAAGATTGTCAGGAGTTTTTCCCGCTTGACCAGGTGAAAGCTGGAAATCAGCCCCATCAGGCCATAATAGTGGTCCCCATGGAGATGGGAAATGAATATGAAATCGATCCTCGAGAACTTCAGCTTGAACTTCCGCAATTGTATCTGCGTGCCTTCACCACAGTCCAGGAGCAAATAAGAACTGCCCACGGTCAGCAACTGGGATGTCTGGTTGCGACCGTGGGCAGGTATGGCAGAGTTGCTGCCTAGGATGGTGACCTGGAATTCCAAGCTTAATCTTCGTCTTCTTCTTGATCTCCACCGTCGATTTCATGCATGAAGATGGCTTCAGCTGCCTCTTCCAACGAATCTACCAAATGGAATACCTTGTCCAGCATGGATATCTTGATCAGTTTCATCACGTGGTCCTGTGGGTTGGCGATGATGAAAATGCCCCCGTTGCGGCTAAATTCCCTGTTGCCTACGAGGAGTGCGGAAAGACCGCTGGAATCGGCATATTTCACCTGACTCATGTCGATGATGAGGTTGGGATAGCCTTCGGCCTGTACGGTCAGGAGTTCGGATTTGAGTTTCGGGGAAAGGGCAGAATCGAGTTTTTCCTCCATTGGAGTGAAAACCACATACTGTTCTTTTTTATCAATGGTATATTTCATAATCGGTTTAGGTTTTTCTTTTATGGGGATTTAAATGTGTTCCAATATGGCAGTTTTGATACTTCCCTGCAAATCCTTGTCTGAACATTTGACAAATGGCTCGCCGATGATCTTTTCGAAAAGTTCGATGTAGCGATCGGTGATTTCTTCCACGAATTCATCCGGCATTTCTGGGACCTTTTGGCCATCCTTTCCTTGGAAGCCGTTGGCAATCAGCCATTGGCGTACAAATTCCTTGGACAGCTGCCTTTGGGGCAGGCCTTCGATCTGAAATGCCTCATAGGTGTCGGCGTAGAAATAGCGGGAGGAATCAGGCGTATGGATTTCGTCGATGAGCAGGATTTCGTCGCCGTATTTGCCAAACTCATACTTGGTGTCGACGAGAATCAGCCCTTTATCCCCGGCCATTTGGCTGCCCTTTTCAAACAGCGCATGGGTGTACTTTTCAAGAACGGCATAGTCCTCAGGGCTCACGATTCCTTGGCGCAGGATTTCCTCCTTGGAAATGTCCTGGTCATGTCCTTCGGCGGCTTTGGTAGTGGGGGTGATGATGGGTTGGGGGAGTTTGTCATTTTCCTTCAGTCCCTCCGGAAGCTTTACGCCACAGATTTCACGTTTCCCTGCCTTGTATTCGCGTGCAGCATGTCCGGCCAAGTAGCCTCGGATGACCATCTCCACCTTGAAAGGCACACATTTTTTGCCGATCGTGACATAGGGATGGGGGGTAGCCGTGACCCAATTGGGCACGATATCCGCGGTGGCGAGCAGAAACTTCGCCGCAATCTGGTTGAGTACCTGGCCTTTGAAGGGGATTGGCCTTGGCAGCACCACGTCAAAGGCCGAGATCCTGTCCGTTGCCACTACAGCCAATTTGTCTTCGAAAATATATACATCCCGTACTTTGCCTTTATAAAACCCAAGCTGTCCGGGGAAGCTGAACTGGGTTTGCTTGATTCCTTTTTCCATGTTCGAAACGTGTCAGGCAAAAATAAAAAAATAGCTCGGAAAGGGAGGGTCGATGCCGTAATTTATCCCGACTCGAAGGGGTTTTATTTTGATTTGGTCTCGACAAGCTTTCCTTCCTCGAAAACCCTTTCCATCAAAAGCTGGCCGTCTTCCCCATAAATCTTCTGTAGGCCGTGCATCCTGCCGTTTCGGTAGGGTGTACGTTCCTTTTCCTTTCCGTTGGGAAAAAACAATACCGTATCGCCTTCTTCCAGGCCTGACCGGTATAGGCCAAGCTTTTCCTTGGCACCATCGGGGTAAAAAGTCTGGATTTTCGAGAGCTTACCTGCGGCGTCGAAACTGGCGATCTCGCGTACGGTTCCCGTCTCGTAGTAGCTTGTGATGTCGCCCGTCAGGATACCCCTTTGGTATTTACCGGTTTCTTCGATTTTGCCATTTTCGAAGTAGCTTTCAAACGCGCCTACGGGCACGCCTTTCTTGTAGGTTCCTCGCCGCGCGACTTGGCCGTTGGGATGGTAGAAGAGCGCTTCGCCTTCCTGAATGCCCTGTTCGTAGTAGAGTTTCGACTTTGCGGAACCGTCTTCATAATAGGTGAATTGCTCCCCTTGCAATTGGCCTTTTTGGTAGTTTGCCTCGGCGACGCGATTTCCGGCTTCATCATATTGGCTTCGCTTGCCGTCCATGACGCCCGATTGGAAATTGAGCCGCTCTTTGATGTTGCCGTTTTCGTGGTACAAGATCGTTTCCCCATTCGGCCTGTCTTGGGCAAACTGGGCCTTTTGCTTGATTTGGCCGGATTCGTAGTAGGTCATGACCTCGCCTTCGATCTTGTCATTGCGGTAGCTGAGGACCTGGGATACTGCGCCTTCGGGGTAAAAGCTCTTGGAAATGCCCTCCTTTTGGTTTTCGATATAGTTGATGAACCGCAAGGTATCCTGTGTCTCTGGATAGAAATCCACGAAAATCCCTTCCTTTTTGCCGTTGACGAGGGTGCCCGTTTGGGCGAGTTCGCCGGAGGGAAGAAAAAGCTTGTAGGCACCTTGGGGTACACCGTTGATTTTGGAATAGACTTCCCGGAGCATCTTTTTGTCCTCGTCGTAGTAGGTGCGTACCTCTTCTTGGGAAAACGCGGTGCCAAAGGCGACAAGGAACATAATCCAACCCAACAGTGCTTTGAGGGCGATATATCCAGAAAACTTCATTGGAGGTGAATTAAGTAATTGAGGATTAAGTGCTCGAAAGATATCAAATGAAGGGAGGAAATCAAAGATGGATTAGGATCGGGTGTTTCTCGCAAAGAACGCGTAATAGAGAAATCAAGAAGCGAGAGGCGAGAATCGAGAGGGTGGGCTTGGGTTCATGATGACGGTAGACATGCCTTTGTATTCTTGGCGTCTTCGCGTCTTTGCGCGCAATTATTTAAGAGAGTCGCATTTCTCGCAAAGAGCGCGGAGGAGCAAAGGAAAAAGCAGAGGTCAGTGTTCAGTGGCAGTCGGAGGTATTTTGGCATTCGTGGCTATTTTTTCTTCTGAATGAGGCTTGGGTTCATGGTGACGGTAGACATGCCGTTGGATTCTTGGCGTCTTCGCGTCTTTGCGAGCGATTAATTAAGAGAGTCGCATTTCTCGCAAAGAACGCGTAATAGAGAAATCAAGAAGCGAGAGACGAGAATCGAGAGAATCGGCTTGGGTTCATGATGGCGGTAGACATGCCGTTGTATTCTTTGCGTCTTCGCGTCCTGGCGTGCATTTTTTTGCTCTTTGCACCTTGGCTGTCTTTGCGAGCGGTTTTCCCGGGTGGGGTGGTGCGGACCGCTTGAGTAAAATCAGGGTTTTCGGCTCCGATTTTATTTAATTTCGCCCCAACGATATTGTACATGGACCCGATCTCCAAAAAAGCCCAACAGACGCGTATCTACCGCAGACTGCATAAGTGGTTCAGCATGGTGTTTATCGTTTTTTTGGTGCTGATCGCGGTGACGGCCATTTTGCTGGCTTGGAAGAAGCAGTGGAACCTCGTGCCGAAAACCCAACAATCCAAGACCGAGATGACGGGCAGTTGGATTCCCGTGGAGGAAATGATTGCGGTCGGTCAGGCCTATGTGCGGGACAGCCTCGGCAAAAGCACCGAACTCGACCGGGTGGACATCCGTCCCGACAAGGGTATAGCTAAGATCGTGTTCAAATGGCATTTTACCGAAGTGCAGGTGGATGGGTTTTCCGGGGAGATTTTGTCCATCAGTCAGCGCAATTCCGACCTGATCGAAAAGATCCACGATGGCAGTATCTTGGATTTCGTTGCGGGTTCGGATGGGGAGAAAGCCAAGTTGACCTATTCGACGCTGACATCCGGGGCATTGTTGCTGCTGGCATTTACCGGATTTTTTCTGTGGTATTGGCCGCGGGTGATGAAGAGGCTGAAGCAGAGAAGGGTGAGGTAGAGAGGAGAAGCGAGATGCGAGAGACAAGAAGCAAGAGACAAGAGGCAAGAAGCAAGAAAAAAAGAGGCGAGACAGGAGGTAGTAGAGACGAGAGACAAGGACCAAGCGATAAGGAGCCCCAAAGGGGCGGCATCACCTAGCGAAGGGTGCAGCCCTTCGCGAAAGGGGAGACTCATTGGTCTGTGTCACCTCAGGCCATGGGATCGAAACCATCCCGAAGTGGATGGAACTCTCAATAGCCCCGGGTAAGGTGCTTCGACAATTCTTTCCTTCACGAGATACCTGGTGCACCGCAACCCGGGGGAAAAAGAGCCAGCGTCTTTTAGGATTTTTGGGAGCCGCATGTTTGAGATTGGATTTGGGTTTTCACCAAAAACCGTGAAGGGTTGATTCGAATCGTAGATTTTGCTATGAAATCCTGCGCTGGGAAACACAGGATAACCTTGATCTTCGAACGTTTTTTCCTTCGACAAAACCTATCCTGTCCACTGACCTCTTTTTCCGATGTTACTTTTTTTCTTGTCAAAAAAAGTAACCAATCCCGATAATTATCGGGAGACAAGAAAGTCCGATCCTATCAGCGCACAAGGCCCTGGCCGGCCCGGCGGACTTTCATTCCCCCGCGCGATCTAAGGAAGTACTTTGTGCAGATTCAGGTATAGAAATAATACTGCCCGTTCTCGCCCAAGCATATGAAAGAATATCAGGAATCCACCCCGAAGCGGGTGGAACTCTAAATAGCCCCGGGTAAGGTGCTTCGACAATTCCTTTCTTCACGAGATACCTTGTGCACCGCAACCCGGGGGAAAGAGAAGGCAGCGCCGTTTTGGATTTTTGGGAGCGGAAGGTTCAAGAATGGATTTGGGTTTTCACCAAAAACCGGGAAGGGATGAGGGAGAGAGGCAAGAAGCATGAGGCAAGAAACAAGAATCAAGAGGAAAGATGCGAGAGAAAAGAGTGGACGGTGGCGACAGGGACCAGGGGAAATGGTTTTTAATGAGTTGAATTAAGACTTTTAATCTATTTCCCTAAAAATACCCCAAACACGGTATGTTGCCGTAAGTCCTAATCAACTATTTTAGCAAAACAGAAAAAAGGCAACTTTTTAAAGATCACGGGTGAAAAACGAAAAACTGACAAGGAAGGAAATCATTGACAACCGCCTAATACGAGCTGGTTGGAATGTCGCTGACCGAACTCAGGTGATTGAAGAATACGATATAATCATTGACGAAAATCTTGTCCGGGAAGCTCCTTCACCCTACGCGGGACATCAGTACAGCGACTATGTTTTGTTGGGCAGAGATGGTAAACCTCTGGCAGTGGTTGAAGCAAAGAAAGCAAGCGTTGACGCAAGTATTGGAAAGGAACAGGCCAAACAATACTGTTACTACATTCAATCAAACCATGGGGGCGATTTACCTTTTTGCTTTTATACCAACGGACATGAAATATTTTTCTGGGACTTGGAAAATTACCCACCTAGAAAGGTGCATGGTTTTCCAACAAGGGATGATTTAGAGAGATACAATTACGTTCGTAAAGCCAAAAAGCCGCTTTCCGGTGAATTGATCAACACCAAAATTGCCGGTCGAGATTATCAAATCCGAGCTATTCGTGCCGTAATGGAGGACTTGGAGCGGAAAAGAAGAAAATTCCTCTTGGTGATGGCGACCGGAACTGGAAAAACCAGAACCTGCATCGCCATGGTGGAAGCACTCATGAGAGCCGGATGGGCGGAAAAGGTTTTGTTTCTGGTAGACCGGATTGCGCTTCGGGACCAGGCACTTGATGCTTTCAAAGAGCATTTACCCAATGAACCACGCTGGCCGAAACCGGGTGAAAAGGAAATCGCAAAAGACAGGCGTATCTATGTCTCAACTTATCCCACCATGCTAAACATCGTCCGCAATGAAGAGATAGGTTGGTCTCCCCATTTCTTCGACCTTATTGTGATAGACGAAAGCCACAGAAGTATCTACAATACCTATCAGGAGGTTTTGGATTACTTTAATACAATCACGCTCGGACTGACAGCAACACCAACTGATGTTATCGACCACAATACTTTCAGTTTGTTCAATTGTGAGGATGGTGTCCCGACTTTTGCCTATTCCTATGAAGAAGCGGTAAACAACATCCCTCCGTACTTGTGCAATTTTCAGGTAATGAAAATCAAGACCAAGTTTCAGGAGGAAGGTATCAACAAACGAACTATCTCACTTGAAGACCAGAAACGATTGATTCTCGAAGGAAAGGAAATCGAGGAGATCAATTACGAAGGAACTGAGCTGGAAAAAACTGTCGTCAACAAAGGAACGAATGCCCTGATTGTCAAAGAATTCATGGAAGAATGCATCAAAGACCCAAACGGCGTACTTCCTGGAAAAACAATCTTCTTCTGTGCAAGTAAAGCCCATGCACGCAGACTGGAGCAAATATTCGACTCCCTCTACCCTGAATACAACGGTGAATTGGCCAAAGTGCTTGTCTCGGAAGACCCTAGGGTTTATGGGAAAGGCGGTTTGCTCGACCAATTCACAAACAAAGACATGCCAAGGGTCGCTATCAGCGTGGACATGCTTGACACGGGAATAGATGTGAGGGAACTCGTCAATCTGGTTTTTGCAAAGCCTGTGTATTCCTACACCAAATTCTGGCAGATGATCGGGCGAGGCACACGCTTGCTCGAACCTGCAAAAATGAAACCTTGGTGTGCCGAGAAAGATGTATTTCTGATCTTGGACTGCTGGGACAACTTCGAATACTTCAAACTCAAACCAAAAGGAAAAGAACTGAAGGCCCAAATACCTGTTCCCGTCAAACTTTTTGGATTGCGACTGGATAAAATCGAAAAAGCCCAAGAAATCGGACTAAGCGAAATTGTCGCATCCGAAATCCGGAAACTTCGCAAACAAATTGATGCTCTTCCCAAAAATTCCATCGTCGTGATGGAGGCCCAGTATGAACTTCAACGGCTGGAAGATGAAAACTTCTGGATTGCCCTGGCAGAGGATAAGATCGCCTTTCTCAGGGCTGTTGTAAAGCCATTGATGCGAACCATTTCGGGTGAAGACTTTAAAGCCATGCGCTTCGAAAAGGATGTGGTGGAGATTTCACTGGTCGGACTGACAGACGACAAGGTGAAATTCGAAACCTTAAAGGAAAGCCTGGTGGAGATAATCTCCGAGCTTCCATTGTCGGTGAACATTGTAGCCAGGGAAAGGGAAATCATTACGGACGCTCAGAGCAATAAGTTCTGGTCGACGATTTCAGAAGAAAAATACGATCAACTCATTCTCAGGCTAAGTCCCTTGATGAAGTTTATTGATTCCAGAGTTTCGCCCTTGGGTCCTGCAAAATTTGACTTTAGAGACATCACAAGCAAAAAAGAGTTTGTGGAATTTGGTCCGCAAAATGAAGCGGTAAGTATTGCCAAATATAGGGCAATGGTGGAGGAGAAAATCAAAGAGCTCACTTCGACCAACCCTATTTTGCAGAAAATACAAAAAGGGGAGCCGATCACCGAGGAAGAGGTGAATGAATTGGCAAATGAATTACACGAAGAGAATCCGCACATCACGATAGATTTGTTGAGACGGGTTTACAACCACCGCAAAGCCCAATTCATCCAATTTATCAAGCACATACTAGGAATAGAAGTCCTCGAAAGTTTTCCGGAAACCGTCGCAAAGTCTTTCGATTCTTTTATTCAAAACCACAGCTATCTTTCGGGGAGGCAATTGCGGTTTTTGGATTTGCTTAAAAGCTTTATCCTCGAAAAGGGAGATTTGCAAAAGCGCAACCTGATTGAATCGCCATTTACCATGATTCATCCGGAAGGGATAAGGGGTGTATTCAGCCCTGAGGAGATCAACGAAATATTGGTACTTACAGAAAAACTGCTCGCTGCCTAATGCCGAAAAGTTCGAAAATAAACATCAACGGTAATGAGATTACTGTGCTTGCCCAGCAATTGGATGATTATATATCCCTGACGGATATGGCCAGAAGTCAACTGCAGGATGTAGTCATCATTAAGTGGCTCAGTTTGAAGAGCACTATCGAATACCTTGGTGAATGGGAGGCTTTGTACAATCCTGATTTTAATTATACCGAATTCGGTACAATTAAAAACGCAGCCGGGAGCAACAACTTTGTGCTGTCAGTGAAGCAATGGCTGGAGAGCACCAATGCCATCGGAATCACGGCCAAAGCCGGCAGGTATGGTGGCACCTATGCCCATAAAGACATCGCTTTTCAATTTGGCATGTGGATCAGTCCCAAATTCCAGTTGCTGTTGGTAAAAGAATATCAGCGGCTTAAAGAACAGGAGAGCGATGGAAATCAGTTGGAGTGGAATTTCCAGCGTACCTTGGCAAAGGTGAACTACCAAATACACACAGATGCGGTAAAGGAAAAACTCATTCCTGAGATGCTAGACAAATCCCAAATCGGTATGGTGTATGCCTCAGAGGCCGATCTGCTCAATATGGCGCTCTTTGGCAAAACAGCCAAGCAATGGCGGGACGCAAATCCCGACAAAGAAGGCAATGTCCGAGACCATGCCACTATCGAGCAATTGGTAGTCCTGTCCAACCTTGAGAGTATCAATGCCATGCTGATCCATCAGGGACTGGAACAACCTGAAAGGTTGATCCAACTCAATGCCATGGCCATCACACAAATGACCTCCTTGTTACAATCCAAAAACATTCAGAAACTGAAATAATGCTCCAAAACAACGCGCAATTAAAATCCCTTATCGACAAGCTCTGGCAAAACTTTTGGGAGGGCGGGATTGCCAATCCACTGACCGCGATCGAGCAAATTACCTACCTCATTTTTATGAAGCGTTTGGACGATTTGGAGGCCAAGCGGGAACGTGATGCCGAATGGACAGGAGAAAAATATGTTTCCCGGTTTTCGGGCAAATTCACCATCCCTGGCAGCGACCAAAGTATTGACAAAAACGAATTGCGCTGGAGTGTATTCAAACACAAGCCCGCTGACGAAATGCTGCTGCATGTGCAGATGAAAGTGTTTCCGTTTTTGAAAGCCTACAATCAGCATCATGAACCTAGCGAAATAGAGAAAGCTTACAATCTCAATATTGCTGCAGAACCGATAGAGCCGTATGGTGATAACAAAGACGCCATTGAATCCCCCAAATCCACTGAACCCGGGAATGGCGACAATTTTACCCGGCACATGGCAAATGCGGTGTTTATCATGCCCAAAGCAAGTTTGTTGGTCTCGGCCATCAATATTGTAGAAGATATATTTAAGGAAATCGAAAAGGATGCCACTAAAGGCGGACATGCTTTTCAGGACATACAGGGTGACGTGTATGAAATGCTGCTGAGCGAAATAGCCACAGCAGGCAAAAACGGACAGTTCCGTACGCCGCGGCACATCATCAAACTGATGGCTGAATTGGTGGCCCCCCAATTGGGTCAAACTATGGCAGACCCAAGCAGTGGAACAGGCGGGTTTATTTTGGGCTATTACCAATATATTCTTACAGATCTGGTTCGCAAAACCAATCCCGAACTGCTCACCAAAGATGAGGATGGCTTCGAAAGGGCAACCATCAGCGCCATACTTACAGAGGAACTTAAAAAAATCTTGGCCAAGAGTATGTATGGCTATGACATCGATACCACCATGGTCCGATTGGGGATTATGAACCTGATGATGCATGGAATCGACAATCCGCAACTCGACTACAAAGACACCCTCAGCAAAAGCTACAATGAAGACAGCCGATATGATATCATCATGGCAAATCCGCCCTTTACGGGCAACATTGACAAAGGCGATATCAACGAAGGGCTGAAACTGCCCACCACCAAAACAGAACTGCTGTTTGTGGAACGTATTTTTAACATGCTTAAAATGGGCGGAACGGCTGCCGTGATTGTGCCAAGTGGCGTAATTCAAAACAGCGGAAAGGCATTTGAAGCGGTTCGGAAACTGATTATCGAAAAAGCAGAACTGAAAGCCGTGATTGCCGTGCCAAGCGGAGTATTCAAGCCCTATGCGGGCGTAAGTACCGCCATTTTGATTTTTACCAAAGGTGGTGAGACCGACCATGTGTGGTTTTACGACATGCAAGCAGACGGCTATACCTTAGACGATAAGCGAAATAAAATAGCCGATAGCGACCTGCCCGACATCGTGCAGCGCTACAAAACAAGAGACGCAAAGAAAGACAGCGACCGAAAGCAGAAATACTTTATTGTGCCGAAAAAGGAAATAGTAGCAAACAACTACGACCTGAACCTGAGCACCTACAAAGAAGAAGTGTATGAAGAAGTAAGCTATGATAAACCGAATGTGATCTTCGGGAAACTGGAAAGCATAGAAGCCGATATTCAAAAAGGATTGGCGGAATTAAAAGAGTTGTTGTGATGAAAATATTGAGTGATACAATTAAAAATATTGCACTTGAGATACGGACAGGGAAGACTCCTCCAACCTCAAATCATGAATATTTTGGGGAAGAAATAAACTGGTATACCCCCTCTGACTTAGATAAAGGGAAATTCCTTGGAAAATCTCGAAGAGGAATTACCGGAAAGGCTATTTCTGATAAAAAGGCGATTGTATTCAAGCCAAATACAGTTTTGATTGGTGCGATTGGAGATATCGGCAAATTAGGTGTAACATCAGATTTTTCGAGTTCAAATCAGCAAATCACTGGGATCTATCCTGACCCAAAAAAAGTAGATTCTCAATTTTTATATTATTGGTTAAAGGCACATAAACAATCACTTCTTGATAAATCGAAAAGTGCTATTGTTCCAATACTTAATAATAAAGACTTGGGGCAGGTTAAAATTTTATTTCCAGAGTACATTTCCGACCAACTCCTCATCGCCAACCTCCTAAGCAAAGCCGAAAACCTGATAGCCCAACGTAACGATAGCATCCGCCTGCTGGATGAATTTTTGAAAAGCACTTTTTTGGAGGTGTTTGGAGACCCCGAAAAAAATCCAAAAAATTTACCATTTACAACATTAGAAAAGCTTTGTTCGGTTATCGTTGATTGCCCTCATTCAACTCCTGTAAAATCGAAAGAAGCTACGAATTACCCTTGCATTAGAACCTCAGAGTTAACCAACGGATATATTTCATGGGATTCAATGCAATATTTAGATGAAGATGAATATAAAAAAAGAACACAACGATTAATCCCCGAAGCAGGCGACATAGTTTATGGAAGAGAAGGAACTTACGGAGAAGCAATTCGAATTCCTAAAACTCATAAATTCTCTTTAGGTCAAAGAACAATGTTATTTAGACCTGACTACAAAAAAACAAATAGCATATTTCTTTGGGCAATGGTTCGTTCGGAGTTTGTTTACAGACAAGCAAAAAAGAAAAACAGTGGTTCAACAGTTGGTCATGTTAACGTAAAGGATATAAAGCAATTCAGAATATATAATCCACCAATCGAACTCCAAACCCAATTTGCCCAAATCGTAGAAAAAACAGAAGTCCTCAAAACCCAATACCAACAAAGCTTGCAGGAGTTAGAGAATTTGTATGGGAGTTTGAGTCAGCGGGCGTTTAGGGGGGAGTTGATAAAATATTGAGCTTATGTCAGAGATTAAACAAAATATTGTCCTTAATTTTTTACCGCTTAATGAGCAGGATTTTTCATTTACGGTTTATCGCAGATTAGTTGAGCACCAAGAAAAAAAATGGTCAGATAACATAAGAAGATACAATTTGCCAAGAAACCAAGGGGAATCGGAAAACTTCACCAGTTATTGGGTGAGTTTTAGTCAGTTTGAGAATTCTGAATCGTTCACAATTGAGGCAAACACAAATAACTATTTAACTGAATGGTATATTCATTTATTATTACACCAGAGGATAAACGAGCAACAATCTATAAAACAATATAATCACAGAAGCGATTTTAATGAGCTACGCACATATTTTGAAATTGAACGTTTTCCCGAAGGTACTAGGTCAGTTTGGCTAGAACCCTATTTTCTCAAAAAGAAACACAAATTCGGTTTTCTTATAGGTTTTCGATTTTTTCTCAATAAGAATCAGCCATTTAACAAAAGAGTGCAGCAACTCTCTTTTAGTCTCGATAATGACGGTAGAAGTAATAAGAACTTCCATATTGACAGTTTTAAGTATTTCAAAGAGTTTATTGGCAGATTAAATAATTCCATCAATCCATTAGCCAACAGCATTTCAATATCACAGTCATTTGAACCTATAGAAAGTGATTTACTTGCAACTAAAATCTATGAGTTTGCATACGGTAAAACTTCAAATTCCCAATTCAACGGCATTATGTCCAATGGGCCATTTCAGCAAGTAAACAACAACTTGCAATATGTCTTCTTGTTTCGTGAAGCTGAAAAGTCTTTGATGTTAGAACTAATGAAGGCTTTAAATGGAGATAAATACAATACTTTCAAAGGACTTGAAAAATTTAATCTCCCAAGAATTACTCCTAAAGAAAATCTAACTGCCATCAGAATTGCCGACTTTTCAGATGAAGAAATTGAAAGGGCAGTTGCAGAAATACCAACACAAGGAAATAGAGTTGTAATTTCAGTTTTTCCGAGAAATGAAGAACGCTTTTACTACTCGCTAAAAAACAGATGCCTTAAAGACAACATCTTGCTACAGGTAATTCATAATGAAACCATATTGAATGAATATATTTTTAAATGGTCTGTATCAAGTATTGGTTTACAAATATTCTCAAAATTAGGCGGTACTCCTTGGTTGGTTAAATCAACCCAACAAAAAACGTTGATGATTGGGATTGGTCATTCACAAAGTCGTAATCCAAACACAAATCAAATTCAAAGATTCTATGCTTACTCAGTTTTAGTAGAGTCAACAGGAAAATTTGTATCAATAAAGCCATTGGCTAACCATTCTAACAAAAGTGAGTATCTAAATGAAATTGCAAACAATGTTGGAGCTTTAATTGAAGAAAATCAGTCATATTCAAAAATCGTCTTTCATCTTCCATATAAAATAAGACAGGAGGAAATTGACACAATTAAAGAGGTTATTCAGCAGAAGAATAGTTCCGTATCAGTTGCAATGATAAGAATTAATGACACCTCAAAATTTCTTGGATTCAACTTATTGCAGAATAGTCTTGCGCCATATGAAAGCACCTTTGCAGAATTAAGTTTTCACGAGTTTTTAGTATGGACAGAAGGTTTAAATTTTCACTCCCCTAACGCAAACAAAAGATACGCTCATCCATTGATAATTGAATTTTTACATCCAAGAGGAACTGAAGTAAATCATTCTGAACATTTGCAAGAAATTTTGAATCTTTCAGGAGCAAATTTTAGAGGTTTCAACGCTAAGGCTTTACCAGTTTCGCTGTTTTATCCAAAGCTCATTTCAGACTTCAATAAGAATTTCAATGACTTTAATTTAGAACAGGTAATCACAGATAATAACAAACCTTGGTTTTTATAATATGCTAGTAAGGGACAACGATATAATTTTTATTCTTGGAGCAGGTGCAAGTGCAGATGCAGGGATACCGATACTTTCCGTAATGGAAAAAGATGTTCGAGATTTTATAGTCAACAAGGATGATTGGAAAAGCTACTACCAACTCTATCATCTTATAAAAGCCAGTTATAATTACTCTTATGAGATTCAAGGCAAAGAGGCATATTTCAATTTAGAAGTGTTATTAAACATCATTCAAGAACTTCTAAAAAAAGAAGAACACCCACTTTATCCTTTTATCGGTTCTTGGATAGTGAAATTTGATGAAGTTGTTAAAGATGAATTTGACCTAATAAAGTCCTTTGATAAAAAGATCAGAGGAAAGTTGGCAGAATGGGTAAAAATAGACAACGCTAAAAGACAGCGAATTGGCTACTTTGAAAGGTTCTTATCTTTCAAAAACGAAATGAATTTTCCCTTACACATTTTTTCATTGAACTACGACTTATGTATTGAATTAGCTCTAGGAAATGCAAAAGTTGAAAGAGGTTTTGATACCGAAGAAGGTGGCTATTGGAATTTCAGACGATTTATACAGCCATTAGAAAATATTGATGTTTTTCTTTATAAACTGCACGGTTCTGTTGATTGGGAAAGAGAAGAAAAGACAAAAAGGTTAACATATTCAAATGGTGAATCAAGCAATCCTGATTGGATTTTTGGCACGCAATATAAAATGCAATATATAGACCCTTACTTGTTCCTTTTTTCAGAATTCAGGAGAAGAATATTTGAATCCAAAATGATTGTGAGTATCGGATATAGCTTTTATGATGAACACATTAATGGTGTTATTTCAGATGCTTTGAGAGATAATCCAGAAAGAAAACTGCTATCTGTTTCATTGAAATTACCAAAAGAAGATATTGAAGTGAGACCAAATATTGATAACCAAATCATGAAACAGATTATCCCAATTTCTGACAAGAAGGCAAGAGAGTTTTTAGAATCAGATTTGACGAAAGACTATTTGAACCAGTATTTTGAGAATGAGGAGTTATAAAGACAGCCAACGCGCAGGTGTAAGCACATTTGCAAGCCGCACAAAACCAAGCACATACCAAAGCTTGCAAAAGAGCTTCCAACTTACCCAAGCTGGACAGAATCTTAAAGTTTTTTCCAAAAAACACGAAGTTGAAACACCTCAGAAGGCCTGACGTTCGACACAAATTCCGCAAATAGGATAGTACTAGGGAACGATATGTAGGAGGCCAACACACAACAGCCAGAGCCGTTGCAAACCCTCCACTTGAATCAAGTAACTAGCCATTTTTACACAAGCACCCGATTTTTTGAAAATGCTTGCAGAAACACCCACCCAAACCTCACCTACTCACCCCCCAGCATCCAGCGTTTGAATTGGGGGCTGCGCTCGCGGCTTATTTCGACGGATTGGAGCAGGGGGTTTTTGAGGGATACCTCAAGGCCCTTGTAGGTGGGTCTGATCTGCTTGACCTCGTCGATGCGGATGATGGTCTGCCGGTTGGCACGGAAAAAAACCGCAGGGTCCAGCTTGCTGTCCAGTTCTTCCATGGTCTGAAAGTCCGTGATGTACCGCTTTCCCTCCCGGGAAATCAAAAAGATCAGTTCTTCCTTCACGAAGCCCGAAACATCTGCGATCGTGATGGGCACCAGGCTGTTGTGGACCGTGACCAGCAGCCTTTCGAGGTAGACTTTTCCGGACTTGACGCGCTCCAAGGCCCTGCGAAGCTCCGGTAGGACAAAGGACTCCCGCCGTTTGCGGAGCTTTTCCAAGGCATTTTGGAGTTCCTTTTTTTCGATGGGTTTCAAGAGAAAATCCACGCTGTTGACCTCGAAGGCCCGAATCGCATATTGGTCAAAAGCTGTCGTGAAGATCACCGGACACTTGGGTTCGTAGCGCTTGAACAGGTCAAAGCTGATGCCGTCCGCCAACTGGATATCGGAGAAAATGATGTCCACCTCCTGGTCCTTTTCGAACCAGTCGAGGGCTTTCTTCACGCTCGGCAATATGGCCAATAGCTCTGTCTGCGGCAGCAAGTCCATGATATGCTTGCGCAGTCCATCTGCCACCAAGGGCTCATCTTCGAGGATGAGGATGCGGATCGGTTCGTTGGGGGAAAAGCCGTTCATAGGTCAGGAGGATTGGGGGATCAAAGGAATGATGACAGCAAACTTGCCCGGGCTGGACTCGGTCTCTAAGGCTTGGGGACTGAGATAGCTGTAGAGTTTGGCGAGGTCGGCTAGGCCTCTCCCGTTGGATTCCAAGACCTGTACCTTGGGATGGATCGAATTGCTGACGCGGAGCGTTTGCCCTTCAGCCTTAATCTCAATCCGCAGCGGATCTTCGGGATCGATGGCGTTGTGCTTGATGCAGTTTTCCAACAGGATCTGCAACGTGACGGGAACGATTCCCCCGTTTTTGGCTTCCTCGGGGATATCGATGGAGATGTCGACTCCTTTGCCAAAGCGGGTTTCCAGCAAGAAAACAAAATGTCCGATAAACGCGAGCTCTTCCCGCAGCGGTACAAGCGATTTGTTTTCGTGCAGCAGCACATAGCGGTATACCTTGGACAGGTTGGTCACGTACTCCGAAGCCAGCGCAGGCTGATCGATGATGAGGCTGTGCAGTGAACTCAGGGAGTTGAACAGAAAATGCGGATTCAGTTGGTTTTTGAGGTTGTCAAACTGGACTTGGGTCTTTTCCCGCTCCAGTCGCTCGGCATGCAGCAGGCTTTTTTTCCATTCGTTGAAGAAATATTTTCCAAAGAAAATGCTGTTGATCAGAAAGGACAAGGTCGCAAAGGTGGCGTAGGTGGTCATGCTGAACATCACGGAAAGCGATCCTTCGAGGTATTTGCCGGCGACCATGAAGAGTACCCTGTTGATGATGAGCATGTAGACAGCCCCAATCAGGAGTTGGACAGCCATGCGCAGCGCCAAACCTTTGGAATAGGGGAGCACGCGGTTCAGGTACCTTTCCATTCCCTTAAAAAACTCCCAGCTCAGGACCAAAAACAGGAAGGAAAAGCCGATTGTCTCCGGGGGAAACTCGCCTTTCAGACCCAAGTCGTCCCACAGGAGGTAGCGCGCCAATCCACTGAAAAGGGTGACGAATGCGATGATGGCATATTCGATCCAAATGTTCTTCTTGATCTTCATCTTGCGCGTATGGGGCGAAGGTTACGTGTTTTTTTTGGTCCTGTCAACTGAGGGTACAGGGAATTCCAGTTATCGAGGCTTCGTTCAAATCCTCGGACATAGGCTTGGCGTTGCGCGTCCCTTTCATTGACAAGCCTCCAAAATCCGAGTTTAGGAAATGATTCGGCCATCTTTCATCTCAATGATGCGGTCTGTTTTTGCTGCGAAATCATCGTCGTGCGTGACGGTGATGATGGTTTGGCCCAAGTCCCGGGTAAGTTTCCGAAAGGTATTGAAAACAATGTTGGAATTGACCGAATCGAGATTTCCTGTTGGCTCATCACCCATGATCAGCAGGGGATCATTGATGAGTGCCCGCGCGATGGCCACCCGCTGCTGCTGTCCGCCCGAGAGCCTCGAAGATGCTTTGTTGGCTTGGTCGGCGATGCCGAGCAGGTCGAGTTTCTCCATAGCCTTTTGTCGGATCACTTCCTCGGAATGTTTCTTGAGCTTGAGCGCTGGGATCATCACGTTTTCGAGGGCGGTGAACTCCGGCAGCAGGAAGTGAAATTGGAAGACAAAGCCGATGTGTTCGTTGCGGAAGCGGGCGAGGTAATCCGGTGACTTTCCCGTGAGTTCCTCGGCATTGATCTGCAGCTTGCCTTCGAAGTCCATGTCCATGGTGCTGAGCAGGTAGAGGAGCGTGGATTTTCCGCTCCCTGATTTTCCGATCAGGCTGAGGAATTCACCCCGCGTCACCTCGATGTCGATTTCCTTCAGGACTTGGAATGTTTCGGGCTCATGGAAATACTTGGTAATTCCCTGGGTTTTCAAAAGGATGTTGTCTGCGCTCATATGCCTCTGATGATTTCGATGGGGTCAATTTTTCCGGCTTTTCGGGAAGGCATCCATCCAGCTACGGCGGTAGTCAGCACACCGAATACGATGCCGATGAAGTAGTATTTCGAGTCAAAGTTGATCGGGAGGGAGTCCAAAGCGAGCAGTTCCCCGCCATCAAAAGGGACTTGGGCCAAGAGCAGCGAGAAGACATATCCGACCACCAGGCCGAGGAGACTTCCCACCAATCCGATGATCAGCGACTGGGTCAGGAAAATGCCGGTGACGTCTTTGGCGGCAAATCCGGTGGCTTTGAGGATCGCGATGTCTTTCATCTTGCTGTAGATGGTCATGTTGAGGATGTTGTAAATCCCAAATCCAGCCACGATCAACAGCGTGATCGATACCGAGTAGGTCATGATATCCCGGATAATAGCTCCGGCCAGTAGGGTGGAATTGGCTGTCTCCCAGTCCTCGGCTTTATAGCCAAAGTTGGCCTGGATGCCCTCCGCCTTCAGGCGTGCTGCCCGGTAGTTGGTGATCTTCAGGTTGAGGTCGGTGATGTAGCTGGCATCTTTTCCCAGGAGTTTTTGGACGGTAGCGAGGTTGGCATAGCTGCGTACATTGTCGATTTCGCCGAGTCCAAGCTGGAAGATGCCGACGACTTTCATGGTGTAAATCACCCCTTGGGGCGTAGTGACCATGAGCAAATCCCCCACGTTGGCGGAGAGCTTTTTGGCCAAGCCCGATCCGATGATCAGGCCATTGGAAGTGGTTTTCAATGCCGCAAGTGATCCCGCCTTGATTTTGGTGTTGAGGGCAAAGAGTTTGTCCTCTTCCATGATATCGACTCCTGCGACAGAGCCGTTGAGTTTCACGGGGCCGAAGTTGTAAAACACCTGACTGGTCAACCGCGGCGCGACACCGATCACTTCGGGATCCTTTCGGAGCAGTTCGGCGATCTGCCGGGCGTTGCGGATTTTATCGGACTCGTTTTTGGGCTTTACGCTGTGCACCTGGTTGAGTCCCTCGGGTCGGATCCTATCGAGGAGCGTGGCACGGGGCTCGGTGATGTCCTTGTAGATGCGGATGTCGGCGGAAGCGATTTTGGTCAGGTCCTCGGTGAAGTTGTTGAGCCCGGTCATCAGGCTGATCATCATGATGTACATCCCGATGCCAAAGGTCACGCCGAGCATGGCGACGATGGTTTGCTTGGGCTTGGACAGCAGGTGGGTTTTGGCGATTTTGAAGATGACGTTCATCGTTTGATCAGGTTTGATTCTGCGCTGAGCCCTTCCAATACTTCTACTTCCGAAAGGGTGCGGATTCCGGTGAGTACCTTGATTTTCTGTTCTTTTCCTTCTTGGAAGACCAGGACGCTATCGCCTGGCAGCAGGAGATTTCCTGGGATGACGAGTGCCTCGGGTTTTTCCCGTATCACAATGTTCGCTTCCAAAGCCAGTCCGGTGAGGGAGGCGGGAAGGCTGTCCTTCAGTTCAGCATCCACCCGCAGCATCTGGTCGACGGGATCGATTCTTGAATAGATTTTGCTGACTGTTGCTTGGAAGGTCTTGTCGGGAAAGGCATCCATTTCCAAGAGTACGTCCTGGCCGAGTCTCACGCGGCTGATGTCTTTTTCGTCGATCTTTAGGCTGCCCAAATAGCCCCGGTCTGAGCCGATGACCGCGAGGATGTCTCCCTTTTTGATCAGTTCTCCGGGAGAAAACGGTGACTCATAGAATATCCCGTCCCGATCGCTTTTCACTTGGAAGAAGTCCAATTCATCCTGTACCGTGCGCAGGTCTTTGCGGCTGGCGTCGAGGTCCCGGATTACCTGGTCCTGCTTGCCTTTGAGTTGGACGATGCTGCGCTCGAGGCTTTGGCGGGAAGATTCGTAAGCTTTTTTGGCGTTTTCATATTGGGAAATGGAAGCCGCTTTTTGCTCGTACAATCTCGATTGTCTGAGCCAATTCAGGGAGTCGGCAACAAACTGCTCCCTCGCGATGGCTACACCCTTTCGGGCTTCCTCCAATACCGGTGAGGAATCGGAAGCATTTCGCTTGGCAATCTCATAGGCAGTTTGCGCCGCTTGAAGGCGGCTGTCAAGGGCGACACCGGAAAGCGTGAACAGCAGCTGACCTTTGCTGACGCGCTCCCCTTCGTTTACAAAGGATTCCAGCAGTACCCCCTCGACTTGGGAGCGGATCACTGCCTGGTCGAGCGCCTCAAGGTAGCCTGAGGCATAGACGGCTTCGGTGACGGATTTGGTCTGCGGCGTCTGCGTATTGGGCTCGGTGCAGGAGAGCATGACCGCCGCGGTAGCGGATGCAAGGATGGTCATGCGGATTGTTTGTGATAGGTATTTCATCGGTTTTCGGCGTAAGATTGGTTTCTGATGGCAAGCAATGCTTTGGAAGTAAAGAGGTCGGAAAGCGCGATCAGGTATTCTTGCTGTTGCTCGATCCATTCGCGCTCCACCTGAAGGAGTTCATCGACAGAGATCTGACCTTCTGCCCACTGAATACCCGCCAACCGGAAATTTTCGGCATAGAGGTTCAAGAGCGGTCCGAATCCTGTCACAAGTCCTTGGTTTTGGATCAGGTCCGTTTCGAGTCTGTCGCGTTCTTCGGCAAGTAATTCACGGGTGCGCTGTTGCTGTTCTTTGGATATCTGCCAGTCCAGATAGGCAGTTTTGGTTTTAAGTCTTTTGAAGTTCCCTTGGAAAATGTCCCAATTCAGGCTCAGGCCAATGACGCCGACTTCAAAAGTGCCGGCCTCGCGCAGGCCAAATTCGTTGCCCAAGGCCTGTTGGAAGAACTGTCCGCTGGCTGCAAGCCTCGGCAGGTGCTTGGCCCGGGAATTTTTCCAGGATTGTTCATTCATGTTGACGAGGAGATCGGCTTTTTTCCATTCGGGCAGCGCCGCCAGCTCATAGTCGGCAAATGCGGGCTTCAGCTCAGATGCCTTGATCTTTTCGTCAAAAAGCAGTATCCGTTCTCCTGCGCCAATCAGGCTGCGCAGGGTTTGCCTGGCATTTTCCTCCTGTTTTTTCTGTCTGGAAAGTGCGTTTTGGGCTGCAAGTGCCGTTGCTTGGATTCTTTGGAAAGGTAGCGGCTCCATTTCCCCGGTTTGGTAGGTAATTTCCGCAAGGCGGTAGATCGAGTCCGACAGGTGGTGGCGTGCTTCGGCGAGTTTTCGGCTTTCCTGATGGAGCAGGAGCTGGTAGTAGGCCCTGGCAATGTCCTCGGTCCAAGCCTGTTCTTGTTGGGAGATATCCTGCAGGTTGTAGCGGGACCGCAGGCGCTCCGTTTTGATCCTACTCCAGAGCTCAGGGTCAAAAAGCGGCAAGGAAGCTTCAATGCCGGTACTTGTTTGAAATTGGGTGCCAAAACGGATTTCCGTGAAGGTACCTGGCTCGCCACCCACCGCCTCGGAGGGCAGAAGCTGCACGGGGAGCTGGAGGTAGTTGTCCCAAGTGGCGAATAGGCGTACTTTTGGAAGCAGCTCAGCGCTGCTCATTCGGGGGGCATATTCTTGCTGCTGTCCCTGCATTTTCCAGATCTTTTGCTCGGGGGCATTGGCCTTGGCGAAGAGCAGCACCTCTTCGAGGCTGTGGAGGTGGATTTCTTGGGCCTGAAGTGGGAGGCAACTGAGGTAGACCACTCCGACCGCAAGAATAATTCGCATAAATGGTGTGTTGGGCATTGGTTGAATGAATGTTTGATGACACCAAATTGGAGCCTTGTACCTTTAAGGGAAAAAAAAGGAAAGTGAAGCCGATGAAAAGGGATTCAAAGCGTGGTAATTTGCTTTTGAGGCGTTTGGGTGGTTTCGGGGATTTCGCCGATTTTGGTACTTGCATCGGCTATACGAAGCACATTTCAATATCATTTTTTGCGAAAATTAGTTATTGAATGGAAGGTAGTAGGGTCTTTGCCCTGCCCCGCGTACTATCCATGTTTGCATCTATCACAAGCTAAAATCCATTCCAATGAAACGCTCCGGCACGGCTGACCTGAAACTTTGTCCTCGAACGCTTTCTTGGTATTTGCAACGAGGAATTTGAACCTTACAGAATACAGGGCTACCAATGCCGCATCTATGTGGTCTATGGAAAAGAGTGATATCTCTACCTGTGCAACCGCTGGGCGGAGTACCCCTTGAACCTCTTTCGTGGACTGGCTGATATTTTGGGATGATTCCATGCTGGTTTTCGAATTCATGTAGACATGAAGCTTGGCGTGCGCTTTTGCAGCATGCTCAACTTCTTCGACTTTATTGTGTCCTGACGAAGCAATGCGGAGAATGTTGGGTCAGCCCTTAACCCCTGCTTTCCCTTCCACCCAGCTCCGCAAAAAGGCGATTGATTGTCCATCTAGATCGCCTATTTTTCGCCCCTTGTGGTTATATTTGGTAAGGCTGTACTACTATCATGGATCAGGGGAGTTTTGATTTCTGGAAATTTCTGGCAGGTATCGGCTTGTTCCTCTGGGGCATGCATCAGCTGGAGAATGCCATCCGGGAAATGGCCGGAAAGGCCTTTAGGACTTGGATGCAGCGCTTTACCAACAATACGCTCAGCGCCATTTTGGTCGGTGCCGTCGTGACAGCGGTCCTGCAGAGTAGTTCTTTAGTGACGCTGATGGTCTTGGCATTTTTGGGGGCGGGGGTACTTAGTTTGCGAAATGCCATCGGTGTCGTATTGGGTGCCAATTTGGGCACAACCGTCACGGCTTGGATCGTGGCGACCTTGGGATTCAAGATGAGTGTGGAGGCCATTTCAACCCCGTTTTTGGGGATAGGAATTTTATTGTACCTGTTTTTTGAGTCCCGGGTCAAGTTACGGAACCTTGGCTTATTGCTGCTGGGGTTTGGGTTGATGTTTTTGGGCCTGGACTTTATGAAGACCTCCATCGAGCAGATAGCTTACCAACTGGATCTACAAAAAATCGCAACTTTTGGAAATTTGGCCTTCCTATTGGTGGGGATTGTGGTGACGGCTTTGATCCAATCGAGTTCGGCCATGGTGGTGATCATTCTGAGCGCAATGAGTGCGGGAATGATTGGGCTGCATCAGGGGGCCGTGCTGATCATCGGGGCCAATATCGGCACTACGGTCACGGTTGGTATAGGTTCCTTGGGAGGCACTGCCGACAAGAAAAGATTGGCGCTTGCCCATTTTGTTTTCAATGTCCTGACTGGGCTCTTGGTGTTTTTATTTGTGGATGAGTTGGTGGATTTTACCATGGGCACATTTTCGATCCAGGACCCACTGATTGAGTTGGTTTTTTTCAATACCCTATTCAATTTGCTGGGTATTTTGGTTTTCTTCCCATTTGTGCCGCAGTATGAAAATTGGCTCAAGAAGTGGTTTGTCAAGTCCGAACCAAAGGGCTTGACCCAATTTATCAAGAATGTAAGCCCCAAATTGCCTGATGTTGCGCTCAAGGCTTTGGAAAAGGAAATCCAACTGGTGTTTGACAGGACGCTCAACTTTATCATCAATGTATGGGACGGGGGGGATGCTTCGGAAGATGGGATGTCGATCTGGAGGAAAATCCTGTACAAACCCGTTGACTTGATGGATGAGTATAGCCAAATCAAGTCCCTAGAGGATGAAATTACCAAATACCAGATCGCCTTGCAGGAGGAGACCCTCAGTGAAGAGGATTCCACGAAGCTAACCTCATTGCTGCTGGCGCTACGGACGCTGGTCTATTCGGCAAAGGATATCAAGGACGTGATGCACAATGTCCGGGACATGGAGGACGAAGAGGACCGTGCGGTCATTGCGGTGCATCGGAAGTTGCGGGATTACACCATGGAATTTTTGGACGTTTTGGAGGATTATATGAAGCTGGAAAAGGTCCCGGATAAGGCCCCGGATTGGATAGGGGAAAATGCCAAGCAATATAAGGTTTGGATGGCGGACCTGTACCAGGAACTGAAAGTCCAACCGATCGAATTTCCGATTTCTACCCTCAACAATGTCATCAAGCAGGTGGTCTCGAGTTTGGATAACCTATGCAGCGCAGTCATACACTGGAAACACCTGAAAAAGGACGTGATTGATATCGGTAGATAAATTTCCCTTTCAGGCTAATCAAAATCGAGGACAGAAGAAAGCCTCCAGGTATGGTCCTGGAGGCTGTGTAAATTGGGTTTACATTGATTGAAAAAAGCCTAGTCGATTTTCACACTCAAGACTGGGAGGTCGGTTTTGAACAGTACCGTATCCGTCACGCCTACTTGGTAGTAAGCCGAGCCTTTGCGGTTGCCTGATGCAATGGCTATGAAGCCCATTTTTCTGGATTTTGCAAATTCCACGATGCCGTTTTCGGTTTCGGGATAGTTGAACACATGGTGGTGTATCACGAGGTCTTCATTGCCTTTGGCGTAGGCATGCATGGTAGATTCCGCAGTGATGCTATCCACAAAATTGGATGGCGTATTGACCATCAGGAAATGCACCGATGATTTGAAATTTTTCAGAATCTGCTTGATTTTGGCAAAAGCGGGTTTTGAGCTTTCGTTGAACAGGGAGGCGAATACGACTTTCCTCAGGTCGTTGCCACTCATGACCTGTTTGACGGCCAATACGGGGCAGTTTGCGTTTCTGAGGATAAACTGCAGGTTTGAGCCCAAGACCTTGCCTTCTTGGTAGTCTTTTCCGTAGGCACCGATGACGAGAAGGTCAGCTTTCGTGCTGTCGGCGGCATCGAGTATCACTTGCCTGGGAACGCCAATTTCGACCTCAGCTTCCACCGTCACGGCATGCATTCTGTGCCCTGCAAGGAATTCTTTCATTTTTTCCTTCGCCTCTGTTTCCAAATCGAGTATGTCTTGGTGGTGGGCTTTTTGTTCCTTGGATAGGAATTTCCAGTCCAGCAAGGTGCTTACAACATTGATGCAGGTGACTTTACTTTTGGTTTTTTCGGCAAGCTTGAGTGCCGTCAAAAAAGCATTTTCCGAAAACGAAGAGAAGTCAATGGGGACAATGATCCGTTTCATGGCTATCGGGGTTTTGATTTACGAAAGTGAATTTCTGTATTTCTTTTTCCTTTTAACATGATGAAAATCATCTACTTCTATGATTGTTTTCTTTCCAAAAAATTGGTGGTTGGGGTAAATTCGGTCATCAATAAATCTTGAGCCATGACACTGAAAGGGAAGTATGCGATCATCACCGGCGGGGCCGGGGGGATTGGAAAAGCAACCGCAAAAAGGTTTTTGGAAGAGCAGGCTGAGGGGATTCTGCTGGTGGATTTGAATGCCGAGGGGCTGCAGCAGGCGAAAAAGGACTTGGGCTCCGATAAAGTCCATGTTTATCCCGCTGATGTGAGCAAGACCGAGGAGGTGAAGGCTTATTGTGATAAGGCTAAGGAGCTTTTTGGCAGAATGGATATCGTCTTTCTGAATGCGGGATATGAAGGCGTGGTGAAGCCGTTGACCGAGTATCCCGAAGAGATTTACGACAAAGTATTGGCGATCAATACCAAGGGTGTATGGCTTGGTTTGAAGTATTCATTTCCTTATCTCCAGCAGTCGGGAGGCGGTTCGGTGATTATCACCTCTTCTGTCGCAGGACTTCAGGGCACCGCCCAAATGATTGCCTACACGACTAGTAAGCATGCAGTCATCGGAACGATGCGCGTGGCTGCCTTGGAAGGGGCACCGTTCAACATCCGGGTCAATAGCATCCATCCTTCCCCTGTGGATAACCGCATGATGCGTTCTTTGGAAGAAGGTTTTGCACCGGGTGCCGGCGCCGAAGTCAAAAAGGGATTTGAAAAGATGATCCCCTTGGGCAGGTATGCCGTCAATGAGGATATCGCCAACTTGGCCACCTTTCTGGCCTCGGATCAAAGCAGTTTCATCACTGGATCGACATATGTGATCGACGGTGGTTTTGGTACATAGATTAATAGGGTTACTGATTTGGAAAAAGGCAGGCTCAGCGGGCTTGCCTTTTTTTTTTGTGAGCATTGTCACTAAATTGACCTCCGGCTCAAGATATTTTTGGCAACTATGGCAATGGATATAGAAGAACTCAAACAAAAACTCCCCAACATCACAGACCCTGGACTTTTGCAGGCATTGTTGAACCACGGTAAAATCATGGATCTACAGCCCGGGAAAGTCATCACCGAACCTGGGCAATTTGTCAAAATGGTGCCGATCGTATTGGAAGGCTCCATCAAAATCCTTCGGATGGATGAAGACGGAAAAGAGCTTTTCCTGTATTTTCTAGAGCCCGGTGAGACTTGTGCCATGTCTTTGACCTGCTGTACGGCCTCCCGTCCTTCCGAAATAAAAGCGGTTACCGAGGAACGCACCCAACTCCTCGCCGTGCCGATCGAAAAGCATGAAGAGTGGTCCGACCAGTACAAGCAATGGAAGGATTTTGTTGCGATAACCTATCAGACCCGATTCCATGAAATGCTCGTGGCTTTGGATGCCGTAGCGTTCAAAAGAATGGACGAAAGGCTGATGCGCTTTATCGTCACAAAGATGAAGCAGCACAAAACCAACGAGCTCCATACCACCCATCAGGAGATTGCGAATGAACTCGGTACCTCAAGGGAAGTCATCTCAAGATTGCTCAAACAACTGGAGAAGAAGAAATGGATCGAGTTGGGTAGAAACGTCATTTATGTGCGTGACGATTTTGAGGAGTTGATTTCCTGAGGTCTTTCGATTTCAAGCATATCGAAAAAAAATGCCCGGGCATTTGGTGTCCGGGCTGGGGAATATGATCACGGTATTGATTTCACTAAGCTATACTTGGGGTAATGTTGTATTTTTTCTTCAGGTCGTGGACGAGTCCGGTGGAGAAGTCAAATACCCAAGCGTGTAGCCGGATTTTGTTTCCATTGGCCAGGGCATTTTTGTACACAGAAGTTTGCTTGATGTTGGCGATCTGTTCCAAAACATTGAGTTCTACGAGTTTGTTGAGCCGCTCATCGGTATCCGCGATCGCGTCGAGTTCGGACTGATGGTGGCGGATGACATCCTTGATATTGGCCAGCCAATTGTCGATAAGGCCATTGTTGTTGTTTTCGTAAGCCGCGCGGATGCCGCCACAGCCGTAGTGGCCATAGACGATGATATCCTTGACGTCGAGACTCTCCACGGCATACTGCATCACTGATAGGAAATTGAGGTCCGTGTGGGAGACCACATTGGCAATATTCCGGTGAATGAAAAGCTCGCCCAAATTCGTCCCGAGGACCATAGAAGGGGAGACGCGGCTGTCCGAGCAGCCCAGCAATAGCGCACTGGGTTGTTGTCCCGATGTCAGTTGGTCAAAGTAGGTTTTGTCTTTGGCGAGGACATCAGCCACCCAATGGCGGTTGTTTTCCAAATATTCGTTGATATCTGTGCGGCACATTACTTTGGATTGGTTTGGGTGGCATAGGTTGAATATTTTCCCAAGGCGTCTTCGTCGATGACATGGTCATAGGCTGATAGGGCCGAAATGTCGTCGATGAATATATGGTCAGGTCCGACGAATTCCAGCAAAGACCAACGGCTGAGTACGTCTCGGACTGGTCCCTTGATGCTGGTCATGCTGACGTCGATTCCCGTTTTTCGCCAGTAAGTGATCCATTCGTTGAGTTCATGGGCACCGGTACTGTCTATGTTGGTGACGCTCTCCATGTTGAAGACCAGCATTTTGGTCTTGCCGTTTTTCTCCTCCAACCAATGGTCGATGCGGTCTTTGATGAATTCCACGTTGGCAAAGTAAATGGGGCCGTCGATCCTGACCATGAGCAGGTCTTCGCGGATTTCCAGGTTTTTGAATCTGCTGACGTTCCGGAAGATATTGGTGCCCGGAACCCTGCCCAATTGGGCGATATGCGGCCTTGAGGCTTTGTAGATTACCACCAAAAGTGATAGTACCATACCGGAAATGATTCCCGTTTCGATTCCCAGTGTGAGGGTAATCAAGAAGGTGGCTATCAACATTCCGAAATCGGCTTTATCCTTGTGCCAAAGATGTACGGGTTCCTTGAAATCAATCAAACCCGACACGGCCACGAGCACCACCGCTGCCAAGATCGCACTTGGTAGATTGTAGAACAACCCGGTGAAGAAAAGTAAGGTCAACACGATCAAAAGTGCACTGATGATCGAAGCCAAGGTGGTACGTGCCCCTGCATTGTCGTTGACGGCAGTCCGAGAAAATCCTCCCGTGACAGGGTATCCTCCAAAGTGGGCAGCCCCAAAGTTGGCAACGCCCAAGCCGATGAGCTCCTGATTGGGATCAAGTCGGTAGTTTTTATGTTTGGCTTGGATGGTTTTTGCGACAGCAAAGCTTTCGGCAAATCCGACCAGTGAAATGGTCAATGCTATTGGTATCAATGTCTTCCAACTTTCCAAATCGAATGAGGGGGAGGTCAACGATGGGAGGCCTCCGGGTACGTCACCGACGATTTTTACCCCTTGTTCCGTGAGGTTAAAACCCGTTACAAGGGCGATTCCTACAATCACAGCAGCGAGCGGCGCTGGGAAGCTTTTATGGATTTTCTTGCCGTATTTGATGATGATGATCCCGATCACCCCAATACCAAACGTGATCCAATGGATGTCCCCGATGTTTTGAAAAATGGCCAGAATCATTTCCTGCACGTGTTCTGAGTTAGGCAGGTTGATGCGCAGCAGGTGCTTCACCTGGCTCAATCCGATGATGATCGCAGCCGCTGAGGTGAAGCCATTGATGACCGGGTGGGAGAGGAAGTTCACGACGAAACCCAATCTGAATAGGCCCATCCCAAATTGAATCAATCCTACCAGAAAGGCCAATGTGAGTGCGTAGAGCAGGTATTGCTCGGGCGATGCAGGATTTAGGCTGGCGATTCCTGCTGCGGTCAGCAAGGATACCATCGCCACCGGCCCGACGGCCAATTGTCTGGAGGTTCCGAAAATGGCATACAGCAACAAGGGCACAGTCACCGCATACAGGCCGTGGATGGGTTCGAGGCCTGCGAGCATGGCATAGGCCATGCCTTGGGGAATCAGCATAATGCCAACTGTCAGCCCGGCCGATATGTCACCTTGAAGATCTGACTTCTTGTAGTTGGGAAGCCATTCCGTGATGGGGAGATATGCTTTTAGCTTTTTTGTCAAAGCGGTATTCATTGGTTAAGATCAATTAAGTTACAAAAATCCCGGCACTTACCTTTAAGCAGCGGAATTGCTGACAAAATTCAGGAAAAATGCGCTCAGGCATTGTGACGAATGTTACCCAATATCCTTCCTACTTTTCAACCCAATAACCCAATAACTTTCCATCCTTTCAACCTTCCAACATACAAAACAAAAAAAGCCACCCCTAACGGAGCGGCTTTTTTGGCATAATTGGTGAAAAGGTTAATTCATGAATTGATCAAAAGTGATCGAAACAAAATACATGGTTCCGACGGTTGGGTTACCCCAAGCCTGACGGTAGCCGCTGTTAAAGAGGTTGTTGCCACCCACTTTGATGATGGATTTGATGGAGCGGACTTTGTAGGAAACCTGTGCATCGAAGATGTTGAATGCAGGCATCACGGAAAGTCCCGCGGTAGACACAGCTGGGCCTACGAAGGAAGACTGCCATACAAACTCATCCTGCCATCTCCAAGACACGCCGAAGCCGAAGTTTCTGGTCAACTGCCTATTGGCAAAGTTGAGGACGGTTCTGTATTCAGGCGTGTTGAAGGAAGGTTGGAATCCGTCGAGTTCGTCGATGTTGTCGAGTTTGTTGAATGAAACGTTACCGCCGATGGTATAGCCTTTTGGCAACTGGTAGTCCAGACCCAATGCCCAACCGTAGGATTTGATAATTTCAGGCCTGTTGACTGGCATGGAGAAAATGTTTCTAGGACCCACAAGTAGGTTGATTCCTGCTGCTGAAGCCGGATTCTGTGGATTCGGGGCACCATCTTGAATCAATACCTGACCGCCGATGAAGTTCTCGAACCTATTGTAGTAGTAGTAACCATCGATCAAGAGTTTGTTGTTGGCAATCAAGGACTTGTAGCCAATTTCATAAGACCTTACGATTTCAGGTTTGAATTCTGTTGGTTGGAAAGGTGTTTTCAAATTTTGGCTTTCTTCAGCTGCGGTCAAAGGCACAAGTTGGTTCATCGCGGCTTGTATGGCTGTCGGGTTATTTGGAATGACACCGGCTTGAATCAAAGGAAGTACCCTTTCATTAAAGACTTTCTGCTGGAATGCTGGGTCTGCACTTTTTCTTGTGACTTCAGCACCAAATGCCTGAACGGTGGCCAAGCTGTAAACGGGATTGCTTCCGAAGTTATACCTATCCCTGAACAAAGGCAATCCACCTATCAACCTTGCCTGTGGTGTTACCAAATCAATGAATTGGTCTTGGGTGGTTGGGATACGGAAGCCGGTCTGGTAAGATGCACGGAAGTTATGCTGTCCTGCGGTGTACACCGCCGATACCCTTGGAGACCACTGTCCAGCAAAGTTCTCGTTCTTGTCATAACGTACCGAGCCAGTCAATTTCAAATTATCATTCAACAAGCGTTTGGATGCCTGCGCGTACCCACCGTATTCTCTGATACTGAATTCATTGCCATCATCATCCAAGGCGAAAAGTGTACCTTCTGAATTCAAAGAGTAAATTCTATAGTTGGCACCGACGACCACATCTGCCCAAGTGAAATCCTTGAAAGTGTAGGAACCTTCGAAATGGTACAGGTTGGTTTTGTCCACAAACTTGGACCCGATTTGTCGTGGTGGAGTTTGGAATTGACCTGGAATGGGTCTTCCTGTAGTTGCTGCCAAAGCTTGTTGGAATTCAGGCGTACCCGGAACCAATCGGCCTGTGTCGGCTACGCCCCTTGCAATGCCGTGGGCCTGTGCGTCCTGTGCGCCTTGAAGTTTGGCTTGGACGAAGGCACCGACGTATTGACCATACCATTGCTCACTCGGTTTCCAAGTCTCGTTGATCGCATTGGCGGCGATACCGACAGCAAAGGCATCCCCGGAACGCTCTTGGGTAGTGTAGGCTCTCAGGAACCAATTTGCGCCTCTCAATTCGGCCTTGTATTGTCCCATCCTGAAGTTGGCAATAGAATAGCGGTCTGCACCTGTGTAGACTGTCGTTCCAAAGCCTTGGTTTGCCTGGAGAATGGCTTCAGTCTTATCGGTGATCCTCCAGTGCAGGGCAGCATTCAGTTTGAGTGATTTGGTACCATAGTCTGCCAAATCACGCTCGTTGTATCCTGTTCTTGAAACAAAGGTATTTTGAGGAAGCAGACCCAAGGCTGCAGCTGGAATCAAACCTGCATTTACCAAACCCCTTCCTACTGCTTGCATATCTTGGGAAGATTCGTCACCATAGACGTTTACACCGTTGAAGCCGGGATTATTGGTTCTGGTTCCTCCTTCGATTGTTGAGCCGTTTAGGAGAGATTGGTCTCTGAAGTCGTTTGCCTGCCAGTCATCTGCGCGGAGGTAGTTGACGTTGACTTTCAAGGCTACACGGTCGCTGAATGCGGTCGCATATCTGGCGGCAAAGTCATAGAAACCGGTGGTTGGATTTGGGATTCTTGATCCTTCGTCCATGATACCCGTCTTGATTTGCGCTGAGAAGCCTTGGTATTGGAATGGGTTCTTGCTGTTCATCAACAGGATACCGTTGATGGCGTTGGGACCGTAGAGGGCGGAAGCAGCACCGGGAAGTAGTTCCAAACTCTCGAGATCGAGTTCTGAAATACCGACGATGTTACCAACGGAGAAGTTCAAGCCGGGGGCTTGGTTGTCCATACCGTCAATCATTTGGACCGTCCGGACGTTGCCGTTTGCATTGAAGCCCCTTGTGTTGAATGATTTGAAAGTGAGCGATTGTGTGCTCATTTCCACACCCTTCAGGTTGATCAAGCCGTCATAGAAGCTGGCTTGTGGAGCCTCTCGGATGGAGATGATGTCCATTTTTTCCACGGTCACGGGTGATTGGAGGACTGATTCCTCCACGCGGGAAGCCGACACCACGATTTCCTGACCCAGGATGGATGTCTCAGTCAAGGACACTTTGAGCCCACTCACATTTTCTTCGGTGATTTCGACTTCCTTGCTGGAAAATCCCACCATCGAAAAGATCAATGTCATCGGAGGTGCTTGGTTGACGCGCAGGGTGAAGTTACCGTTGAGGTCGGTGATCGTACCTACTACTTTGCCTTTCACCACAATGTTGACACCAACAAGGGTTTCTTTTGTCCTCTCCTCGGTTACGGTTCCCGACACAGTTGTCGTTTGGGCGTACACCGCGGTGGTACTGAGGGAAACTACGACGAGCATGATCGTAATCACGCGCCATACATTTTCAGTAAATTTTTGCATAAGGTATATTGGGTTAATTGTTAGAAATAAGCTTTTTGCACAATTTCAATTGTTGAATTGGGGGAAATTTAGATTAAAATACTAATTATCAATATCATTGGCAAAAAAATATTTTTATCAAAAAATCCGCCTAAATGTGCCCAAAACCGAAACCGACTCATTGTCAAGGGAAAATCTGCGGTTGTCCGGGCCGGAAAAAATGAAAAATGCCAAGTCTTGGTAAAATCCTATGGAGGGTAACCTTGTTTGGCAAAAAACACGAAACCCCGCCGAAGCGGGGTTGGGGCTTATTTCTGTGCGTTTTTGGTCTCTTCGTTGAGGTGTTTGACCATGCGGTCGCAAAGGTCCTTCATTTCCTCGGACATGTACTCGTCGCCCGTACTGTTGAGGATGGTCTGCGCCATGCCGCCGATGATATCGATATAGAATCGCTTCATCTCCACCACGGACATGTCATCGGTCCAAAGGTCAATCCTCAGCGTGCTTTGGTTGAGATTGTCCCAAACGTTGAGACTGATACTTTTGGAGCTTTCCAAGCCGTCCTCTTCTTTGTCGGAAGCGTCCCATTGTATGTTTTTTGGAAGATTTTTATCATCCAATTCGATTACAAACTTGATTTCTGATTTTTTCATTTCGACTGATTTGGCTTCAAAGATATCTCAAAACCCATTGCAGGGCTTAAAGATTCCCATGATTTTGGAGATTTTTCCAAAGACCGACAAGCCCACTCAATCCTCCTTGTATTCCAAAATATCCGCCGGCTGGCAATCCAAAGCCTTGCAGATGGATTCCAAGGTGCTGAATCGGATTGCCTTGGCTTTGCCCGTCTTCAGGATCGAGAGATTGGAAAGTGTTATGTCCACCTTCTCGGACAGCTCGTTCAGCGACATTTTTCGCTTGGCCATCATGACGTCCAGATTTACGATGATCGACATGGCTCAGATGGTTAGTTCGTTTTCAGATTGGATTTCCAAGCCTCTTTTGAAGACTTTGGAGATGGCATAGATGATGATGCCCATCAAGATGTATTCGAACGCACCGCCGGTGAAGCTTCCCAAATCAGGAAGTTCAAATCCACGTTTTGCAAGCCATTTGATGTAGGCACCGTTGAAGATGATCACGACCGCAATCTGGATCGAGATTTGACTGATCTGGGAGATCAGTTCGGAAACCTGCTCACTGAACGGGTGCATCAGGTTGATTTTGAGAAATATCCTGATCATCAGGAAAAACATGTAAGCCTTCAGTGCATTTGTGTACACGATGATCGACAGTACGCCTGAGTAGTGCCATTTGTCCTGCGCCATCAGTGCAGAGAGGTCAAGGCCTTGGTAGAGGTTATGCGCCGCGATTGGCCTAAAGAGACTGTAGACAAAATTGAATAAGATGGCTCCTGTCTCAATACAAAGACCGATAAATACCGACCAAATCACGACCGTGATCAACATAAGTCCGGGTTGTGTTTCCCATTTTTTCTTCCATTCCATAGTGATATGTTTTTTGATTGCTCAAATATCAACAAGTATTTATTGAAAAACAATAAATATTTATCAAAAAAAGTTAAACATGATCAAATGAAGTCTGATGCTGGAAACAGATTGTGAAGACAATTGTCTGATTTGAAGGTTTTTGGGTTTTGGAATTTGATGCTGATGCAGTAGTATAGAAAAATCGGTTTTGACACGATTTCAGACATGGAAGAGGGATATTTTAAGGGAAGGGGTTCACAAATACAGACGGGCAACCGGTTTTTGGAAAACCGGGTCGTGGCGGAACATGTGGAGGGTCTGGATGAACCGCTGATCGTGTCGCCCAAAACCGAGGTACGCATCGAGCATCCCAAGACCGTCGTCAATCCGGTAAAAAGCCCCGATATCGGGCTGAGTTTTTCACTCAATCCCTACCAAGGCTGCGAGCATGGCTGCATCTACTGCTACGCGCGGAATAGCCACGAATACTATGGCTACACGGCTGGGCTGGATTTTGAGACCAAGCTGATGGCCAAGCCCACTGCACCACAATTGTTGGAAAAGCAGTTGCTGAGCCCGAGTTGGCGGCCCGCGCCGATTTCTCTATCGGGAAACACCGACTGCTATCAGCCTTTGGAAAAGGAGATGGGCATCACCCGGGGACTCCTTAAGGTCTTTTGGAAGTACCGTCATCCTGTGGGAATGATCACCAAAAACAGCCTGATCCTCCGGGATTTGGATATTTTGCAGGATTTGGCCAGGGAGAACTTGGTCCATGTCTACATCTCGGTCACGACTTTGGATGAAAACCTCCGCAGGAAAATGGAACCCCGCACTGCCAGTGCAGACAAACGCCTCAAAACCATAGAAGCCCTTTCGCAAGCAGGGATACCTGTCGCTGTGATGAATGCGCCCATTATTCCCGGGCTCAACCACCACGAAATCCCCGCTGTGCTAAAGGCTGCCGCCGACCATGGTGCCTTGACTGCCGGCATGACCGTGGTAAGGCTGAACGGCAGCATCCGTGAGATTTTTGAGGATTGGCTGCGAAAAAACTTTCCGGACCGTTTCCAAAAGGTGATGAACCAGATATCCGAGCTGCATGGTGGGGATGTCAAGGATTCCCAATTTGGCAGGAGGATGAAAGGGGAGGGAGTCTTGGCGGATATGATCCAGCAACTTTTCAGGCATGCGAGAAAGACTCATTTCGCCGAGCGCGGGATGCCTCCATTTGACCTGACGAAGTTTCGGAAAGGGGGGAATTATGGTTTGGGGATTTGATGATGCTCCATTTGCGGGGAATTTTCCCGGTAGCGTAAAGCGTGAATAATCGCGAAAGTTTCAAATATGATTGAAACTTTGTTCGATTTAAGGGAGAGTTTCAGCTATGATTGAAACTTTTATCCAAAATTGTGATTTCTTCAATTATGATTTTAATTCCGATCGCTTTTTAGAAAGTGAATAATTAGAGATCCGAAACCTTACATTCTAAAATAATTTGTCTTAAAATTAAATACCACAATGATCAAATTCCACTTGTGCCCCACGTCCCTTTAGGGACATAGTGTAGGTAGCATAAATCGGTGCTTGCTAGATTTTTGTGCCTTTAGGTACAAAATATATTCCGTACCTAAAGGCACGAAAACCCGATACAATCGATCCCTTCCTACCCATATTTTGTCCCTAAAGGGACTCCAAAGCCAAACTGGGCAAACCTTGATTTTCCATGTTACCAATCACCCATATTTCTAAATGAATACACCAAGTCCCGCCTCCTTTTCAAATTTTACAAAGTAGGAAAAAAGTCATCCTCCATTTGCGAGTAAATGGTATTCCTTGGTTTCCCTGTTGATCCAAAACCTCCAATAGCAATCACCACCATCGTCTACTTCATGAATCAGATTTTTCCAATCAAATGGTACCGATTCAAATTCACCAGAACACGACTCTCTAAGGTCTTCATGAAAACGACAGGAGCCGATAATCCAACACTGTTTATTCCCGGTTGTATCCACATAAGCGATGTATTGCCGAAAGTAGTTTGGGAGATTTTTGGGGGTAAGTATAATGGTGTAGTCATTTTGATTTTTCCTCACGGCCTTTTTCAGTGATTTTTCAAGTCCTTTTAAATCACGAAACCTTAACTCTATGTGCTTTTCAAAATCTGGATACAGTTGTTTGCTCTCATCAACAGAAGGCTGAATCTGGGTGACCCGCGATAAATGAATCTCAGGAGTGCAAGAAAACCCAATGACTATTAAAAAACACATATAGATCGTTTTATTCATATGTATCTCGGATAAAATCATTCAATACAGGTGATTTATCAAATCAGTACATCCACAAGTTGAAAGCGTCTTCCACCACATATCCATTTTCGGTCTTTTTTAAAATCGCGACATAGCCGATTCCGCCAATCGGTTTATGGCGGTGGGTTACATACACCAGGGACCAATTTTTAGAATAAACAACATTCGAAAACTCCATGAAACCTAAACCTTCAGGATAAATCTTGTAAAAGGTATTCCAAGCAGCATCGATTTTGTTGGCATCATTTGAATTGAATAAAATTTCGATTTTATCCTTCTTGATGACAGACAAGCCGGGTAATGTATTGTACCCCTCCACGTCAAGTGATTCACCTCCATGAATGGATTTACATAGTTTAATAATTAAGGATAGCATCTCTTCCGTCTTCAGGAGTGATGGTTTTTTCATATTCTTACCTATTTGGTCTAAACGGTTGAGCGAAAGACATAGCCCATTTACCGCAAGTTCCCGGCTCTTGTTGGTCAATCCGTTTAACATCACGATAGAGTTTGGCAACTCCTCAGTTTCGGAGAATTTTTCAAGTCGGTTTTGTATCACAATTTGGATGATATCGGAATTCGGTCTTGATTGAGAAAATCCAAATAATGGGAGTAGAAGTAAAAGCAAAAGTGCCTTTTTCATTGGCAGTAAATCAGGTTGAATAATTATAAAAATAGGAGATTTTGCTGAACCAAGGAAAAAATGCTCCGCCAAATTTATTTCTTCACGACGACCCTCCAAATCCCCCATACACTGACCAGCAAAAGCCCCAAAAAGATCCATCCCTTTCCGGAAATGCCTTCTTGTTCGATGGCGGCGTAGAGGTCTTTGGCCAAGGTGCCGGACCAAAACACCAGCAAAGTCCTTGGCAGCATCCCCAGGCTTCCAAAAACAAGCAGCTTTCTCCAACCCGTGCCCAAGAGCGCAAAAAACAAGTTGGAAACGGCAAATGGCAAAATTGGGCTTAGTCTGCCGAAAAACACCAATTCGCCCATTTTTTCCTGCTTTTCCAGGAGCTGGTGGGCCTTTGGATACTTTGACAACAGGATATCCAAGCTGTTGCCGCCGAGTTTCCCGCCCCAAGCATAGCCAAGCAGTGCGGCCAAGTTGTAGGCTGCAAAGAGCCATCCAAACGCTTCCCAACCAAATAAAAACCCCGAAACCGCTGCAAAAAAGGTTGTCGGCAACAGCGCTAAGCCCATCGCTAAAATACCCACAAGCAGGTAGGCCAATTGGAAGCCAAAGGAATGAAATTCAAGTTGGTGAAGTGCCGTGGGGTTTTTGGCTACTACGGACAAGCTCAGCAGGGTACCGACTGAGGGCATCACCGCTACCCAAGCCAAGGCAACTGCCAGCATGGGATGCATTCGGAAGCTCGCTTGGAGTTCCTTGAAAAAGCCTGCCTTTTTTTCCATCTTTGGGCACCTGAAGCGCAAAGGAAACCAAAACTTCGGAATTAAACCCAAAGATATTGACTGACAGATTTATGAAATTCGGAACCAAAGCTATCCACGCCGGTGTCGAGCCGGACCCAAGTACCGGGGCCATCATGACGCCTATTTTCCAGACTTCCACCTACGTGCAAGCCTCTCCGGGCGTCCACAAGGGCTATGAATACGCAAGAACCCAAAACCCAACAAGGGATGCGCTGCAGAAGAACCTCGCTGCCCTCGAAAACGGCAAGTTTGGACTTTGCTTTTCTTCGGGACTTGGTGCCATTGACGCGGTTATCAAGTTGTTGAAGCCCGGCGATGAAGTCATCAGCACCAACGACCTCTACGGCGGCACTTACCGGATTTTCACCAAGGTTTTTGAAAAATACGGGATCAAATTCCATTTCATTCCCATGGAAAATCCGGCTTCCATGGCCGATTACATCAATGCCAACACGAAGCTGATTTGGGCAGAGACTCCGACAAACCCGATGATGAACATCGTGGACATCGCCGAGATTGCCAAGATCGCGAAGCAGCATGGGGTGCTTTTTGCGGTAGACAATACCTTTGCCACGCCATTTCTCCAAAATCCACTAGACCTGGGCGCAGACATCGTCATGCATTCCGTGACCAAATACCTCGGCGGACATTCGGATACGGTGATGGGCGCGTTGATTGTCAACGATGAAGCGCTAGCACAGCAACTGGCCTTTATCCAAAATGCCTGTGGTGCAGTGCCCGGTCCGCAGGATTGCTTTTTGGTGCTGCGGGGTATCAAGACCTTGCACTTGAGAATGGAGCGTCATTGCCAAAACGGCGCCTCGATTGCCCATTTTCTCCGCAACCATCCCAAGGTGGAAAAGGTCTATTGGCCGGGATTTGAAGACCACCCCAATCATGCCGTCGCCAAGAAGCAGATGCGTGGATTTGGCGGTATGATTTCCTTTGTCATCAAGGGCTACAAACTCGATGACGCGCTCAAAGTGATGGAAAACCTGCACTACTTCTCGTTGGCCGAGTCCCTTGGTGGCGTAGAGTCACTTTGTGGCCATCCGGCAACCATGACCCATGCGAGCATTCCCAAGTCAGAACGTGAAAAAGTGGGCTTGGTGGATTCCCTGATCCGTCTCAGTGTCGGCATTGAGGATGTGGATGATTTGAAGGAGGACCTGCGAAAGGCATTGGCTCTCATTTAGCGTAGAATAATCGCGATGACCGCCGCCATGGGATTTAGGTTCCATGGCGGTATTTTTTTATCCCCGGTGAACCTAGCCTTGGATGGAGAGGTTTAGTATTTGGAACCAAAAAACACCCATGAATATGAGACAAAATTTGGAAAACAAAACTGCACTGATCACTGGCGGCAGCAAGGGAATAGGCTTTGGCATTGCTGCGGCCTTGGTAACGGAAGGCATGTATGTGGCCATCACAGGTCGCTCCAAAAGAAGTGTGCAGGAAGCCGCGGAGCAGCTGAATAAAATCGGGAAGGGGAAGGCCATCGGAATTGAGGCAGATGTGCGCTCTTACGACTCCCAGGTGGCGGCTGTGGCAGCAGTGATGGAAAAATGGGGAAAGCTGGATCTTTTGGTTGCAAATGCGGGCGTAGGATTCTTTGCCCCGATAGACCAGTTGACCTTGGCCCAATGGCAGGAAACCATCGATACTAACTTGACGGGTGTGTTTTTCAGTCTGAAGGCGGGACTCGATGCGCTGAAGGAGTCCAAGGGCTTTTTCATCACAATTTCTTCCTTGGCGGGGACTAACTTCTTTGCCAACGGCTCGGCATACAATGCGAGCAAGTTTGGCGTGACGGGATTTACCCAGGCCGCGATGCTCGACCTGCGGCAGCATGGTATCCGGGCTACGACCATCATGCCAGGTTCGGTCGCGACGTATTTCAACAACCATCAACCCTCCGAGAAAGATGCCTGGAAGATCCAAATCGAAGATATCGGCCAAATCGTGGTTGACCTGATGCAGATGCATCCCCGTACGCTACCCAGCAAAATTGAAGTCAGACCGAGCAATCCTGCTTGATCGGGTTTTTCAGGCCAGCTTTTCCAAGGTTAAATTCTTTGGAATGGCTGGTTTGATTGATTTTCCAAGTTTTCACTGGATAATTATTTTTTCCCCAAACAACTGAAATGGGTGCGGTCAATTCCAGAAAGTATATGGGTTCAGGATTTTGGTCGATAAGATCCGAAAAATTCAACAGCATCCGCGATGGCTTTTTCTATGGGTTGATAATGCATCTTCAATTCCCTGATCGATTTTTGGTTTGAATAAAAATTGAATATGGTGAAGGCCCGGATGCCTGTACTACTCAATATTGTTTTGAAATTCAGACGTGTTAGCAGATCCGCTACAAAACCAAAAAATGAAAGAAGGATCTTGGGTATTTCTACCAGCACCGGATTTGTCCTGGTTAGATCGCAAAGCTTCTTGTAGAAATCCCGAAATGACAGGTTTTCGCCAGCGAGCAGGTATTTCTCACCGTTTTTTCCAAATCGCAAACATCGGACGAGCCCTCTCGCTACATCTTCGACATGTACAAAGTTTTTCCCGCCCGGAGGGTGGAAGATTATATTCTTGTCAAGGCCGTTGAGAATAATCCGACCAGATGTCGGTTTGAAATCGTAGGCACCAATCATAAAGGTTGGATTGGCGATGACTACTTCGATACGGTCACAAAATTGCATTAGGTATTCTTCTGCCTTCAATTTACTCATCGCATAAGAGCTTTTGTCATACGGCTGACGCATAGGACGGTCTTCACTACCTGGTCCATTATCGTCAGCATAGCCAATTGTGTTTGCAGTGCTGACAAATACAAATCTTTTCACGTTGTTTTCAAGCGCGGCATGCAAAACATTCATCGTGGTTTCGACATTCCCTTTGTGGTAATCAGCAAAAGATAAATTGGGTGTGGTAACACCGGCTACATGAATGACGTATGCGCAGTCTGCCAATAGGTTGTGCGGAAAGTCCATCCCGTCTCCCTCGACGAGCTGTATTCCCGGGTGCACAATACCCTTGTAGTTCTCTATTTTCCGGACCAGGGCTTTGATCTGATAACTTTCCTTGACCAATTCACGGACAAGGTTTATTCCCAAAAAGCCTCCCGCGCCAGTTACAAAGACCTTTTCCATACAAATGTCAGCTGAGTTCTTTTTTGGCGATTTTGGTCATCAACGGCGTCTCAATCCAAATTGGTAACACCTTGATCAGAAACCATGTTACCGGATTCAAAATGATTTCCGCCTTTCTCCTGAGCAGGTTATCGATGCATTTCTTGGCTACATATTCAGGTGTAAGGATGAGAAATTTTCCAAAATATCCTTTTTCCGTCCTTTTCATGATGTCGCCATTGGTGCTTATCGGTCCGGGTGTCACTACGCTTACAAAAACATTGGTCCCCTTCAGTTCTTCGTTGAGTCCTCTGGAGAATGAATAAATGAACGATTTGGATGCGGGATAGACTGTTTTGAAGCCGATGGGTAGGTAAGAGGCCAGGCTTGCAATGTTCAAAATATAGCCCTTTGGTTGCTTCAGTAGATTTGGCAAGAGCTGATGGGTTAGGACCGAGGTAGTTATGATATTCAGCTTCAGGATTCTGTTGATGTATTCGGCTGGGGCATCGATCATCTTTTTTGTCCCCCCGGTTCCGACGTTATTGATCAACATATACACGTTGTAGCGTTCGTTTGCCCAAGCCGAAAGATCGACGACATTTTCATATACTGACAAATCCGTTTCGTAGGGAATACTGTCGACCTTGTATTTTTTCTTCAGTTTCTCACAAAGTGCCCCCAATTCCTTGTTTGGGCTGCCGACCAGGATGGTATTGATTTTTCGTTTTGAAAGCTCGATCGCAAAGGCTTTTCCTAAGCCTTTTCTCGCTCCCGTGACCAGCGCATATTGGGTCATAGTCGTTTGTTTGGGTGAAGCATCGATGACAGTAGTAAATTACAATCTTTTTGTTGTTAAAAGACGCATCTAAAATATTTGACAGTGAATTTTCGGGACAATAGAGGCAATACCTCATTTGGAAGCGTAGAATTGTGGCTAAATTCGAAGTATACTCTGCGTTGCAATGACAGTGACTTCTTTTCAACATCCCTTGATAAATGAGGTAAAAGCCTGTCGGATTTGTGCCGGATTTTTGCCACTCGGTCCAAAGCCTGTGTTCGTGGTGCATCCTGAAGCAAAAATCCTGGTGGTAGGCCAGGCACCGGGCACCAAGGTCCATGCGACGGGAATTCCTTGGAATGACCCTAGCGGCGACCAACTGCGGAGATGGCTTTGCGTGGATCGGGATACGTTTTACGATCCAAGTATTTTCGGAATCGTGCCGATGGGTTTCTGCTATCCCGGCAAGGGAAAGGGAGGCGACCTGCCGCCGCGACCGGAATGTGCGCCGACTTGGCACGCGAAGCTATTGGAGCTGATGCCCAATCTACAATTGACACTCCTGATTGGTCAGTATGCCCAAAAGTACTATTTGGGAAATGTGCGCAAGGGAAGCCTCACGGAGACGGTGAGGGCGTTTGAGAGCTATTTACCAAGGTTTATTCCCTTGGTCCATCCCTCGCCGAGGAACAAGCGTTGGCAGAAAAACAATCCTTGGTTTGAGAAAAAAGTGGTCCCGATCCTACAATTTGAGGTCGGGAAAATCCTTCAATCTGTTCATGAACCATGATGAATCCGAATTTCCGCATAACAACCCAACGGCTGCAAATCCGACCTGTAATCGAATCGGATGCGGAATTTGTCCTTGCGCTCCATTTGAGTCCAGGTTGGCTGGCGTACATTGGGGATAGGGGCGTCCGTGATTTGGAGACCGCGAAAAGGTATATCCAGGAGGGACCTTTGCGCAGCTATGCACAACATGGTTTTGGGCTTTGGGTCGTTGTTTTAGCAAAAACGGGGACTTCCATCGGGCTTTGTGGACTTTTGAAGCGGGATTACTTGGATGCGCCGGATTTGGGATTTGCCTTTTTGCCTGAGTTTCAAAAAATGGGCTATGGATTTGAGGCTGCTTCTGGGGTTTTGGACTATGCCGAGCGGGAATTGGGCCTCGAGAGGATTTTGGCTACGACCTTGCCCCACAATATTGCCTCGATTCAACTGCTCGAGAAGCTGGGATTCCGGTTTCGAAGCAATCTGAAGTTGGAAAAGGAAGCGAGCGAATTGAAGCTTTATGAAAGATCGGAGGGCTAAGGATTGAGCAATCCGGTGTCATTTTCGGCTTTCACGGCATAGAGTTTTGGGCTAGTGCCGAATTTCGCCGCAAGAAGTATTTAACTTTTCGCAAAAAACCCTTCAACAATTAAAAATATATTGAACAGATGATTGACTTTGCCAAAATATTCCTTTTGTCCGACGGTGACAGGAGGGGTGCATTTAGAGCTCAAAATTCGAATGAACTACTGACGAAGGAATTCCTTTTTGGTACTGAGGACGATGGTGTTAAAGTTGATTTTTGTTGGTTGCAGGGAAGTAAGTTTTACGATTTTATAGCCACAGGTTATTCAGGAGTTTACCTTGTTTCCGAAAGAGTATGTTCAATCCTTCAAGTTTCAAGGTATATAGGGTTTTCGCTCAGGCCAATAATCCTTGAAGACAAAAAGAAACAGGTGGTCGACGGCTATCGACTCCTGTCGGTGGTATGTGAAGTTGGTCCCATCATAAACGAAAAGAGCATCAAAAAGATTATGCCACCGAGAGTGCCTTGGGCAGATCCGTATGAAGCATACGTAGGTTTATATTTCGATCCAAGTACATGGGACGGAAGTCATTTCTTCCATCCCGCCGGAACATCTCTTATTTATGTAGTCGAAGAAGTTAAGCAATTGTTTGAAGAAAATCAGGTCTCAAATTGCCGTTTTGACAAAATCGTCGACCTAGAAAATTATGCAATCATATGATCAGTAACAACGATCTGCTCCACCACCGAAGGTTTTTTACTACGTCTAGAGGAGATAAATCGATTCCATTATAGTGAAGGTATTGCTTTACAAGTAGCCTTGTAAAGTCAAGTTATAACTTTACTAAATTCATCATGTACATGTGATTTAGCGAAGGCGCTAGGGGTAGTTTGAAACTGCCCTTTTCTATAAATTTCGATCCAGTACCGCTGTCGGGATGTAATTCGCATGATAATCAATATTCCGATGGGGAACTTGGTAGTAAATTCCAATTTCATCCCGACATATGTCGCGGATGGACTTATAAATGGGTGGAATCAGAAATTCCATCCAGCCATCAACGAAAGTTTACACTACACCGAGGAGGGGAGGGCTAAGGATTGAGCAATCCAGTGCCATTTTCGGCTTTCACCGCATAGAATTTTGGGCTAGTGCCAAATTTCCGAAAGTAGGTTTCTGCAATCCGTGTTTGAAGGGTTTCTGTTTGGCTTGTCTTGACCAGATTGATTGTACAGCCGCCAAATCCGCCTCCCATCATCCTGCTGCCGAGTACGTAGTCCAAGGGTTTGGTGAAATCCACCAAGAAATCGAGCTCGGCACAGCTGACATCATACTTCTTGCTCAATCCATCATGGGAGGCATACATCAATTTCCCGAATTTCTTCAAGTCATTTGCCTGCAGGGCTTCGCTTGCTTCCAAGACCCGGTTGTTTTCCTCGATGACATAATCGCCCCGCCTGTAAACTTCCTCGTCTAAGAAAGGCTTAACAGCTTCCAAATCTTTCAAGCGCAGATCCCTGAGTGATTTCACCGCAGGAATATTTTGCTGGGCAATCAACACCACTTCGGCACATTCATTCCTGCGTCGGTTATAGGCCGAATCAGCCAAGGAGTGCTTTACTTGGGTGTCGATGAGGAGGATTTGGTATTCACCCAAGTCCAGTGGAAAGTATTCGTAGGACAGGTTTTGGCAATCCAGGCGGATGACGTGGTTCTTTTTCCCCATCACGGATGCAAATTGGTCCATGATGCCGCACTGAACTCCCGCAAAGACATGTTCGGCTTTTTGGGCATAATGCACCAGCGAAATGGGTGGAATATTGAATCCAAAAAGCGCTGAGATCGCGAAACCAGAAGCGCATTCCAAAGCTGCGGAAGAAGAAAGTCCGGCGCCGACCGGGATATCTCCGCCAAAAACCATGTCGAAGCCCCGGACGGGATAGCCCGCCTGCTTGATTTGGGCGGTGATGCCCATGATATAGGTTGACCAGTGGCCTTTTTTCGGGCCAAAGCTTTTCAGGTCAAATGCAAATTCTTCTTTGAAATCCGATGAGTAGATACGGGCTTGATCGCTATCGTTGGCGGCGATGGCCACCATCATTTTCTTGTCAATAGCGGCTGGCATGACGAAACCGTTGTTGTAGTCGGTGTGTTCGCCGATGAGGTTGATTCGGCCGGGGGAATAGACAAGAAGGGGTTCTTTTTCAAAGATTTCCCTGAAAAGTTGCTGGATATGTACGGCGATCATTCTGCCCTGAATCTGAATTGTGTCCTTGAGTCAAAAATCTCTCCTGGCATCAAAACAACACTTGGGAAATCGGGCTGGTTGATGGAGTCAGGGTAATGCTGCGTTTCCAGGCAGATCGCCACCCTTTTCCCGGGACGAATGCCGTGCTTTCCTGTGAAGGAAGCATTCATGTAATTGGAAGTGTAGACCTGCAGTCCTGGTTCCGTGGTCGAAAGGATCAGTTCCCGACCGCTTCCCTCATGGTACAGGATCGCACAATCTTCCGACTGGTTGAGGACGAAGCAGTGATCGATTCCACCTGCAACCTCCAATTGCGGGTCGTGCAATCCGAGATTTTTCGACAATCGGGTAGGGGTACGAAAATCAAATGCGCTTCCGTCAACCGGGAAAAGTGCTCCAGTTGGGATGCTGTTTTCGTCCATGGGCAAAAACGAATCCGCATTTATCCAAAAAACATGGTCTTCGATCGACTGGTCAAACTTGCCGCTGAGGTTGAAGTAAGCGTGGTTGGTAGGGTTGATGATTGTTTTTTGGTCTGAGATGGCCTTGTACTTGATCTCGACCAAGCCCGTTGCATCCAAGGTGTAGGTGACCCAAATATCGATTGTTCCCGGATAGTTTTCTTCCCCGTCCGGGCTTTTGTAGTAGAAGGTAATGCCCACCGAATCATCTGTCTCAAAAGGTTCGACGGACCACATCTTCCTGTCCCAACCCCGTATGCCTCCGTGCAGGTGAGAAGTGCCCGCATTGAGTGGGAGGCGGTATATTTTCCCATCCAACTCAAATTTATTGCCGCCGATCCTTCCGGCGATTCTCCCGACCGTCGAACCCAGATAACAGTAGTTGTCCAGGTATTCCGGATCGGTGTAGCCTTTCATGGAATCAAATCCCAGCAACACGTCTTCCATTTTCCCATTTCTATCTGGAATAAAAAGATGGGTCCAAGTGGCGCCGTAATCCATGACGGACAGGGATACTTTTTTGTTAAGGCTGAGGGTAAACAGCGTTACTTCATCGCCTGAAGGGGTTTTTCCAAATTTTTTAGAAGAAAGGGAAAGCGACATGGTCTGGATTATCAGTGTTTTTTCTTGGACGATTCTCTTGCCACCAAAGTCGTTTGGAGGACAAATGATTGGGGTTCGTCAGAGACGATCTCGTCGAGTTGGTCGAGTAGGTGGTTGGCTGCGATTTTCCCCATTTCGTAACCCGGTTGGGAAATGGTCGTCAGGGAAGGATCGACCACGGCCGAGGTTGGATTGTTGGTAAATCCGGCAAGCGCTATTTCATCCGGGATTTTGACGCCTTTTTCCTTCAAAACCGTCATCAGGTCTATCGCCAAGGGATCAATCATGGCAAAAACCGCATCCGGGCGATCTTTCTCCGCTATCATTTGCAGACTGATCTTCCGGTTCCCCTCTGGGGTAAGGTCAGTTACGTAAATTCTGGCTTCTGATTCCGGGATTCCAAATTCTTTGAGCGCCTCCAGGTATCCTTCTTTCCGTTTTTTGGAAATGTACAAATCTTCAGGTCCCGAGAAGTAGGCGATTTTCCTGCAGCCCTGTTCCAACAAATGGTGTACCGCCAAATAGGCGCCATGGGCGTCATCGACAGTCACCTTGGACACGGGTATTTCCTCCGTCACCCTGTCAAACATGATGAAAGGGATTTCCCGGTCATACAGTTCTTGGAGGTGTTCATAGGACTTGGTCTCGCGACTGAGGGAAATCAACAGGCCATCTACCTGCGAGGAAACCAATGTTTTGACGTTGGCTTTTTCCTGTTCGTAGGATTCGTTGGACTGGCAAATCATCACGTTGTATCCCCGCCTGTAGGCGGTATCCGAAATACCGCTGATATTGCTGGAGAAAAAATGCGAGGTCAACTCCGGCACGATGACTCCCAGTACCTTGCTTCGGCTGATGCGCAGACTCTGGGCGAGGAGGTTGTACTGGTAATTCATGGCCTTGGCGGCTTCCACGATTTTCTTTTTGGTATCGGGATGCAGTTCGGGGGAGTCCTTGAGTGCTCTGGAAACGGTGGAAACGGAGACCCCCAATTTCCTCGCGATCTCTTTCATCGTTACCTGGTGGCCTTTTTTCATGGTAGTTGTGGTTAGTAAATGATGGTTACTCTTCCTGATAGACGGTGAAAAGCACTGTTTGTCCCACTGCTCTCAATGTCCTCCGGTCGATGATTTCCATGTTGTCCATATGGGTATGGTGGTAGCGCCCAAAACCAAAATCGGGCGAAAACTCGATGATGTCGATCATGGGGATTTTTGCATCCCGATTTACGAAAACATGGTCATCAATGATCTCTGGAGCCTCTCTCATCACAAAGAAGTCTGAATATCCCAATTCCGCGGCGTAATTCCACACCTTGTTGACAATGTTTTTTGCATTTTTCATCGAATAGCCCTCTTTGTAGAACCTGGCACCCTTGGCACCGACCAAGTCCACCAAGATTCCATAGTAAGCTTGATATCCTGGTTTGTGGGGGTTTTTGGACCAATGCTGTGACCCGAGGCACCACCATACTTGGCTTGAATTGCGTGTAGGGGCATTTTCCGGCTCACCGTCATCCTCTCCATCGAAGAAAATGAAGTCGATGCCGACATTGGGTTGGAGGGTGTCGCTGGCGAGTATCCGTGCGATTTCCAACAATACGCCAACGCCTGACCCGCCGTCGTTGGCACCATCTATGGGTTCATCGATGCGCTCCGTATCCTTATCTGCGATGCGGCGTGTATCCCAATGTGCCGCCAACAAGATGCGCTTGCTGGCTTCGGATTTGTAGGAAGCAATGATGTTGGTGAGGTTCAAAGTCAGGTTGTCGTAGGTTTTGGCCTGAAATTCCTGCTTCTGAACGGTCATTCCATAACCTTCCAGTTTTCCGATCATCCATTCCTTCGTTTTCTGATGGCTGGGGGTATTGGGAACACGCGGCCCAAAATCCACTTGCTGTTGGATAAATGCATAAGCCGAATCCGCATTGAATTGGGGTGCGGGCCGGTGGGAAATGGGTTCCTGGGCTTTTTCGGTAATCTTGTCGCTGCTACAGCTCCAAGCGAACACCAAAAAAAGCAGCCAAAGCGGCAACAATCTATTCTTCATACGCCCAGTCGATTTTGTCTTTCATGTCCTTGACGACGATGCCCATGTTTTTCAGCCCGGCACGGATTTCATCCACCTTGGCGTAGTTTCTGGAGGTTTTGGCGTCAGCGTAGATTTTCAGAAGCAAATCCAATATGGCGTCTTGGCTGTCGGATTTTTCCTCCTTCAATCCCAGGATTTTTTCTACGAACACGACATATGTTTGGATCATTTTTTCAAACATTTCTTTACCAAACTGTGCGGCATGCAGTTGTCCGGTGTAAAGCGAATTGATCTTTTTCAGAATGTTGAACAGGTGTCCGATGGCCTGCGCCGTATTGAAATCATCATCCATGGCCCTGTAGGCATAGGTGATGCTGTTTTCCAATTGCTTGATTTGCTCTGCATCAGGCTGCACAGATTCGTCCTCAATATATGCGAGGCTTTTGGCGATCCGAAGCCCGTTGATGATTTTCTTGTAGCCTTTTTGTGCGGCTTTGAGCGCGTCGTTGGAGAAGTCCAAGGTCGAGCGGTAATGCGCCGTCAGTATAAAATAGCGGATCGTCATCGGACTGTAGGCTTGCTCGAGCAGCTTATGGTTTCCGGTAAACAGCTCCTGCAGCGTGATGAAATTGCCCAACGATTTCCCCATCTTTTGGCCATTGATGGTGATCATGTTGTTGTGCATCCAATATTTGGCGGGATCCTGATGGTTGCAGGCGTTGCCTTGGGCGATTTCGCACTCGTGGTGCGGAAACATCAAGTCCATACCGCCACCGTGGATGTCAAACTGTTTGCCCAAGTATTTGGATGACATGGCCGTACATTCCAAGTGCCAGCCTGGGAATCCCACGCCCCAAGGCGATTCCCATTTCATCAGGTGCTCTGGGGCGGCATTTTTCCAAAGTGCAAAGTCCACCGGATTCCGCTTTTCTCCCTGGCCATCCAAGTCACGCGTACCGGATACCAATTCGTCCAAAATCCGACCGGAAAGCTTTCCATATTGCTCGCGCTCGTTGTACTTGAGCACGTCGAAGTAAACGGAACCATTGACCTCGTAGGCCAAGCCCTCGTCGAGAATGGCTTGGACCAAGGCGATTTGCTCGGGAATATGGCCGGTCGCTCTGGGCTCGATGTTTGGCTTGAGGGTATTGAGGAGCTCCATATCCCGGTGGTAGGTGTCGGTATACTGCTGGGCGACCTCCATGGGCTCGAGCTGTTCGAGTTTCGCTTTTTTGGCAATCTTGTCCTCGCCCTCGTCCGCGTCACCTTGGAGGTGGCCCACATCGGTGATATTGCGGACATAGCGGACCCGATAACCGAGATGGCTGAGGTACCTGTTGACCGTGTCGAATGTGACTGCGGGTCGGGCATGGCCCAAGTGGGCATCGCCATACACTGTCGGCCCACAGACGTACATACCTACAAAGGGAGGGTTGATGGGTTCAAAAGTCTCCTTTTCGCGGGAAAGGGTATTGTGGATTTTTAACTGGTGTTGCTTCATGGTTGAATTTGTACGAGGTACAAAATAGGAAGAATGGACTAAGGCGTGAATTCCGCTGCAAAATAGGGGATTGGCGTGAGGAAATGAAGGGGAGAGCCGATCTCGCTGAAATTCTAGTAAAGGAGATTAGAAAAAAAACTCATACTATTTAGTGTTGGTTGATTTGCGGGATTTTATTGAGACCGCGGATGTGAAAAAAATGAGGTTCCAAAATCCCGCAAAAAAAACCTCCGGGATTCTCTCCCGAAGGTCTTGTCTCTCGTTTCTTGTCTCTTATTTCTCGCCTCTCGCTTCTAGTCTCTCGCTGCTTAATGTTTAAAATGCCTGACGCCTGTCATCACCATGGACATGCCGTGGGCATCGCAGAAGTCGATGCTGTCTTGGTCCTTGATCGAGCCGCCCGGCTGCACCACAGCTGAAATACCCGCCTGATGGGCAATATCCACACAATCGGGGAAGGGGAAAAACGCATCGGAGGCCATCACGGCGCCCTTGAGGTCGAAGCCAAATGCCCTTGCCTTATCGATCGCTTGCCTCAATGCATCCACGCGGGAAGTTTGGCCCACACCGGAAGCAAAGAGTTGGTTGCTGTTGCTGAGAACGATGGTGTTGGACTTGGTATGTTTGCAGACTTTTGCAGCAAAAACAAGCGCTTCTTGTTCCGCGGCAGTTGGGGCGATTTTCGTCACCACTTTGAAATCTGCTTTCGTCTCGGTCTTCAGGTCCTTGTCCTGCTCGATGATGCCGTTGAGCAAAGTTTTGATTTGTTTGGTGCCGGGGGCTTGGATTTTTTGCAAAAGCAGGATTCGGTTTTTCTTGCCTTTCAGAAGTGCCAAAGCATCCGCATCAAAGGACGGCGCGATCAAGACTTCAAAAAACAGACTATTCATTTCCTCTGCCGCAGCCAAATCCACGTTTTGGTTGGTGACCAAAACACCTCCAAAAGCCGAAGTGGTATCGGCGGCAAAGGCTTTTTGGTAGGCTTCTTTGACGGACGACGCCACTGCGCAGCCACAGGCATTGGTATGTTTGAGAATTGCGAAAGCAGTTTCTCCATCAAACTCTGCAATCAAGGCAACGGCTGCGTCAATGTCCACGAGGTTGTTGTAGGAAAGTTCCTTGCCGTTCAACTGCTCAAACATTTCCTCCAAATTGCCAAAAAACCTTGCCGCTTGATGCGGGTTTTCGCCGTAGCGCAGGGTCTTTGATCTTGATTCGGAAACCTTCAGTGCAGGGATTTGCTCCGATTGGTTAAAGTAATTGAAGATATGGGTGTCGTAACTTGATGAAACCTGAAAGGCCTGCGCCGCGAAATATCTCCTGTCATCCAGCGTGGTGGCACCACCCTGCGCTTTCAATCTTTCCTCCAATTCGCCGTACTGGGCTTTGGAAGCGATGATGACCACGTCCTTGAAGTTTTTTGCCGCAGCACGGATGAGGGAAATTCCACCGATGTCGATTTTTTCGATGATATCTGCCTCTGCCGCACCAGAAGCCACTGTTTCCTCAAACGGATACAAGTCCACGATCACCAAATCAATGGCGGGGATGCCAAATTCAGCCGCTTGGGAAACGTCGCCGGCATTTTCTCTTCTATGCAAGATACCCCCGAAGATTTTTGGGTGAAGTGTCTTGACCCTGCCGCCAAAAATCGAAGGATAGCCAGTCAGTTCTTCGACAGGAATTACTTCCGCACCTTGTTGTTCGATGAATTGTTGGGTGCCTCCGGTGGAGTAGATTTTGACGCCGTGCTGCTTCAGCAGTGCAATGATAGGTTCGAGGTTGTCCTTGTAATAGACAGAAATAAGGGCGGACTGTATTTTTTTGCTTGCCATGGTGTGATTTGCCACAAATTCACTAAGACCCAAAGGTCTTGTGAAAATTGTCTAGGTATGGATGGGGGAAATTTTTTCAAGCCGCAAAGGTAGGAAAACCAATGGATTATAGCAGGCTTTCGATCACTTTTGGGAAGTATTTGTATTCGAGTTGGTGGACTTTTTGGGCTATGTCTTCGGGAGAATCCTCTGCAGAAATGGGAACTGCAGCTTGGAAGATGATTTTTCCTTCGTCATAGTGTTGATTGACCAAGTGGATCGTGATACCGGTCTGGCCATCTCCTGAATTTCGCACAGCCTCGTGTACACGCATGCCGTACATGCCTTTTCCGCCATAGTTAGGCAGCAGGGCAGGATGGATATTAACGATGCGGTCAGGGAATGCCGTGATGAGGTTGTCGGGCACCTTGAGTAGGAATCCCGCCAATACAACCCAATCCGCACCTGATTCGAGCAGCTTTTTTGTCACTTCGCCCCCGTCCAATTGGCCTTTTGAAAAGACAAATGCAGGGATTTTGAATTTCTTGGCGCGCTCGAGGACGTAGGCATCCGGCTTGTTGGATCCGATCAAAATGACTTCAGCTTTGGGAGAGCCGTGGAAATGCTTGATGATTTCTTCGGCGTTGCTGCCGCTGCCCGAGGCGAGGATGGCGATTTTTTTCAAAACGATGCGGAGTTGATTTTCCTCCAAAGGTAAAAAGATGGGCCAATCCCACCAAAGAGACTTGGTCTTTGGTGGAACGACCCTCGATCAATACAAAAAGCCAAAAAGCCAAAGCGGGATTTTGTTCCCAAATCCGATCTCTATTTCATCCGCAGCGATGAAGCTTTCTGGCAGGTCTTTGATTTGGTCAAAACTTTTTTTGGCTCCACCGATTTCGAAGATAAATTGGTTTTCGACAAGAAAGTCCCCCTTTTCACTTAGATGCACCGCTTTGGTCGCATTGGCAATCTGATTGGCAAAGAAGGTCTCCCTTACTGCACCTATGTTGGCATCCGGTTGCAATGCATAGGCGAAGTTTGGATTTTCGAAATAGATTTTGTCAGGCTTTTGTAGGCTGCCGAGGTTTTTGTCGGGCCTGTTGACGATCCTGATGATCTTTGCATCTTCCAAATGCCGCAGGTACATGTATACTGTGTTTCGGCTGAGTCCCAGTTTTTCCGCAATCGTGGAAATATTTGGCGTAAAGGGCACCGAGGCCGCTATTACGCCGAGGAGCCTTTTGACCTTGGCCACATTTCCAGCACTGTAATCTTGCGCAAATGCCAGGTCCGTTTCCAAAACCGTGTTCAGCGTTTGGATAATCCTGGCAGGCACGGCAGTCGCTTTCAGATTCTTGGCAAAAGGGAAATATCCCGAGCTCAAGTAAGATTTGAACGAAGGCAGTGGATGGAAGTCCTTGGTGATTTCCTGTGCGAGCGAAACGTGGTCTTTCAGGATTTCAGCCAATGTCAAAGGCTTGAAATCATGTCCCTCAAAGAAGTTCAAATACTCCCGAAAGGAAAGCCCTTCGAGGTTTTGGACAGCGAGTCTGCGGCTGAGGTCGGATTCTCCACGGTAAAGGTCCAAAGCCGAGGAACTGGTGAAGAACACTTGCAGCGCTGGAAATCCATCATTGATCAGCTTCAGTTCCCTTGACCAATTGGGGTATTTATGGACCTCGTCGATCATCAGGAGTTTGCCGTCGTTTTTGTTCCAAAGGCTAGCCAAATCAAACAGCGTGTTTGAATAGAAATAGGGATGGTCAGCCGTCACATACAAGACTTTTGTTTTTTCGGCATACCTGTATTTGGCAAATTGGATCAGTAGGGTGGTTTTGCCGACGCCCCTTAGCCCCTTCAGTCCCAATAGCCTTTCTTCTGATTCTAGATTGTCCAAGAGATACCTGTACCAAGTCTCAGTGGTTTGCCTGAATATATTTGCTTGAAAATCAAGTAGCTCTTCCATTTTTTCAGTTTGATATTTCGTTACAAAGGTATTGAAAATGTTTTCTATTGAAAACAAATAAATTTAAAAATGTTCTGTATTGAAAACAAAAATAGATAAAAATGTTTTGTATTGGAAACAATATGAAACCCTAAGTGTTAACGTTTGGAAGCAAAAAGAGTAAATTTTTTGGAGCTAAGCAGATATTTTTGGCCAAAAGGTTTTTCTGCCAGTCACAGCCTGATCCAGAGAAAAAAAGCAAATTCAATGGTTACAAAAACCCCATACTCATAATCCCAGTCAGCATCAGCAGCTTGGACAGCACGCTGAGTTGGGTGAAATGTGCCTTTCGGTCGGCGATATAAATTTTGTACATAAAGAGAAAAAATAGCAGGCTCAATCCGCCGAAATAGTAAAAGAGCAATTGGTTGTTGATCTTGAAGGTCACGATCAGGATCGCACAGACGAATCCAATCGCAATCACAAAAATCACTTTTTTGGTATTCCGAAAACCGATGACGATTGGCAGCGTCCTGCAACCATGCTTGCGGTCGCCTTGCCTGTCCTCAATGTCCTTGATGATTTCCCGGATCAAATTGAGAAAGAAGGCGAAAATGGCATAAGTCAACACCAGCAATTCTGACTTTTGGTAGTAGAACCCGATGATCCAAATCGTCACCCCGGTCAGCAAAGCTACTACCAAGTTGCCGATAAAAGGCTGCCGCTTGAGTGAGTTGCTGTAAAGCCAGAGTAGAAAGGCGGCGATAAAGTTGATCAGTGCAATCTTTGGACTGACAATGTATCCAATCCCAATTCCTGTGAAATTCAGTGCCGAATGGAGGAAAAGCACCATCCTTCGCTTCATCCCTTTGCCGATGATCACTTCCTCGGGCTTGTTGACATAATCGATTTTGACATCGTAGTAGTCATTGATCATGTAGCCGGCAGCGGCGAGGATTACGGTCGAGAGAATGATAGCATACAGGTTGGGGTCAAGGAGGACAGAATGGCCCGAACCCGTGGTTTCTACCAAAAAGTATGCGGTCATCAACTGGGCGAAGGCCACAATGACGAGGTTGACGGGTCTGCTCATTTTGAGAAAGCCCGTGAATGAAAAAGTCTTTGTTGGTTTTTTGGGAGCCATGTATCACTAAAACGAAATTTCGCCAAAAAGTTCGCGCCGTTTGTCCTTGGTCTATACAATTCTCAACCCGACGATCAACGCGGTTTTTTTGAAAAGACACGCACATAGTCCACTTCCATCCGTTGTGGCCAAATGTCCCCCGCGACGCCTTTCGTTCCTCCCCAGTTTCCGCCCACGGCAATATTGAGAATCAGGTGGAAAGGATGGTCGAATGGCCATTCTTCCGATTTTCCCGAATCCGTTTTGGCAAAGGTAAAATAATGCTTCCCGTCGATGTAGAAATCTATTTTGTCGGATTTCCAGTCAATCGCATACACGTGAAAAGCCTCAGAACAATCGGGCACGGACTTTTGCTTTCCCAAATGTGTGCCTCTGACGTGGTTAAAAGCAGCGGTGTGGACAGTTCCGTGGATTACACCTTGGTCGTAGCCTACATGTTCCATGATGTCGATTTCGCCACTTTTGGGCCATCCGCCATACTTGCTACTCTCCGGCATCATCCAGATGGCCGGCCAGGTCCCACGGCCTTTTGGGAGCTTGGCTTTGATTTCGAAATAACCATACTGCCAAAAACCCTTTCCCCGTGTCAGGAGTCTTGCGGAGCTGTAGGCCTTGTTGAAGCTGCTGTCCCGATGGGCTTCGATAATCAGGATGCCATTTTCCACCCTGGCGTTTCTCAAATCACCTCGGGTGTAATACTGGAGCTCGTTGTTGCCCCAGCCGTGGTCACCGACGTCGTATATCCACTTGGTTGAATCGGGCAAACCTGAGTAATCGAATTCGTCGGACCAGATCGGATCATTGTCGTTAGGTGATGAAAATGAAAAGACCAAAATCGCGAACGAGAATAGAACAAACGGGTAGATCATTGTTTTCTAGGTTTGGAGAATTGGGGATTCTCATGTGAAGAAAATGCAAAATTTGCTTTTTCCCAATTTTGGCACCAAACGTTTAAGGAAAAACGGATGAATGGTTCCGGAGGCGATCGAGGTTTTGGATCGTGAAGAAATCTCTCCCAACTCTGACCATTTTATGTAAATTTGACACAGCAACATAAACCCAAATACCATGGCATATTACTTTCGGCTTGGCCAGATTCCTCCAAAAAGACATACTCAATTTCGGCAACCTGACGGCAGTTTGTACAAGGAAGAGCTTGTAAGCTCCAAGGGATTTTCGGGAATTTATTCAAACCTGTACCATATCCACAATCCCAACAACGTCAAGTCCATTGGCCACCCCAGTCCCTACCATTGGGAACCGGCCAAAGAATATGGTTTGAAACAAACCCACCTCAAGACAACAGGTGTGGGTACGACCGGACAGCATTACCTGAGTGCCAGGAAAATGCTCATGATGAACGGAGACGTGATGATGGGCATTTGCGCCCCCGAACAGCGGAAGATGGATTACTTTTTCAAAAATGCGGATGGAGATGAGCTGATATACATCCACGATGGTGAGGGAGTGATGTATTCCCAATTTGGCAAACTGGAAGTGAGGAAGGGAGACTACATTGTAATACCCCGGACGACCATTTATCGCTTCGAATTCAATGAGGAAGGCCCCTTGAGACTTTTGATTATCGAATCCCATGGCCCGATCGAGACGGTGAAGCGCTATCGCAATGAACTTGGGCAGTTGCTGGAGCATTCCCCTTACTGCGAGCGGGATATCCGTCCACCCGGCGAATTGGTGACGGAAAGCGCCAAGGGAGAGTATTTGGTTCAAATCAAGAAAGGCGGCATGTTGCATCCGTATACCTATGCGCACAGTCCTTTGGACATTGTGGGTTGGGACGGGTTTTTGTATCCTTATGCACTTTCTATTCATGACTTTGAGCCCATCACAGGAAGAATCCATCAGCCGCCACCGGTCCATCAGACTTTTCAGGCTTGGGGCTTTGTGATTTGTTCCTTTGTGCCAAGGTTGTTTGATTACCATCCATTGGCCATTCCTGCACCCTACAACCACAGCAATATCGATTCAGACGAAGTATTGTATTATGCCGAAGGCGAGTTTATGAGCAGAAAGGGGATCGACCGCGGATCATTTACGGTTCACGTCGGTGGGCTGCCACATGGCCCGCATCCGGGTACGGTTGAGAAATCCATCGGAGCAAAGGAAACCCACGAGTATGCAGTGATGTTGGATACTTTTCGGCCTTTGCAGCTGACCACCCAGGCCTTGGAATTCGTAGATCCCAATTATCCCATGTCCTGGACTGAGTAGAAAAGCCCATTGATAAGGAAAAAGCCCCAGTCAGCGAGCCAAGACTCATGGACTGGGGCCTTACTTTTTATAGAGATTGATCTAATGTCCCAAAATCTCTCCGATTGGCTGTCCGGTTGCACCGTTGGGAAGCCTGATTTGCAGCAACATCGAAAGGGTAGGGGCGATGTCGGTGATGGTAGCATACCGGGAACTCTGTCCCGTTGGGATTTTCCAACCCATCAACACGATCGGAACATGGGTATCGTAAGTGTATCCCGTACCATGGGTAGTTCCTCGAGGAAATCCCGTAAGCCATGCTGGTTCAAGAATAAGAAGCAAATCCCCAGACGCCTTGTGGCTGAATCCCATTTGCAGCAATTCTGCTTTCCCCCTCGAATATTCTTGCCGCTTCATGTCCGTTGCGGTGTAGACTTCTTTGATGCCATCAAACCTTAACAGAAAATCCGCAAGGTCTCTTTGGATGGTTTCCACCGGGACTTTCCTCTCCTCTGCCAACTTATGGTTGATAAATACCTGCTCATTGGAAAAGTTCAGTATCCAATATCCCTCGCCATATTGCATGCTGCAGTATCCGTTCATCTGGGTCAGAATAAATCGGGTGTTGAATATACCCGCAGGGATGTTTTCACTCCTCATGAATTCGACTATATCCGCCACGGCATGATCAGCGGTCAGAAAGACAAGGTATTCCCCTTTCCCGTATTCCTTGTCCAAATAATTGAAAAACTGCTCAAGATCCCTGTCAAGCCGAAGGTAATTGTCTTCCAATTCGACCGAGGTAGGACCAAAACGATGTCCGATATAGTCCGGCGAAGAAAAACTGATCGCCAATAAATCCGTCACGCCCCTTTGCCCCAGTTTTTCCCCTTTGATTGCGGCATAGGCCATATCCAAGGTCAGCGTATTGCCGAATGGCGTGGTTCCGATCAAGCCGAATCCGCCATTGTTTTCCATCAACTTTGGCAAGTCATAGGGAAAAACCGTTTTTTCCATCCCAATAAATGGTCCTTCGAATGCATTGTCATCCGCAATGCTCTTAGTGTAGGTTTCGATGGGAAAAAGCGTAGTCCATGGCTTCGAAAGGTATTGTGCAGCCAATTTTCGATCATTAAATTTTTGCACCCAATCAGGTAATTCGGAATAGTAGTACGTCGAAGTCATGAAATTACCCGTTTGGGTATCAAACCAATAGGCATCTCCGGTGTGGCCTGCAGGAAGGGAGGCTCCCCGGTCTTTGATGGCGATACCGACCACCTTGGATTGTTTGTTGGTGGCTAGTCTCAGTTCATCGGAGATCGTTGTCGAGAGCATGTTTCTCGGGGAAATTTTTCCACTTTCCGCACTTCCGCCGACCGCTGCTACGGTCGAGTCCTCTGCGCAGTAGATCGTTCTGCCGAGCTTCCTGACATACCAATCGTTGGCGATAATGCCATGGGTCGCCGGGGTCGTTCCGGTGTAAACAGAAGCATGGCCCGGCCCAGTGTAGGTCGGGATGTAATTGTAATGGCCATTTGTCATCATAAAACCTTCCCGCATCAGCCTTTTGAATCCGCCCTCTGTATAGCGATCCTGGAACTTGTAGAAATATTCCTGACGCATTTGGTCCACGACGATACCTACCACCAACTTGGGCTTGGCTGATGGCGAAGGGTTTTTCCTTTGCTGCGCAAATGAAACCTGAAACAAGATCAGAAGTAGAAGCAGTGCCGAGATTTTTTTCATTTTCTGGGGTAAGATTTTGACGCAAATATAGGCAATCCTTTTGGTGGTACTTTTCCGCTGGTCAATTGCTTAAATGGCTACCCCCAAAATCACACCAAAAACCGAGGCCAAATGAAAAAGCTTCGTATATTTCAAAACTAAATCTTGTATGTAGGAACATGAAAAAACGATTCTTTTCCCTCTTGTTTTTGAGTTTGCTGGCAGCCAACCTGTCTTCTTTTGCCCAGTCTTTTTTTGAGGATGGCTTGAGTCCTGCTTTTCACAAAGGTCGCAGGGAAGCCTTGCGGGCCCTGATGCCGGAGAATTCCGCGGTTATCATATTTACAAATCCCGTCAAGATGCGCTCCAACGATACGGATTTTTATTACCGTCCAAATTCCGACTTTTATTACCTCACAGGCTTTCGCGAGCCAAATGCAGCTTTGATTCTTTTCAAAAACCCGCAAACTATCGATGGTCGAAAAATAGATGAAATCCTGTATGTTCAGCCCAAAGATCCTGCAAAGGAGCAATGGAATGGGCTTCGTTTGGGCACAGATGGGGCAAAGCAGAAATTGGGTTTCGAAAGTGTTTTTGTCTACGGGGATTTCTTGAAAAATCCAGCCGTCGATTTTGGCTCGGTTTCGCAGATTTTGACTTTCAACATCGGTGATATCGAAACCAATAGCTACAATGTGTCGCTCAAGTCGATGGTCGCCAGACTCAAGGAAATCAACAAAACCCCAGCCCGTCCTGCAGATATCGCGCTCAACGGCATGATGGACCAACTCCGTGCCATCAAGACCAGTGAAGAAATCGCCCTGCTGCGAAAAGCCATCGAAATCTCAGGGTTGGCACATATGGAATCCTTTCGCTCGATCCAGCCTGGCGTATCTGAGAGGGCGATACAAGGTGTGCACGAATTCGTCCACAAAGCGATGGACGCAGAGTATATCGGTTACGGGACGATTGTCGGCTCGGGCAATAATTCCACGATCCTACACTACGTAGACAATTCCGTCACCAACGTCCAAAAAGGCGTGATGCTGATGGACGTCGGTGCCGAGTACCGAGGCTACTCGGGGGATATCACGCGGACGGTCCCGGTAAAAGGTGTCTTTTCGCCAGAGGAAAAAGCCCTTTATGAAATAGTCCTACAGGCTTTGGAAGCGGGTATCGCAGCCTGCAAACCCGGTGCCGAATACCGGGCAGTCGGTGCTGCCGCCCAAAAGGTAATCGACGAGGGACTCGCTAAGCTTGGATTGATCAAAGCAGGTGAGCGGCATCCGTACTTCCCTCATGGTATCGGCCACCACCTTGGCTTGGATGTACACGACAGGGGAGGATATGGGACTTTGAAGCCGGGTATGGTTCTGACAGTTGAGCCTGGCATCTATATTCCCGAAGGCAGTCCCGTCGACCCCAAATGGTGGGGAATCGGAATCCGCATCGAGGACAACATCCTGATTACTGAAAAAGGATATGAAAACCTCAGCGCTTTTGTACCCAAGACGGTCGAGGATTTGGAAAAAATCATGAAGGAAGAGGGGATATTGCAGAAGTTGAAGGTGGGAAAATAACCCCTGATGAGCACAGTTTATTCAAGGTTTTGCCAATAAAAAACCCCGACCCTGCAAAGGATCGGGGTTCTTTTTTTATTCACTTAGTTCATTGCGCCACCCGGAACTTCTTGCTTGCGCGATGTACCTGTCCAAACATGTCGGTTGCCTCGACCTCAATCGTGTGTTCCCCGACCGGGAAGTCGGAAGAAATTGGCGCCCGCCACAGGTGGTCGGTCATCGCGGGATTGGAAGGCCTGCGCCCGGGCATGACGGTCTCCGTCGTATCCCATTCAAAAACCTTGAGCATGAATGTTGGGTCATAGCTCTCCATGTGGGTCATGGCTTTCCATTCGCCATTGTTGATGCGGTAGCGGACCTTGTCGCTCGGCGCGCCCGTGAAGAAATTCACGATGATGCTCGCATTGGTTCGCACGCCTTTGGCCAGGACTTTTGGGGCAAAGATTTCCATCTGATAGGATGCGGGCTTTCCGGCCGCTTGGTACCGGGCTTGGTATTCGGTGCCTTTGATGTCAAGGTAGACATAGCCTTTGGGCGAACCATCGCGCATGGTGGATTCCGGTGTCCCGTCGGCCTGGATTTTGCCGCTGTACCAGTCCCCGGAGGGTGTGCCAATATTGAAGTGGTGGTGGGGCTTTGCACCTTCGAAGCCATCTTTTATGCCAAAAAAGGTTTGCTTCATGTAATGGGTATGGGCGGACATCGACAGCGTGTTGGCGAAGGGGGAGAGCAGGGACAAGATTTTCTCCCTATCGGCATCCCTAAAGCTATCCCCGTTTTCTTCAAACAGCGGAATGTGCATCAGCAATACCACCAATTTGTCTTTTGGAACGAGTTTGAGGTCATTTTCCAGAAACTGCAACTGGTCAGACCGCAAGCCACCCCAATACCCTTGCCCGTCCCGAGGATCCGGATAAAGGATGTCTTCCAAAACGACGAAATGGACATCTCCATAATTGAAGGCATATGTCGCAGGTCCAAAATTGGCGGTAAAGGATTCGTCGCTAAAGGCATCTTCCTTCGCATCAAAGTTCATGTCGTGGTTGCCAAGCACTTGGTACCAAACTGGTCCAACCTGCCCGATTGCTTGTGCATACAATGGGAAGAAATCCGGCCTGTCGCCCACCAAATCTCCCAAGGATGCACCAAAGGTGATGTTTCTGGATTCCTTGGCATGGGCAACGATACCTTTTTTGAAATATTCCATTTCATCCAAGGTGTAGGTTTGCGGGTCTCCGAATATTAAACCCGTGAATTCTTTCTCGTTTTTCCCCGGCAAAAGCCCAAAATCCAAAGCCTTTGGCAATGGTCCCGTCGGCCTGACGCCAGGATAAGTCATGTTGGCAGGGGAGCCATTGGGCTTGTAGATGTAGTAGAACTTGGGAATGTTATTGGCATCCTTTGGCAGGTCATGGCTCGATGGTTTGATGACGAAAACCGTCTGGTCTTCCGCAATGGGGAGTTCATAGCGCCCATCCTTGTCAGTCAACACGACGTCTATACCATTGGAAATGGCAACCGCCGGTATTCCCTTTTCGCGCCGTTCCTTTTTGCCGTTGGCATTGCTGTCTTCATAGATGGTTCCGCTGATCTTTTGCTGCGCCCAAGCCAAGGAGGAAGAAAGCAATAGCATGGAAAGAAAAATGCTTTTTCTCATGTCTTTGATCTTTTCAATAAAGACCAAGATACAGAGGGCGAAGGCATCTCCTTCAAAATGCTTGATTATGGTTTTATTAACATCCATGAAAGGCGCCAATGCAGGATGGAGTTTTCACTTTGGGATTATCTGCTCAATTCAGGTTCTAATGCTTTCTCGCCTTGAGTTTTTTCAAAAAATTAGTTTAAAATATTGAAAAACAGATATTTAAAACGTTTAAAAAAAAATTACTCAATATATTGAGTAAAATTACTCAATAAATCGTGTAAATTTGTAATACATTAAAAATCAATACGATGGCCTATTATCGCGCTGATAAAAGCATACTTCTGGGGAGGTTGAAGGATGAACCGAGACGGTTTATCCAAGTGTTGTATGGACCAAGGCAAATTGGCAAAACTACTTTGGTCAGGCAAGTCATGGCCGAATTGGATTACCCTTCACAGCTTGTAGCTGCCGATGCCGTGCCGGCAGGTGACCAAGCTTGGATTGCCCAACAATGGGAAGCAGCCAGAATCAGGCAATCCCAGGATTCCGATAAGCCTTATTTGTTGGTGATCGACGAAGTACAGAAGATCGACAACTGGAGCGAGCAGGTCAAAGCCCAGTGGGATAAGGATACTGCAGATGGGCGGGATATTCGTCTCGTCCTGCTGGGATCTTCACGACTGATGCTGCAGCAAGGGCTGACAGAATCCCTCGCCGGGAGGTTTGAGGCGACTTACTTGGGGCATTGGTCGCTTAGGGAAATGAGGGAGGCATTTGGCCTCAGCCCGGAGGAATTCGTATGGTTTGGAGGCTATCCGGGTGCGATTACTTTGAAATCGGACGAAGAGCGGTGGAAAAGCTATATCCGGGATTCTTTGTTGGAAACGAGCATTTCCAAGGATATCCTGATGCTCACAAGGGTGGACAAGCCCGCCCTGATGAAGCGGCTTTTTGAACTTGGCGCTTCCTATTCGGGACAGATTTTGAGTTTTACCAAAATCATGGGGCAACTTTCGGACGCCGGTAACACCACTACGCTGGCCAACTATTTGAATCTACTCAACGATGCCGGCCTGCTGGGGGGATTGGAGAAATACAGTCCCAATATGGTCCGGAAGCGTTCTTCCAGCCCAAAGTTCCAGGTCCACAATACAGCGATCATGTCCGGGGTTTCGGGAGAAAGTTTAGAGACGCTTTTGCAGCAACCTAGCGTTTGGGGACGGTGGGTGGAATCAGCCGTTGGGGCCCACCTGCTCAATCAGACTTTCAGAGACAAGAGGTTGTCCCTATCCTATTGGAAAGAAGTGAATGATGAGGTGGATTTTGTTTTGGAATACAAAGGCAAAGCCATAGGGATTGAAGTGAAATCCGGACATGGAGGGAATACCTCGGGACTAGCGGTTTTCAAGGAAAAATTCCAGCCACACAAGGTTCTCCTCGTCGGAGCAAACGGCATCCCTTGGCAGGAGTTTTTAGAAATAGATGCGATCGATTTATTCTAGAAAAGACAGTCATTTCGGCTGTCTTTTTTTATTTGATCTCCCAAATACCTTGTTGTAAATAATTGATTTACAACAATTTGTTTCAAATTAAAAAAATTACTCAACATATTGAGTAAATTTACTCAATACTTTGATTTCTGTTTTTCCTCCTTATCTCACCTCTCAAAACGAATACCCCACCTGACTGCCCAATTCGGGATCCAGGTGGACTTTGGCATACACCCCGACTTCCTGCTGCAGTTCTTCGACATGGGAAATGATCCCGACAATACGGTTTTCGTGGCGGAGTGATTTGAGTGTCTCAAACACCACCCTCAGTGAATCCTTGTCCAGTGAACCAAATCCCTCATCCAAAAAGAAGAAAGACTGGTCAGCTTGATTGAGCGATTTCACTTTTTCGGCCAAAGCCAATGCGAGGCAAAGGGAAGCCTGAAAAGTCTGTCCGCCGGAGAGGGTTTTGAGGAGGCGAAGTTTCCCTCCATTCAGATAATCCCGTACAAAAAATGTATTGGAATCGTCGATTTCGAGACTGAGACGGTTTTTGGTCAGGCTCATAAAGCGCTTGTTGGCTGTATGGCAGAATTCTTTGAGATAGATGCTGCTCACATATTTGACAAAGCCGCTTCCCTTGAAGAGCCTATCCAGTTCTTTCAGATGGTTTTCCCGTTGGTCGAGTAGCCCGTACTCTGCTTCGATTTTCGCTTTTTCCAGCATCTTTGACCGCATGGACTGGATTTCCTGTTCGAGCAGCGTCATGTCTTTTCGGACGGCATCCATTCGGTCTTTGTGGTCTTCAAGCTGCGAACGGAGGTTCAGGAATCGGGCCTCATCGTACTCGGAGACGCCTTTTTCGGACTTCAGTTCTCGAATCTTGCTGGCAATCAACATGCTTTTGTCCTCGAACTTACGGATTTCCAAGTCTACCTTTTCCGCATCGAGGGAATGCTGGAAAAGAGTCACTAAAGACTTTTCGTCTTCGAATCCGTGTTCTTTTTTCAGTGCTTCGAACTGGACTTGCAGGTCTCGGATTTTTTTGTCCGTGGCTTCAACGAGCGAATTGAAGGTGTCAAGGTTTGCTAAGTTTGTTGCTTGCTTTGCCCGTGTTTCCTGAAGGACTTTTCGCTTTCCCTCCAAGTGTTGGTTGGTGAAATCGATATCTTTTTGGACATTGAGAATCATATTTTCGATCTCGGCAGTTCCTTTTGCCATGAATGATTTGGCAAAAGCAGGATCCTTGATTTCCTCCTTTTTCGCGGAAATTGTACTGAGGAGTCGCAGTTGTGCTTGTTCCGCGGCGCGGAGTTGCAGCTCCTCTTTTTCCAAAAGTGCTTTTCCCTCCTCAAGTGCTTTTCTGAACCTTCTTACTTCTTGCGTGAGATTTTCTTTCCGCGTGTAGGAGAAGTCAGTTTCTTTGATCAGTGTTGTCAAAGATTCCTTGGAGTGAATATGCTTCCCGCGAAGCTTCTCGATCAGGGTTTGGAGTTGAAGCTTGATATCCGCTAGGTCTTTTTCCTTCGCGGCGCGGTTTTGAAGGTGGTTTTCCTGCCTGATTTTTTGTCCGGATAGTTGTTGCGATAAATTGGTCGCAGCATCCAAGGTAGATTTTGCGGCTTCGATTTTCGCTGCGATTTCTTCAAGTTTGGTTTTTTCCTCGCCAAAAGTAAGCGGGTTGGGATGTTCCATCGCTCCGCAAAGTGGACAGGCTTCCCCGTCCACGAGGAGATGGACGTGCGCTGCTAGGCCTGTTTTGCTCAGAAGAATTTCCCTGCTCGCCTCAAGGGATTGGATCTCCAGTTTTTGTTGTTCTATCCAGTCGGAAAGACTCGCAAATGCAGCCGGCACTTGGTTTTGGATGGAGGATATCGACGCCTCCAACTCCTGCGAGGTTCGATGCAGCTGAAGCAGTTCCTCTGCCAACTTTGATTCCTTCGCCTCAAGGTTGGTCCAGTCCTTTGCAGCCGCTTTCAATTCTGCGATTTCATCTGTGGTTGGAAGCCGAATGCTTTCGATATCGGTTTCCTTTTCCTTGACGGATTTCTCGGTTTCCTTTTGCGAGGTCCTGAGGGATTCGATATGGGGATTGAGGGTTTCGACCTGTTTTTCCGCATTCTTTAAGTCTACTGACAACTGTTGGACTTCGATGACCTTTTTCAGGTCCCGGATTTTGGCTTCCCGTTGGGGTCTTTCGTCTGCCTTTTTCTTCAATTCCTTTTCCTCAGATTCCAGTTTTTCTACCTCCGTAGCATAGGATTCCTTGAAGTCCGCACAGTTCTTGGCACTTACCCGGTATTTTTCCAGATCGATCTTGGCTTCTTCCCGCTGTTCCCAAACAGGCTTGAGGTGGGTTTTTGCTCGAAGAAAGTCCTTCCAAAGCCGTTTTTTCTCCTCGATTTCGGGTCTTTTCTGATCAAGTAGTTCCCATTCACTCGTCAAATCTGTCAATTGAAGGTGCTTGGTGCGAAGGATTTCTTGGAGCCTAAATGCCGTTTCAGTTGTCTGAAAGGCAGCGTGAAGGTCCTTTTCTTGTTCGCCGATTTCATGCAGGAGGGTTTGCTTTACCAACAGGTTTTCCCGGCTGATACCCTCCAGTCCCGCCAACCTGGTTTCCAGCCGAATTTTTTCCTCTCGCGCCTGTTTGAGCAAATGGCTGGTGGGTGCGGATAGGTCAAACCGCTCGAGTCCAAAGAGTTCCTTCATCATCTCCGCCCTGGGTCCGGGTGTGAGGTCGATAAACTCCCTGAATTTTCCTTGGGGAATAATCACGGTCTGTTTGAAATGTTCCTTTTTCATGCCCACGATCTCCTCTGCAGCGAGATCGAGCGGCAATAATTCTGATTCCGATTTCAAATAGAAAGAATGTTCGGCGGGCCGTATTTCTTCCGGGTTTTTGGGATTGCGCTTGGCTGCATAGCGTGCCAGGTAGCGTTTTCCGTTGTTTTTTCCGGAGAGGAATTCAAACTGGATCAACAGATTGTCCCGCTGCAGGTTGAGCATGCTGCTCTTTTCGCCTCGGTCTGAAAGCCGCTCCGTGCTGCCGTATAGCGCAAGTAAAATCGCTTCGAGAATGGATGATTTTCCGCTCCCGACGGCGCCAAAAATCCCGAACAACCCCGCTGCCGTCAGCTGCCCAAAGTCCACGGTCTGCTTTTCCTTGTAGGAATAAAGGCCTTCTATCTCGAGTTTTACTGGGATCATGATTTATCTATGGTTTTGAAATTAGACCTGTCAGGTTTCCAAAACCTGATAGGTCTAAAATCTTGGAGATTTCTTATTCTTGGCTGATGACTTCTTTGAAAATCCCGATCAATTCCGGACTAGGCTCATGCCCTCTTTCGCTTTGGTAATACATCCCAAACAGGGTAATCATGTCCCTTTGCAAATCTTCTACCTTCAGACTCAATTCCGCCCCGCCTTGTGGGTTTTTGATTTGGGGAATCAGGTTGACAATGCCGTCATGGGCTTTCATGATGGCTTTGCGGACGGTTGCGTCTATGGCGAATTCGGTGACATAGGTCAAATCGACAAAGCAATAGGGATTCTCTTCCAGCCATTGGATCGTTGATTCGAGGTTGTCGAAGGTTTTGCGGTAAAGCGGCCGTCCGCTGTTCAGGCCAATCGGTTTGAAGACAGCGGGTTCATTGGGCGAGAGTTCCACGATGACCACCCGCTTTTGCTGGTCTGCTTCGCTGAAGGAATAGGCGAGGGGCGAGGAGGCGTACATCACTGGACAAGGTTCTTCGGTCACGGCATGGTATCGGTGGAGGTGGCCAAGGGCCGCGTACTGTATTTGTAGGGGAATATTTTGGGTAAACAGCGCCTGTGTCCCGCCGACGTGGAGAATAGGCCGCTCGGACTCCGGTTCCATTTCGATGGGCTGACCTTTTTGGACAAAAAAGAAATGGCCAACAAACAGGTTGACGCCGTGCCCATCACAATACTTGTCTGCCAGGTGTTGCCATTTGTCGGCCAAAAGCCCCCGGAACTCTTTCTCGCGGTCAGCCTCACCCAAATACGTCTTGAGCAGGACTTCGTTGGCATATGGTGCCAAAACGACCCGGATTGGATATTGAAACTTGGGAAGTACAATCTCCACAAAGCCCGGCTCCGAACGGCTGATCTGAATACCCGAGTCCAACTGGCCGGTGGGAATCTCAGAATCGTACCTGCTGTAGAAGAGGATGCCAAACTCCCGCGCCAACGGATCCGGGGCCTCGATCAATTGGGTGCTGTCATGGTTTCCCGAAATCGCGATAACAGGCCGTGTACCATTTCGGGAAAGTTTTTTGAGGGTTTTGAATAGCAACTCGACGGCTTCATGGCTCGGATTGAAGCTGTCGAAGATGTCTCCGGCAAGGAGCACGAGGTCCACTTCTTCGGCGTCGGCTATGGCGACAATTTCCGCAAGAACGGCTTTTTGTTCCTCGATTCTTGGAAATTCCTGGAGCCGCTTGCCCAGGTGCCAGTCGGCTGTATGGAGTATTTTGATCATGTTTTTATACTGTGGACAGTCAGGGAAATCCTTCCCAAAATATCACCTAAGATATTCAAGGAAAGGCAGGGCTGCAAACCCTCGCGGGGGCTTTGTCGTAAATTGGCACATAAATTGCCAAAAGCAGCCACATGAAAGTTGGAAAATACATGGTGGTCACCTTGTTGTGCTTGATGCCGGCCCTCTTCGGAGCCCAAGTCAAGCCCAAGGAACTGGAAGAGTTCCTGACCATCCAAGAGGGGACGGCGAGTTATTATGGGAAGAAATTCCACCTGCGAAAGACTTCCAGCGGTGAAATATTCCGCATGGAAGAGATGACCGCTGCCCACAAAAACCTGCCATTCGGGACGATGGTCCAGGTGACGCTTCACCAAAATGGAAAGTCCCTTTGGGTAAAGATCAATGACCGTCTGCCTCAAAATTCAAAACGGATCATTGATCTATCGCGTGGTGCCGCGGAGGAATTGGGGATTATCACCCAAGGTCTAGCCAAAGTCAGTCTATCGGTAAAGGACAACGAGACCATCAAACAGCTTAGGTCGCATTATGGTGAAAAAATTCCAACAGGAATGCGCCTGCGCTGGGAGGAGACGGAAGTTGCATTTGCAAGGATACCTTTGCCAGCACCGGTAATGGGAATTTGCCTTAAGCCTTTTGTTTTGAACTAAGGTGCTCCCTACCAAAACAGGGTTGGGAGTTTCTTTTTGCCAAATTTAATGCCATGTGAAGGAGTGGTTTTCGGTTTAATCGATTAGAAAATGCCTACCCTAGTCCCCTAAATCCCCAAAAACCTCATCCAAGTCCATTTCGAAGCCGTTGATGGCTTTGGATTTTACTTTGTCGCCTAAGGTAAAAAGCCTAGAAGGCACGTATTTTTTGTCTATCAAAGTGTAGATCAACAGCGTTTTTTCCGAAGGATGGATGATCCAATATTCATTGACTCCGCTTTCCTCATAGACCTCGTACTTGTTTTTGAGCTCTTTGCTGTTGCTGCCGGGAGACAGTATTTCCATGATCAAATCGGGTGCCCCGACACAGCCCATCTCGTCCAGCTTGGAAGGATCGCAGACCACACAGATATCCGGCTGTACCACGGTGAAGATGTCCTCGTTTTTTTTCGACCTGACGGGTAGCCGTACATCGAATGGTGCGATATAAGCCTTGCACCTTTTACCTTTGAGGTGATTTGTAAGCCCTGTAATCATCAATCCGGCAATCTCCTGATGGATTCGACTCGGAGCAGCTGCCGCCTGCTTGAACACTTTCCCTTTGATCAGCTCGACCATGTAGTCGATGTCCCAAGTCAGGTAATCCGCATAGGAATGGGTTCCGTATGCCGAAAATGGCTCATTCACTACGTTTTCTTCATCCTTTGTTTCCATACTTTAAAAATAAGGATTCCGTGCGATAACGTAAGCTGTTGTTGGTAGTTTTTCAGTCTAGACTTCAGGTCCGCCCGATTTCCTACCAGGCGTTGAAAACCACCCCGATGCCTGCATGTAGCAGGTTGATGGTGCTCCTGACTGGAGTGTAGATGAATTGTCCGTCGCCCAAGTCGGGTCGGTATTGCGTGTCCTGTTTGCGGAGAAATTCGACCGAGCCAGTGTCATGATAAAGCAGTTTGAGCTCCCAATGCCCGCTTTCAGGGTTTTTGAAGGGCATTTTGATACCGCCTCCAAAGCGATAGGACATCACCCAATCCGAGTAATCACGTCCTTCTTCGATGGGTTCGCCAAATTGGAATTCACGGATGATATAGCGTGTGTAAAAGTGGTTGGCACCGATTTGGGCTTCGAAAAATGGATGCACTTTCTGGCCTTTTTCGATGTAGTAACGCATGTAAGACATCAAACTGACGAGATTGTTATTGCGTCGGATGCGCATTTCGTCGGTGTAGCCGGGATATAGGTCGTTTCGTTTTTCTAGCTTAGTACCGTGTAGGCCGTAGCCGATGTTGATGCCCACTTCCAAGGGAGAAAGGAAGCGATAGCCTATCGAGAAGCCAAATTCGGGAAAAACCAAGCTTCCTGCATTTTCCTTGAGCTCACCGACCGACCAAGCCGCGTTGCCATGGAATCCAAAATTCCAATATTGCCCAAAACTGTTGAGGGAAATTGAAAGGAAAAGAAGAAAGGCGATGACAAAAGTTTTCATGCTACAATATACGTTCAGATTTATTTTCGGGTTAAGGCAAGTCAATTGAGGCTAATCCAAATCCCTGAATACCTCCCCTAATTCCAACTCAAATTCGGGAACAGCGATAGATTTGACCACATCCCCGTGGGTCATCAGTCGCGATGGCTGATAGAATCCATCCACCAAGGTGTACACCAATAATGTATGTTCGTCAGGATGGATAATCCAGTATTCCCGAACGCCGCTTTCTTGATACACTTCGTACTTACGGGTCAATTCGAGCTGATTGTTGCCCGGAGAGAGAATTTCGATGATCAAATCTGGCGCACCAATACAACCGAAATCATCCAATTTTGAAGGGTCGCAGATAACGCAAATATCAGGTTGGACTACTGTATGGATGTCTTTATTTTTTCTGGACTTGACCGGCAAGCGCACGTCAAATGGAGCTTCGTAAACCTTGCACTTCTTGCCCTTCAAAAAACTGTGAAAACTTGAGAATACATTTCCAGAAATACCCTGATGCCTCCGTCTCGGCGCGGCAGCGGCTTTCTTGAAAATCTTGCCCTTGATCAGCTCGACCATCACGTCCATGTTCCAGGAAAGGTAATCTTCGTAGGAATAGACTCCATATTCCGATGAAGGCTCTTCGACTTTGGAAATTTTTTCTTCGGTATCCATAGTTGAAATTTACAAAAGAATCCTCCAAAACAACAACAAATCCCCAATCCTTTATCCGTGCCTATATCCCAAGGTCCCAACTCTATAGCCCAGTTACTCAATAACCCAATAACTTAGTAACCTAATAACTTTATAACCTCTCTCTAGTACTCCATCAACCTCCTCAGCTTCTCTTTGAACCGATTGACGGGCAAGAAGTTCTTTTCCAAGTTCGGCGCAAAGGGAACTGGCGTATCCAGACTACCTTCCCGCATCAGCGGCGCGTCGAGGTATTCGAAGCAGTTTTCGGAGATCCAAGCGATGATTTCCCCACCAATTCCCCCGGTGAGGCAATCCTCCTGGAGAAAAATGACTTTTCCTGTCTTACGTACCGTCTTTTCGACTGCTTCCCGGTCCCAAGGCAAAAGCGTCCGCAAATCCAAGATATCCGCATCCGCACCCAATTCTGCCATCGCCGCCTTCGCCCAATGTACACCCATGCCATACGTAATGATGCTGACCGAATTTCCCTCAGCGACAAGTTTGGCTTTGCCTACTTCGATTGTATAGTAGTCGTCAGGAATGGATTCGGAAATCGAGCGGTAAAGCGCCTTGTGCTCAAAGTACAGGTAGGGATTTGGATCCTCAATGGCTGCATTCAGCAGGCCTTTGGCATCGTAGGGATTGGAAGGATAGACGATTTTTAAGCCCGGTGTATGGAAAAACCAGGCTTCGTTGGATTGGGAATGGAATGGTCCCGCAGCCACGCCTGCACCCGTGGGCATTCGGACGACGACGTTGGCGTTTTGCCCCCAGCGGTAGTGAATTTTTGCGAGGTTGTTGACGATTTGGTTGAAGCCGACGGAGACGAAATCGGCAAACTGCATTTCGACCATGGACTTGTAGCCCTTGACTGAAAGTCCCAGGGCCGCGCCGATGATGGCACTTTCGCAAAGCGGCGTATTGCGCACCCTTTCTCTGCCAAATTTTTGAACAAATCCGTCCGTAATCTTAAACGCCCCGCCGTACTCTGCAATGTCTTGCCCCATCAGGATGAGGTTGGGGTAGCGTTCCATGGATTGTTTCAAACCCTCCGAAATGGCGTCGATGAAGCGCTTTTCGGTTTTGTTGGAGCCGGCAGGTAGGATGGGTACTTGGGCATACAGCGCATACATATCCCGCAATTCCTCCTCGGTATCGGGCACGATATCCGCTTCACCAAAGGCGATTTCAATGCCCTTGTTGATGGCATCCTTGATGCGCTTGTTGATTTTTTCCTTGGTTTCGGCTTTGAGAACGCCTATTTCCTCCAAGTACCTTTCGTAGTTTTCGACGGGATCTTTGAGTGCCCAAGTTTCCATCAGGGATTTCGGGACGTATTTGGTGCCGGATGCTTCCTCATGTCCACGCATCCTGAATGTGATGGCTTCGACGAGGACTGGTCTTGGGTTTTGCCTGATATCTTCAGCAACGGTTTTGATGGCATCGTACATGGCGAGGACATTGTTGCCATCCACCCGAACGGTGTCCATGCCGTAGCCCGGACCTTTGGCAGTGAAATATTCAAAGGCAAATTGCTCCTCGCTGGGCGTGGAGAGCCCATAGCCATTGTGTTCCACCACGAATATCACAGGCAATTTCCAGACTGCTGCGACATTAAGTCCTTCATGAAAATCCCCCTCGGAACTCGCTCCATCACCGGTGAACACAAGCGTGGCTTTCTTTTCTCCCGCCAGTTTGTAGGCCAATCCAATCCCATCCGCGATGGCCATCTGCGGACCCAGATGGGAAATCATCCCGACGATATGGTGTTCGTTGGTTCCGAAATGGAAAGAACGGTCACGGCCTTTGGTGAAGCCTGATTTTTTCCCCTGGAATTGGGCAAATAGTTTGTCCAAGGGAAGCTTGCGCCCCGTGAAAATGCCCAAATTGCGGTGCATCGGAAGTATGTACTCGTCCTCCTGCAGTGCGTTGACCGCACCAATTGATATCGCTTCCTGTCCCCAACCGCTAAACCACTTTGAAATCTTCCCTTGCCGCAGCAGAATCAACATTTTCTCCTCTATCCTCCTGGGCATCAACAGCGATTCGTAGAGCGCGAGAAGGGTTTGGTCGTCATAATGTTTTCTGTCAAAAGTAATCGGGGTGTCTTTGGTGATGATGGGGTGCATTGGGCCTATATTTTTCCACCAAATTATGTGAAAATCGATTCATGCCAATCATTGGCGAGAACTTTCGAATACCGCAAATTGGTTTAGAAAAAACAAGACACAAACTATGCAGGAAATCCGCATCAAACATATGGTTTGCCCACGCTGTATCATGGCAGTGGAGTCGACACTTTCCCAGCTTTCGATTCCGTTCGAAAAGGTCGAACTGGGGAAAGTTGTACTGGCTGAGTCGATCACTGAACCTTCAATGAGGGCATTCGAATCGCGCCTGCTTGCCCTCGGATTCGAAGTACTCAAAGACAGGGATAGCCAACGGATTGAAAAAATCAAGAACCTGCTTTCAGTACTGCTCAGCAGCGAAGAGATCCCGTCGGGTTTTTTGCTTTCGGAGTTTATCAAGACTGAGATGGGAGAGGATTACAGCGCATTGAGCCAATTGTTCAGCAGCATGGAGGGAATTACGCTCGAGCGCTATTTTATCGAGCAAAAGATCATGAAGGTGAAGGAATGGCTTTCCTACGAAGAGCTTACACTGAGCGAAATTGCCTGGAAACTGGATTACAGCTCTGTGCAGCATCTTTCGGCGCAGTTCAAGAGGGTTACGGGAATGACGCCCTCGGAACATAAAAAGCGTAGAAAACAGTAGCATATTCCCTCAATACACTCTGTCCCAGAAACAGCAAAGGCGACGATTCACATCGTCGCCTAAAAATTCATTGCAAGGATATTAAAAAATGTTCGTTTGCTGTACGGGATCAAAAGTAGAAAGATTGAATCCCGGACTTGGAAATTAATCGTTAAGGATATTTTAAGTTAAAGCGAACATTTTCCGCCCCGCTTAATGATTCCGTAACGTTCCCGGACTTGCTGCAAACAAACACTTGATAAGCGCATTTTTTGCATCCTATCAGGACCCTGCGAATGGTGATCCAAAGATGCCTACAGCCAACTCCGCCCAAATGAGGAAAAAGGCCAACAGTACTACAAATCCCACCAACAATCTGTTTTGAATGGTTTTTACTTTTCGAAGCACCAAATCCAATAGGATTCCGGTCGATAGAAGCAGTATGCCCATCACAGCAAAATCGAACAGGGACCAGTTTACCTCATCCGTAAACTGCATGGCCAAAAACGGTATCAGCAACAGGAAGGCTACGATCGAAATGATGATGTTTAATCTTTGGTTTTTCATAGTGTGGCAGTGCTTAGTATGTTTCAAAAGTACTTTGAGATACAAAGTAAATTATCGCGCCTCATTTTTCCAAACCCATTAGGGAAATTTTTGTGGCCGCAGGATGCAATCGCGTTAGATAAGATATGAGACTTGAGATACAAGATGCGAGACGTGAAGCTTTAGGAAAATCCCATAGCTATTTTCACAGACCGAAGCCGATGGGCAAACGAGTAACTATTTCCCAATAACCAATTACTATCACCCAATTTTCCAATCTTTCAATTTTCCAATTTTTAAATCCTCCAAATATCCCAAAATCCAAAATCCCTAACCTTTCCAACCTTTTCCCTTACCTTTGCAGCCTAATTCCAAAATGGCGTGAAAGCGAGAACATTAAAGAAAGACAAAGTCAATATCATCACGATGGGTTGCTCCAAGAACTTGGTCGATTCCGAGGTGCTGTTGACCCAATTGAAAGGCAACGGCATCGAAGCCTTCCACGAATCCAAATCCAAGGACAATAACATCGTCATCATCAATACCTGTGGCTTTATTGACAATGCGAAGCAAGAATCGATTGATACGATTTTGCAATACGTCGATGCCAAGGAGCGTGGATTGGTGGACAAGGTGTACGTTACGGGATGTCTTTCGCAGCGCTACAAGGACGACTTGGAAAAGGAAATACCCCAAGTCGATGCCTACTTTGGTACGCGGGATTTGCCGGCTTTGCTCAAGAAGTTCAAGGCGGACTACAAACACGAATTGGTAGGGGAGCGCTTGTTGACGCATTCGGCCCACTATGCCTATATGAAGATTTCCGAAGGCTGTGATCGGCCTTGTTCTTTCTGCGCGATTCCGCTGATGCGGGGAGGCCACGTGTCACGCCCCATCGAGGAACTTGTCCGTGAAGCCCAACACAAAGCCGCCAATGGCACCAAGGAATTGCTGCTGATTGCCCAAGACTCCACTTATTATGGCTTGGACCTGTACAAAAAGAGAAACCTTGCCGAGCTCCTCGCGCGGTTATCGGATGTCGAGGGTATTGACTGGATTCGCTTGCACTATGCCTTCCCGACAGGCTTCCCCATGGACGTCATCCAAGTAATGAAAGAGCGCTCCAACATCTGCAACTACCTTGACATTCCCCTTCAACACGGTTCCACGGACGTGCTTAAGGCCATGAGACGCGGTACTACGAGGGAAAAACAGGAAGAGTTGATCCATTCCATTCGGGAAATGATTCCCGAAATCGCGATTCGCACCACCCTGATTGCCGGGCATCCGGGCGAAGGTGAAAAGGAATTTCGGGAGATGGTAGACTTTGTCGAGCGGATGAAGTTTGAGCGCTTGGGCGTATTTACCTATTCACACGAGGAAAATACCCATGCCTATTCCATGGAGGACAGCACGCCAGATGAAGTGAAGCAGCAGCGTGCCAACCAACTCATGGAGATCCAGGAGCAAATCTCCTACGACCTCAACCAGGAGAAAATCGGCAAGACCTTCAAAGTGCTGATCGATAAAAAAGAAGGGGGTTACTTTGTCGGTAGGACCGAATACGATTCCGTAGAAGTGGACAATGAGGTACTCATTGACGCGTCCAAACATTATTGCCGTGTCGGCGATTTTGTCCAAGCCCAGGTTTTTGAAGCCACGGAGTTTGATTTGTATGCAGATGTGGTTAAGTGATTCCAGTCGCTATGCTGCATTTCCGAACGCAGCATATTCGATTTTTCACAAAACAATAACCTGCAGAAACCTCAGTCTTCTGGTTTTTGAATTAAATTGGAGGAAAAAACGATGAAGGTTTCCATTTCCTGTTTATTGATCTTTCTTTTTCCTTTGGCACTTCACGCTCAATTTTCATATGACCTGCAGGGCCACCGGGGCAGCCGTGGCCTGATGCCTGAAAATACGATTCCGGCCATGATCAAAGCCATGGACTTGGGTGTCACAACCTTGGAAATGGATTTGGCAGTGACCAAGGACAAGGTGTTGATTCTCTCCCACGAGCCATTTATGAATCCAGTCATTTGTCTCGATTCGGAGGGTAAGGAAATCCCCAACGCCGACAGATCGCACAATATCTTTCAAATGGACTATGCGGAAGTCCTCGCATATGATTGTGGAACCAAACCCCACCGTGGATTTCCGGAGCAGGTCAAGTTCCATGCGACAAAGCCGAAGTTGGCCGATGTCATTGCCGTGACGGAAAAATATGCCAAAGACAGGAACCTTCCCGCACCCCGTTACAATATCGAGATTAAAAGTTCGCCCGAGGGAGATGGCATTTACCATCCAACGGTAGCGGAATTTTCCGACCTTGTCGTACAGCAGATCGCCCAATCCATCGGTTGGGAGCGGGTCAATATCCAGTCCTTTGATTTTCGAGTCTTGCAATACATCCACGAGAAGTACTCGAATGTTCCCCTGGCAATGTTGATCGAAACGGCAGGTACGCCACAGCAGCAGCTCGATAAGTTGGGCTTTGTGCCGCAGATTTATTCGCCTGCCTTTGGTATGTTGACGAAAGAGACGGTGGATTTTTTGCATCAAAAAGGCATGAAGGTCATCCCCTGGACTGTCAATACAACCGAACAGATGGAAAAACTCCTCGATATGGGCGTTGATGGCATCATCACTGATTATCCTGATCGTGCGCCAAAAAAGTAACTCGCTACTTGTGGTGTGAGGTTTCCGCCTACAGAAAATAGGCGCAAAAATGTCCGCCTGAAGACAAAAGCCTGGGAGTTTTTCGTATATCTTCCGTATTGAAATGCAAATCCCAAGCTTTGCCTCCGATGAAAGTCATTCTCACTTTTGCCCTATTCCTTTTCAACCTCTCCTGCGGCACCTCCGACTTGGGACAGCAAGGTTCGGTACCTCCAAGCCATGCGATTTGGCAGGAGTTGCTCCAAAAGCATGTAACGCCCGCAGGAAAGGTATCCTACAAGGGCTTTATCCAAGACAGGCAGAAACTCCAGACTTATCTGGACCTACTTTCCAACAACGCACCAGACCGCAGCAAATGGTCCAAGCAGGAGCAATTAGCCTATTGGATCAATGCCTACAATGCCTTTACGGTCAGGCTTATCCTCGACCATTACCCTGTCAAAAGCATCCGTGACATCAAGCCCAAGGTCAATATTCCTGTTGTCAATACGGTTTGGCACATCGAGTTCTTCAAAATCGGCGGAAAGCCAGCATCCTTGGATGAGATTGAGCATAAGATCCTTCGCAAGGAATTTGATGAACCGAGGATACATTTCGCGATCAACTGCGCATCCTTTTCTTGTCCGATTTTGCTGAATGAGGCTTTTGTGCCGGAGAAACTGGAAAGCCAACTCGAACGCGTCGCCCGCCAGTTTATCAACGATCCCCAGCGCAACCGTATCGCCGCAGACAAGGCCGAGATTTCCCAGATTTTCTCATGGTTTCAGGAGGATTTCACCAAAAAAGGCTCCTTGATCGATTTTCTCAACCAATATTCAAAGGTGAAAATCAAACCGAACGCGAAAATTTCCCATCTTGAATACAATTGGGCGCTCAATGAATAACCGCAAAATCATCATCATCGGCAACGGCATCGCCGGCATCACCACCGCCCGCCACATCCGCAAAAAGGATACGGCCGGGGAGATTTTGGTGGTATCGGGCGAGTCCGACCATTTTTTTTCCCGAACTGCCCTGATGTACATCTACATGGGACATATGAAATATGCCCATACCAAGCCGTATGAAGATGGATTTTGGGAGAAAAACCGCATCAAACTCAAGCGGGCTTGGGTCGATACGGTTGATTTTCAGGGGAAGAAAGTGGAATACCGTGATGGCGGCACCGACGCTTACGACGTCTTGATCCTCGCGACGGGTTCCAAACCCAATAAGTTTGGCTGGCCGGGACAGGATTTGCAAGGGGTACAGGGACTTTATTCCCTGCAGGATTTGGAGCGGATGGAACAGAATACCCAAGGAATCAAAAATGCCGTCATTGTCGGCGGGGGACTTATCGGCATCGAGATGGCCGAAATGCTGGCGAGCCGCAAAATCGAGGTCACCTTCCTCGTGCGCGAAGAAAACTTCTGGGACAACGTCCTGCCGAAGGAAGAAGCCCAACTCATTGGAAGGCATATCCGCGAGCACCATATTGACTTGCGTCTCGGTACTGAATTGGGAGAGATCATTGGCGACAGTTCAGGTCGGGTAAAGGCTGTCAGCACAAAATCTGGAGAAAAGATCGACTGTCAATTCGTAGGCTTGACGGTAGGCGTCAGTCCAAATATTGACTTCCTTAAAAATTCCGAACTGGGTGCCAACCGCGGGATATTGGTCAATGAATTTTTCCAAACCAACATCCCCGACGTCTATGCCATCGGTGATTGTGCCGAATTCAAACAAGCCCCGGCGCCTGATCGCAGAAACATCGAGCAGGTTTGGTACACAGGGCGTATGCACGGAGAGACCTTGGCCCACAACCTGACCCATAGCAAAGCTGTCCCCTACAAACCAGGGATTTGGTTCAATTCCGCCAAGTTTTTTGATATTGAGTACCAGACCTACGGGACGGTGCCTACGGCTTTGCCCGCGGATTGGGATTGGTTCTATTGGGAAGATACCAAGGGGAAAAGGTGTTTTCGGATCGTCTTTGGGAAATCCGATAAGAAAATCAAGGGTGTAAATGCGCTTGGCTGGCGGCTGCGGCATGCTTATTTCGACAAGGCCATCGCCGAAGGATGGATGATGGAAAAGGTCCTTTTGCACTTGCAAAAAGCAAATTTTGACCCCGAGTTCCATGATTCCCCGCATAAAGATATCCTTGCTGCCTACAACGAGCAATACGGGAAATCCCTGCAACCCGCCCTGAAATCATTGTTCCAAAACTTATTCGGTACCAAGGTATGAAGCAGTTCCAACAAGCCGGAATCGTCATTTTTGTAATCAGCTTGCTGCTGTTTTCGGTGCTGCCTTTCATTGGTAGCTACAAGCTGGAAAAGGAAACCTTAGCGGCGACCGTGAAAACCGAGCATCTCGGCGTGATGGAGGAAGTCCTGGCGCCTATGGTCGGGCAGGAGTTCAGCTCCAACTTTGCCTTTATTGCTGAATTCAACCGACTATTCGGAGGCTACAATGACGCACTGAAAGCCAATCAGCAATGGGACAAGGTCATTTGGGATAATTATGCATTCGCCTTGACCAAGGCCTCCGCACTTGGCCCTGTAAGCCAAAATCCTCATTTCTATTTATTCATCTCGGTGGTTTTTGGAGTTGTCGGGGCGCTGATGTACATCCTGCCCATGTACCGTGGCAAGCCCGAAGGGATCAAGCATGACGGGATTTTCTTTTCTTCGATGAAATCCAGGGGAATTTTGGGGATACTGACTGGTACTTGGCTGATTTTGTTTTACATCGCTTTGTATTGGTTTCCAGAATACCTGACCAACTTAGTCCTGATGGTGGACCCGATCAGCATGGCACTTTCCGGCAATCCCGCCAGCCAATGGTTCTTGTACGGTTTTGTGTACACGTTGGCCATTATCGTCATGGGTATCCGGATGTTTCGCAAGTACAGAGGTAATGCCTACCAAACCATCCGCACCGTCTCGGTCATGTTTTTCCAATTGGCCTTTGCCTTTCTTTTACCCGAAATCATGGTCTTGATGAACATGCCTTGGCATGATTTCAAAAATATCTGGCCTTTGGATTACTCCTTTTTCTACGATTACCGCATCGACGGCATGGTCAATTCCGGGGCTTTGGGTATGTTCATGCTGATTTGGGGGATTATACTCATCGTGTTGGGGGTGCCTATTTTTACTTATCTCTTTGGGAAAAGATGGTATTGTTCTTGGGTCTGCGGCTGTGGCGGACTGGCGGAGACCTTGGGCGACCCTTATCGGCAGCTTTCTGACAAGTCCGTCAAGGCTTGGAAAATAGAGCGGTACCTCATTCATGGAGTATTGGTGTTTGCGGTATTGATGACCGGTTTGACGATCGCCAATTATTTTACGGAGTTTGCCCTCTTGGGCCAAGCTACCAATCAACTGCACAGCATTTATGGATTCGCGATAGGTTCCGCATTTGCCGGCGTGGTGGGTACTGGATTTTACCCCTTGATGGGCAACCGCGTTTGGTGTAGATTTGGCTGTCCTTTGGCCGCATACTTGGGGATTGTGCAGCGCTTCAAGTCCCGCTTCCGGATTACTACCAATGGCGGACAGTGTATTTCCTGCGGCAATTGCTCCACCTATTGCGAAATGGGCATCGATGTCCGTTGGTACGCGCAGCGGGGACAAAACATTGTGAGGTCTTCCTGCGTCGGCTGCGGGGTATGCAGTGCGGTCTGCCCGAGGGGAGTGCTCAAGCTCGAAAATGCCGATGAAGAAGGAAGAATCAACGATAAGCCCATTTTGATCGGGAACAATTCCATCACCCTCAACGCCTGATGCTATTTATTTACGTTTCATTGGGAATTTACTTCCTAGCCATGCTGTTTGTGTTTGCCTATGCGCTGGCACAAGCGGACCTGCTGTGGCATTTTTTTAAATTCAATAAGGAAAAACCCGCACATCTCAGTGAGGAAAGCCGTTCGTTACCTTTTGTTACGGTTCAATTACCCGTCTTCAACGAAATGTACGTGGTCGAAAGACTGTTGGCATCCGTGGCAAAAATCCACTACCCACTGGACAAATTGGAAATCCAAATATTAGACGACAGCACCGACAGGACTCAAGAAATCATCCAATCAAAGCTCAAAGAGTATCCGGGATTTCCATTTGTCTACATCCACCGGACAGACCGGAAGGGTTTCAAAGCGGGTGCCCTTCGGGAAGGTTTGGCGAGGGCAAAAGGGGAGTTTATCGCGATCTTTGACGCGGATTTTGTACCTGACCCCGAGTTTTTGTACAATACATTGGGGCATTTTGCCGACCCCCAAGTCGGCTTGGTACAGACCCGCTGGACGCACCTCAATGAAGGTTATTCCGTGCTTACACGCTTACAGGCCTTTGCCCTCGATGCCCATTTCACGGTAGAACAGATGGGCCGTAACGCCCAAAACGCTTTCATCAACTTCAATGGCACGGGAGGTATTTGGCGGAAAAGCTGCATTCTAGACGCAGGTAATTGGCATGACGATACACTCACGGAGGATTTGGACCTGAGCTATAGGGCCCAGGAAAAGGGATGGCGATTTGTCTACCGTCCGGATATCGAGTCGCCTGCCGAACTTCCGCCCGTGATGCCTGCGATCAAATCCCAGCAGTTCCGCTGGACCAAAGGCGGGGCAGAATGTGCGGTCAAGCATTTGGGGGAGGTCCTGCGAAAACCCTACAGTTTGAGAAAGAAGCTTCATGCCATGGCCCATCTGCTCAATTCGGCGATTTTCGTGGCGATACTGACTGCGGCAATCAGCAGCATTCCGATTTGGTATGGGTTCTATAAGGGTTTACTGGATGTACAATATTTTCGTGCCGCAGCGGTATTTCTGCTCGGATTTGTCGTCATAGCCATGGTTTATTTCTTTGCCAACAGCAGTCTTTCTGGGCATTCTCCGAAGCGTTTGCTCCGCTTTGCTTGGGAATTACCTCTGTTCCTTTCGGCTTCCATGGGCTTGGCTTTGCACAACTCCCAGGCGGTTTGGGAAGCCTGGACCGGGAAAAAGTCCCCCTTTGTCAGGACACCGAAGTACAATTTGGTCGGAGGGGATCATGCTTTGCAAAAAAGTGCCTATCATCGTTTTCAAGTTCCAATTAGTACCTATTTGGAATTATCATTTGGAATTCTCTTTCTATCCATAGCCATTTTGTCCGCAGTTTCCCATACCTATCCCTTTTTGGTATTTCACCTGCTGCTTGGATTAGGATTTCTGATGGTGGGGATCCAATCCTTGGTAGGCATTAGATCAATGCCTAGATAGGCTTTGTTCAGGAAAGCCGTTGGAAACACATAGAATGAATGAGAAAAATTTGTCAACAGTCAATTCGCAAATGCAAGGAAAACAATTCCCGGTAGTAGATGTGTTGATTCCCGCCTACAACGAGGAGCAATCCATCGGAAAGGTGATCGCTGAAATCCCTGATTTTGTAAGGAATAATGTGGTGGTCAACAACCGATCGACCGACAATACCCGCCAAGCAGCAGAAAATGCCGGCGCAATCGTCTTGGACGAACCCCAAATGGGTTATGGCAAAGCTTGCCTTACCGGCATGGCTTGGATATCGAAGCAGGAAACACAACCTGACATCCTTGTTTTTTTGGATGGGGACTACAGCGATTTTCCGGCGCAGATGATAGATTTGATCAGGCCCATCCAAGAAGGAAAGGCCGATTTGGTGATCGGTTCCAGGGCTTTGGGAAAAAGGGAACGGGGCAGCATGACCATTCCGCAGCGTTTTGGAAACTGGTTGGCCACACGCCTGATGGATTACCTTTATGGGGTGAAATTTACCGATTTAGGGCCATTTCGTGCTGCCCGCTGGGCCAAGCTGAGCATTCTTGGCATGGAGGACCAAAACTACGGTTGGACGATCGAGATGCAGATCAAGGCAGCCAAAGAAGGCTGGAAGCTATCCGAGGTTCCCGTGGACTACCGCCGCCGTATCGGAGTCTCCAAAGTCTCCGGTACTGTCAAGGGCGTGTTTGGGGCAGGGTACAAAATTCTTTGGACGATATGGAGGTATAGGTAGGTAGGGTACAGAGAGATTTGAGATAGGAGATATGAGACACAAGATGGGTGCCTATTGGGGCGGGGTGAGGGTTATTCAAGGAACGTAGGGAGGAATGCAAGCTTGGGTAGAGGAATAAAATCTTTATTTGTCATGTAGTGCCAAGCAAAGGGGAAATTTGAATCAATAACACCCTTAATTCACCTTTTCAGGACATAAAATGGGATATTGTAGGAGGAGAAATTCCCCCGGCCATCAAGTGCATGGACAAAAATCCTGAAAGGACCCTCATCTTTTGGGGTCTTGAATTGGACTCTTGGCCCTTTTGTATCCACAATCAGGGAGTCGATTGGGTTGGAATAGTTTTTATCAAGAAAGTAATTTTCTTCGTCCCTGATTTCCCAAATGAATTCCAATGAGTCTGCTTCGGGATCTTCTGCCAGTGCACTAGCCGTATAGATTTTGTCGCTTTCCAAATATAAATTGTCCCTGACAAAACTTTTCGGGTCGTCAATCGAAATGTCGTTGACATAAGGAGCGGAATTCTCCACCGTTTTTCCAGACCATGCTTCTTTCAAAAACTGAAGGGAAGGCGTTTCAAGACCTTCCTTGGAGAAGAAACTGAACCAGGTTTGGGTACCCTCATGCTTGTGTCCCCAATAGAAAGCATACCCCCCAAAAAGAAGGGAGGAATCCTGCTGCATGATATTCCAATTCTGCTCCATGGCATGTCTTTTTTCAGCGTCCTTCAATTCCTTGGGCGCACCCCATTCGGTTTCTGGTGCCTGCCAATGACCCCAAGTTCCCCACTCGGAAAAAATATAGGCTTTTTTCCATCCGTCTTTGCTGTATATCTTTCCAGACATGCGGTCTAAGTCTCTAAAGGCATTAAAACCCAAGATATCGATATGTGATAAAATTAGGCTGGTAAGGAAGTCAATTTTGGATGAATGATTCAAAGCAGTCATTGTTGGGTGATTTGGATCAACTTCCTTGACCATCTTCGCGACTTGATTGGTAATATAGTAAACTTCTAACCTAGTTCCACCTCCATACCCTTTCACTTCATTCCCAACCCCCCACATCAACAGGGCAGGATGATCTTTATACTTCTCTACAAAGGGCCTTATTTCTTCTATTTTCTTATCCACTTCCCAAGTTTTCCAGTAGGCGAAATCATTTCCCCAAAGTGGGCGCCCGATTTCGATTCCTAGCGTCACCGTCAAACCAAGTTCGTGGGCTTTATCCAAAATGCTGTCGGCATCCTGCAGGTTCCAAGTCCTGATCGAATTCCCGCCGAATGCCGCTACCTTATCCATATGCTCAGTTCCAGCGGCACCTTTGATGTAATAGGGGGCACCATTCCTGTACAGGAAAGCCCTTCCATTTTCGTAACGCACCGCTACGGTAGGTGTCTGATTTTCAATATTTTTTTTGTGACAGGATGAAAAAATCCCAAGTAGAATTAGGAAGCAAAATATTATTCCCAAGCCATCGCTTTTCATTTTGTATTTCTTTTTTCTTTTTTGTGTTCAAAAATAATCCAAATATTTACCAAATAAACATAAATTTTATTTTACATCGACAAAATTGTTTTTTAGAAATAAAATAATGTTTTTTGCTTTAAAATATTTCACCTAATCTATTTTATGAACGGGAAACTTTTTCAGGGGAAACTGATCCTCTTGCTTGCAATTTCATCCTTGGTCATTTTTTTATATGGATTTTTTGAGGAAGTCAGGATTGGCTATCGATTTACCTACTACCTTTTGATGATTTCCTTGATCTTCAAACTGTTGAAGGTTGGGTTTGAATGGTACCACTTTGCTGGTCTGCCAAAACCGCGTCCCGTTTCAGCTAATCCCAAGCAGCCTACTAGGAAATATAGCGTCGACATGCTGACCACTTTCGTTCCCGGAGAACCGTACGACATGCTGGAGCGAACGCTAAAGGCGATGATAGCGGTGAGATATCCCCATACGAGCTACCTCTGCGATGAAGGAGACGATCCTATTGCCAAGCGCCTTTGTCGGGAACTTGGCGTTGTGCATGTGACCCGCCAAACACATGAAAACGCAAAGGCCGGAAATGTCAATAATGCACTCAAGCAGGCCACGGGTGAATTATGCGTGATTTTAGATCCGGACCATGCGCCGTTTCCTGAGTTTTTGGATCATGTCTTGCACCATTTTGATGATCCTGAAATCGGCTACGTGCAAGTCGTACAGGCATATGGCAATCAAAAGGAATCCCTCATTGCGCAAGGCGCTGCAGAACAGACCTATTTGTTTTATGGACCCTATATGCAGGCGATGGGGGAATATGGTACCGCCCAAGCGATTGGTGCCAATTGCACCTTCCGGAGGGCAGCATTGGACTCGATAGGAGGGCATGCCCCCGGTTTGACCGAGGACATGCATACCTCCATGTTGCTCCATGCCAAGGGATGGAAGTCTGCCTATGAGCCTGTGATTTTATCACGGGGGCAGGTTCCAAGCAGTATTTCCGCCTATTACAAACAACAATTGAAATGGAGTCGCGGTACCTTTGATCTTTGGTTCAATCTTTTCCCAAAGCTGTTTTTCAAATTCACTTGGCGCCAAAAGATACACTATGGCTTGTTGCCGATTTACTACCTGTTCGGATTTATCACCCTGATTGATGTTTTTGTACCGGCCTTGGCCTTAATTACGGGCGAGTATCCTTGGCTGATGGATCCCAAGGTGTTTTTTGTCTATTTCACCCCATTTTTCCTATTCAGTCTACTCTATCGGTTTTATGCACAAGCATGGCTCAATCATTCCGAAGAACGAGGAATTCACTTGGTAGGGGGAATGCTTCGTGTAGGTACTTGGTGGATATTCATCATCGGATTCATTTATACACTGCTAAATATTAAAGTTCCCTATATCCCCACTCCAAAAGAACACTCAACGAAGGGAGAGTTTTTGCTGGGATTCCCAAATTTGGTGCTTGCATTGATATCCGCAATTGCCCTGATATACGGTTTATATGTCGATTGGCAACCCTACAGCATGTTGATGGCGGTGTTTGCAGCCGTAAATTCGATCATATTCTTTGGGGCTTTCGCAATCGGCCAAACAACCTGGGTGAACAATGCCAAGGCCAAATTCAAGTGGTTGAGGAATGCTGTCAACCTCGAACAACGGCATTTCTCCTACCTGAAGTTCAGTAGGATCGCTTTTTACACGGCTTTGGTAGTACTATTCCTTTCATCGGGTTTCTTCTTGTTGAGTTCATTGCATCTCGGTAAGGATCGTTATTTAAATCCCACACCCAAAACTCTAATTGAAAAGGAACTAGGTGGCTTTTATGCCGGGATTTATGACCCACATTTTGATTTTGAAACCAATATAGCGCTTATTCAAAAGCACGAAGCCGATGCCGGTTTCCAATTCCCCATCATTTCTACCTACTTGGCCTGGGGAGATGGGCCACTACCACAGGAAAAATTGAGGCAAATCATCCAACACGGGGCCATTCCCATGGTGACTTGGGAACCCTGGACCAGCGATTTTGCCGCCTATGCGGAAATCGAGGATATCAAAAACAACCGCAAGGTATTTCGGTATATTTTGGATGGCTATTTTGATTGGTATATCGATCAAATGGCAGTTGCCTTGCGGGATTTGAACTCACCGGTTTTCTTGAGATTTGCTCACGAGATGGAAAACCCTATGTACCCCTGGTCTAGGTCAGGGAGTAATACACCGGAGGAGTTTGTGGCTGCTTGGAAATACGTCCACCTGCGATTTGAAAAGCTCGGTGCCCACAACGTGTCGTGGGTTTGGAGTCCGTGGTCCACCGAAGGGTTTGATGCCTATTTTCCCGAAGGAGAATACATTCAATATGTAGACTGGATTGGTTTGACCGCTCTCAACTATGGATCGGCCAGCAAAGATATGTCCTCCAAGACCTTTGAAGAGATATACAGACCATTCAAATCCAAGATCGAGGAGAAGGGATTTGATATTCCCGTCATGCTGGCGGAGTTCGGTTCCACATCTTATCGGGGTGAGAACGGGAAAGCATGGGTAAATGAATCGTTGGTTGTAATCAAAGATAAGTTTCCTGAAATAAGGTCTTTGGTAATCTTCTTCAGTGACTGGGATAGAAATTGGATTACCGACTGGCGCCCTTCCAATGACGAGGCATATATAGACTGGACCTTTGATCTAAGTGGAATTGTGGATCATTTGGCGGATTTGGACCTGTATCTGTGGAGAAATAATCGGAGAGCACAAGACTCCACAATATCGAATTACGAAGCGCCAAGCTCCTTGGTCCAAGATTCCTCGGGATTCAAGCTAATGGTGGATGGGGAACCTTTTTACATCAAAGGTGTCTGTTACAATGCGGGTCACGACTGGGAGGAGGGATTTATGCCGCTTTCAAAGAGGCAATTGGAAGCTGATTTTTCCAAGATCAAGGAAATGGGGGCCAATACCATTAGGAGGTATGAGCCGGGCATTTATGACCGAAATATACTTTCCGAGGCCAACAAGCAGGGACTGATGGTGATGTTCGGATTTTGGTTTGATCCAAAAACGGATTTTTACACGGATGAGAAAAAACGTAAGGCCTACGAAAGGCGGGTGCTGTCGACCGTCCGGCAACGCAAGGATGACAAAACCATCATCGCTTGGAATATCGGCAATGAAACATGGGGCTTGCTGAAAAAGCATTATGCCCAGCCGTACTTGACAGTTGTCAGGAGAAGTTACTTGGAATTTCTGAACGATTTGGCAGTCAAAATCAAGGAAATTGATCCCTCAAGGCCAGTATTTTCCTCGGAAGAGCATGATAATGAGCGCTTGATTGCCGCGATCGTGCAATACAAAGCGTTCGCCCCCCATCTTGATGGACTCGGTATCAATTCATACTACGAGCAAAATATCAGTCAGCTCCAAGATATCATGGATACTTTTTATCCCGACAAGCCTTATGTGGTCACCGAGTTTGGTCCCAAAGGGTACTGGAACACGGAATTGGGGGATTACCAGACGGGCGGACTTGCGATTGAACAATCCTCTCTCGCCAAGGCCGAGTGGTACCAAAAGCAATGGGAGGAATATATTTTGAAAAATCAAGGAAAAAACCTTGGGGGAATGGCCTTCAGCTGGGTCGATAGGACTGAAGGCTCGGCGACCTGGTTTGGCATTACGGATTATTTGGGCCGAAAAAAACCAGCCTATTATTACCTCCAAGATGCCTGGCGACCTGATATTTCCAAAACCAAGAATTTCCCCGACATCACCATAGTGGGTCATTGGGATCCGGTATCTCCCGGAGAAGGGCTTTGGCTTTCCGCCGCGGTGACAAATGAGTACCTAGTTACCTTGAACTATTCTTGGGTCGTGTACGACGAGGATTGGAAAAAAAGGACCTCTATTTTACAGACAATCAACAATGGGCAATTTGTAGAAATCAAAATTCCCGACAAACCGGCAAGGGCCTATGTGTATGCGGTTGACTCGGCTGGCAATGTGGTTACCGCGTCAAGACCTTTGGTCCTGAAATGAAAATAGCGGGAGGTTTTGGATTTTTGTGTGGCGAATTGCATATTCACAACGGCACAAAAGTGTAATTCCAAAGTAAATGGAGATACAGTTAACTTTGCTGGAGTATATCGAAAGCTATTTTTTTGATTGCGTGGATTTTAATAAGTTTATATCGAATTGGGATTTGAAACCAGTATTTTATTTTAAATACACTAAAAAATATTTCACACCCAAATATTTGCATTTCAATTTACAACATTTATTTTTGTCAACGAAAGGTAGTCTGATAACACTGAAGGACCTTTCAATCAAGATCACCCACGACTAATTTCTTTACTAAATAGTATCCTATCTCGCTGAAAATTCTTTTCCTGTAACATGAACGCCATGGAACCGACAACATTACATTCCTTCGTTGAACTTGCTTCAAACCGCTTTCCGGATCACAAAGCCGTAGTATTCGGCGACAAATCCATCACCTATGCCGAATTGGATAGGCAATCCGCTGCCTTGGCAGCAGCCATTGAATCACTCGCTCCCGATGAAAAAATCATAGGCCTCAGTACCACTCGATCAATAGAAATGATCGTCGGGATGTTGGCCATCCTGAAATCGGGGAAAGCCTATATGCCACTCGACCCGGAATACCCCATCGACCGCTTGAAATACATGGTATCGATCTCTGAGATCAGCTTTGTGTTGGCAAGGCGGGAAGAAGATTCCATTTACGGAAATTTGGGCCTGCAAAGAATTGAATTCGATGCCATTGCCCAAGGAATACCACAAACTGTGTCCTACAGGGGAGATTGGGCCGCGATTTTGTTTACCTCCGGGTCAACTGGAAACCCCAAAGGCGTTATTCTCGGCCACCTCGGTCTCTGTGAATATGTGAATTACCAATATAAGTATCCCTGGATTAGTCCGGGTGTCAGGACCCTACAATTTGCCCATATTGGCTTTGATGTGTCCATCCTGGAGATTTTCGGGACTCTTTTTTCGGGTGGGGAACTGCATTTGATCGAAGGGGTCCAAAGGTTGAACCCCGCTAAAATCCTGGACTATATTTCGGAGAATGCTATCAACAGGGTTTATCTTCCCTACGTGGCCCTTCAATATTTTACGGAAGAGGCGGTGGTTTCCAAACAGTTCCCAGCTTCTTTGACCGAAATTTCCACTTCGGGCGAATTGTTGAAAATCACGGACAATATCAGGGTGTTTTTCAGCAAAATCCCGCATTTGTTCCTTAAAAATGCCTACGGACCTACGGAAGCCTCGGTCAACGTGACGGAATTTGTCCTTGGTGGTGACCCCTATGCTTGGGATGACATTCCTTCCATCGGTAAAGAGGTAGCCAATTGCAAGATTTATGTTTTGGACAAATCCATGAACGTCCTTCCGGTCGGAGAAATGGGAGAATTGCATATTGCAGGCGATTGTTTGGCATTTGGCTATTTGAACAGAAAGGACCTGACCGATGAGAAATTTGTCCGCTGGACATCTCCCGAAGGCGAGACCATTACGCTCTACAAAACTGGGGATCAGGTGGTACAAAATCCCGATGGATTCTACCATTACAAGGGTCGTGAAGATGATCAGGTCAAAATCCGTGGCAACAGGGTTGAAATCGGGGAGGTTGAATTGGCTATCAATCAGGTAGACGGTGTCAGAAAAGCAGTGGTCAAATTGGATTACGATGCCGCAGGCCAAAAATACCTCTGCGGCTATGTGCAGTTTCTGGATAGCAAGAAATCCAGCATCACACAGGTGAAGCAGGTGCTCAAGCAGTCGCTTCCTGATTACATGATCCCGGACATCCTGGTGGAAATTGAGGAGTTTCCAAAAACCAGTTCGGGAAAAGTGGACAAAAAGGCATTGCCCAAACCCCAAAACCAAAGGCCGGATTGGGCAGAGGCCTATGTGGCCCCCAAAAACCCCACGGAGAAGCTTGTCGCCGAGGTCTTTACCAAAATCCTGAACTACGACAAGGTATCCGTACATGACAATTTCTTCGAATTGGGTGGGAACTCCCTGAAAGCCCAAAAGGTATTGGCCGAACTCCGCCAATTGGGTAACATGGATCTTCCCATCATCAAGATGTACCAGATTCCGACGATTGCGCAGATCGCAGCTTATTTCGTCAAGGAAAAAGGTTCAAAACAGCCGATAACGCAAGGAACAGAGTCCCCCAAATCGTCCAAGGATGTGGCTATCGTAGGAATGGCCCTCCGCTTTCCCGGAGCCAATACTCCTGAGGAGTTCCTAGAGATTTTACAAGAAGGCCGTGATACGATCTCTTTTTTCAAAAAAGAGGAATTGGATCCCTTCCTTCCGGAATCCTTGCGCAACAGTCCCCAATATGTAGGTGCAAGGGGAATTATCGAGGGGCATGATGAATTTGATTCCACCTTTTTTGGACTCAATCCCAAAGTGGCTGCCATTGCAGATCCGCAGCAGCGGAAGTTCTTGGAGGTGTCTTACGAACTCTTGGAAAAAACAGGCTACCGTAAATCCGATGAAGCGATGCCGATCGGCGTGTTTGCCGGATGCAGCAACAATACCTACGTTTGGCACAACCTTGCCTCCCACCGTGAATTGTTGAATTCATATGGGGAATTTTTGGTGAATTCCTTGAATGAAAAAGACTATATCGCTTCCCGCACAGCCTATCATCTTAACCTGACGGGACCCGCCGTCAGTGTGCACTCCGCCTGTTCGACAGCACTATTGGCTGTGGCACAAGCGGCGGAGGCCATCCGTCAGGGCAAGTGCGAAATGGCCATTGCCGGCGCCTCCAGCATCAAGTCGCCCACAAAAAGCGGACACCTGTTTGATGACGGCGGGGTGAACAGCAAGGACGGTCGTGTACAATCTTTCGATGCTGCCGCGACGGGTACCGTATTCAGTGATGGGGTGGGGGCAGTCCTGCTGAAGGATTACCAAGCCGCGCTTCGGGATGGAGATACCATCTATGCCCTGATCAAAGGCGTCGGCGTCAACAATGACGGCGGTGAAAAAGGCAGTTTCTCTGCCCCCAGTGCAGAAGGGCAAGCGGGTGCAATCGCAGCCGCTATCGCCGATGCGGGTATAAGCTCCTCCGAAATTGGCTATGTTGAAGCCCATGCCACCGCCACGCCCATCGGTGATCCGATTGAAATCGAAGGCCTGAAAATTGCATTTGGTTCTCCCGGAAAATCCACCTATTGCGCCTTGGGTAGCGTCAAAAGCAATTTGGGACACCTGAACGCCGCTGCCGGCATTGCAGGACTGTTCCGCGGGATATTCACTTTGCGGGAAAGGAAATTCTTTCCACAGGTGCATTTCAAGCAATTGAACGCAAGCATCGACTTGACGGATAGCCCCTTCTTCATGCCAAAACCGCATCAATCTTGGCCTTCAACCGGAAGAAGATTTGCAGGAGTGAGCGCATTTGGCGTGGGCGGCACCAATGTCCATGTGGTTTTGGAGGAGTCTCCTGTTACAGCGAAGCAGGAAAGTGCCAGCTACCAAACACCTGCCTATTTGATTCCTCTTTCTGCAAAATCCAAGGAGAGTTTGGAACAATACGCCGCCGACCTCTTGAAATTCTCCAAATCAAAATCACCCGTGTGGCTGCCGAAGATCGCAGCGACGCTGATGCACCATCGGACGGATTACTCCTTTAGGAATTTCGTCGTGGCAAGGGATATGGAGCAATTGAAGGAGAACCTATCAAAGGCCAAACAACCCGAAAAGGTCAGCTTGCAAAACCATGAGCTTGCATTTCTCTTCCCCGGTCAGGGCTCCCAATACTTGCAGATGGGCCGTCAATTGTATGAGACCCTGCCCGTATTCAAGCAGGCATTGGATACCTGCAACTTGATTTTGGAAACATCCATGAACTTTTCGATTCTTGAAATCCTGTTTCCGGAAGTTTCGGATGAGGAAGCTGAATCAAACCTGAGAAATACCCAATTTACCCAGCCTGCCATCTTTTCCATAGAATACGCTTTAGCCAAAACTTGGATGTCCTGGGGTATCCAACCGGTCGTTCTCTGTGGACATAGCATCGGGGAATTCGTAGCTGCCCATTTGGCAGGCGTGATGGGCTTGGAAGATGCCATTCGCTTGGTGGCCATGCGTGGTCGCATGATTGCAGGTCTTCGCCATGGAAAGATGCTTTCGATACGTGCCTCAGAGGAAGAAGTACGTTTCCTGCTTCCGGAGAACTTGTCTATCGCGGGCATCAATTCCGCCAACCAGATGGTGGTCTCAGGAGAAGAAAACGATATCCAGGCATTTGCAGAATTGCTAGAGACCAAGGATATCGCAGCAAAGGTGCTCCGAACCAGTCATGCTTTCCACTCCCATATGATGGATCCGATATTGGAAGAGTTTGAGGGAATTGTGGCCGCCCTTGACCTGAACAAGCCAAGAATCCCCATCATTTCGACGGTGACCGGGGCATTTATGTCCGATGAACAGGCGATAAGCCCAGCCTATTGGTCCCGTCAGCTGCGCGAAGCGGTCAGGTTCCAACAGGCGACCGAAACCCTCTTGGATTTGGACATGCCATTGGCCTTCTTGGAAGTGGGTCCTGGCAATGTATTAAGTACCTTGATCAAACAATCTCCCAAGGCGAAAGGAAGGGAATTCTTCCTGAGCATCAATGCCCAACAAAAGGAAATAGAGTTTTTCCTGACGCAAATGGGTACTATGTGGCAAAAGGGTATCCAGGGTGATTGGACAGCTATCCATCCCGACACTGGGCTTTCCCAAGAGGTGCCGACCTATAGTTTCAAAAGGGAAAGGATATGGATTGAACCAAAAGCCGAGTATCGGGTCGAGACACCCGTCATTGAGGCCATTCCTGTCCAGCAAGCTGCCCAATCTCAATCCAACCAAACGAACAGCAACCCAATCGGAATGGGTAGGAAATCCGAAATAAGGGCAAAAGTAGTCGACTTGATCAGGGAGATCACCGGTTTGGATGTCCCTGCCGGCAATCCATCCTTTTTCGAGATCGGTTTTGATTCCCTGTCATTGATTCAGCTGGGAGCTGGGTTCAAGCGGGAATTCGACCTGACAGTTACCTTTAGGCAATTGAATGAATCGCTCTTGGATATGGATGCGGTGGTGTCCTATTTGGATGAAAACCTTCCTGAAGTGAAAGCTACCGGCATTCCGGTCTTACCAACCTACCATGGGGAAACTGCTTCGGTTATGGAACAAAAGGCTGGGGTGGTAGCCATCCCTTCCAAGGGCGATGAAGCTTCAAATTCCTTGGAACATACAAAGCTCCATATCGAACTGCTTTCCAAACAGCTACAGTTGCTTTCCAAGCAAGTAGAAATGCTGCAGCAGGTAGTTTTGGCGAATAACAATGTGTCACCCACAAACACTTATGTTGCCGCAAAAGACAAAGAGACCTCGGCTGCAAGTAGTACAAAAACAGGTATTGGCCAAGGAAAGCAATCGGATGGCGGTGAAACTGAATCAGCAAGAAGAACTTCGGGATCGCCCTTTGCGGCCCCTCCGGTAGCCGGCGCAAAATTGGGCAAAGACGAGTTTGGCAATCCAGCCTGGTACGTGAAAGACCCACAGGAACCCAACAATTTCCTGAAGGTAGAGATGCCGGTGTAGTGCCCTTCATTCAAAGGCACCTCACCCCGTCCCTCTCCTCTAGGAGAGGGAGATCCCTACACCGCAGGGATCCCGCTTCTGGAGAAGCAGGATAACGTGGACGTCATTCAGAGGCCCAAGGGGCCGAAGAATCTCCATTAGTTATGCTGCTTTGCCTAGAGGAGCACAAAGGCACCTCACCCCATCCCTCTCCTCCAGGAGAGGGTGATTCCTCCAACGAGGGATCCTGCTTCTGGAGAAGTAGGATAACGTGGACGTCATTCAGAGGCCCAAGGGGCCGAAGAATCTCAAGTTGGAATGGGGGAGACCCCTCGTGCCTACCAATGACAGATTGGTGAACCGTCACCCTGAGGAACGAAGGGTCTCCTTAATTTGGAGATGCTTCACCTCCGCAAGCTACGGTTCAGCATGACGGGAACAAGTAGCATAGTAGTAACCTTTTGAACCAATAACTTTATAACTTTATAACCCAATAACCCAATAACTCAATAACTTTATAACCTTTTAAATTTACAACCTCAAAAACTTTCTAAACTTCCAACCCATCACCCTTCACCCATGCAATTGAATTCTGCGGCCCACAACCCCTTCGAGGGACCTGCCATCGAAAAAGTAGGCGGACTGGTCGATGCCCAAAAGGAAGTTTGGCTTTCCTGCATCCTCGGGGGAAAAGAGGCCAATCTTTCTTACAACCAATCAATTTCCTTGGATCTCCAAGGCCGCTTGGACCTTGACTGTCTTGAAAAGGCCTGTTATGGTCTGGTAGAAAGGCACGAGGCCCTGCGTATGGCGTTTGCGCCCAATGGAAAACAATTCATCCTTTATGAGGAAATGCCCATTCCCTTTCAAAAAGAGGATTATTCCTCCCTGGATGCCGATTCCCAACGTAATGCCCTCAGCACATTTTTGGAAGGGGAAGTTTTGAGGGTATTTGACCTCCAACAGGGACCCCTGATTCATTTTTCGCTCTTGAAATTCTCTGAATCACACTATCATTTTACCATTACCGCCCATCACCTGATTGCAGATGGATGGTCATTGGGCCTGTTGATGGAAGAGATTTCCCAGCAATACAATGCCTTTGTCTCCGGCCAAGAACCAACATTGCCTCAGCCGATGCCATTTTCCCAGTATGCGGCAGAAATGGAGACTTATTCCCAATCGGAGGCCTACCAAGAAACAGAAAGATATTGGGTCGAGAAATTCACGCCCGTTCCGAGCCAGTTGGAACTGCCGACAGACCGACCCAGGCCAAAGGAAAGAACTTACAACGCGCAAAGGGATGATTTTCATTTGCCCCAAGACTTGGTCGATGGATTGAAAACGCTCAGCAAGAAAAGCAATACGAGCCTTGTAAACACCATCATGGCCGCTTTTGAGATTTTCCTGCACAAAATCACCGGACAGGAAGATATCGTCTACGGCTTGCCTGCGGCAGGGCAAGCTGCGACGGGGAACCTGACTTTGGTGGGGCATTGCGTCAACCTCCTGCCATTGCGAACAAAGATCCAAGCGGAACTCAATTTTCAGCAATACCTCGCCAAGCGGAAGTCCGAATTGTTGGATGATTATGATCATCAGCAATTCACCTTTGGCAACCTGATCAAAATCCTTGGTATTCCAAGGGACCCTTCCCGCATCCCCTTGGTGCCCATAATGTTCAACGTGGATTTGGGCATGGATGACCCGATCCGCTTCGAAGGGCTGCAGCACAAGTTGATTTCCAACCCCAGGAAGTTTGAGACCTTTGAAATATTCCTCAACCTGAGTTCCGCTGCTGGCACGCTTGTGTTGGAATGGTCTTACAATACAGACCTCTTTTCTCCTGCTACTGTCTCCTATTGGATGGAGGGATTTACCGATATAATCCGACAGGCTGTCGATAGCCCTGAAATACCCATCTCAATATGGACATTCAATGCCGATCGGATGGCCGAGAAGCTGCGGGAATGGAACAATACCGAAATCGAGTTGCCGGTACGGCATTCCTTTTTGGAAATATTCTGGGAGAACGCAAAAGCCAACCCGCATGCAGCAGCCCTGATTGCTGACGGAAAATCCATGGACTACGCTACCTTGAGGAGGTTTTCCCATGGCTTGGCAGAACATTTGGCCAAACAAGGGATACGTTCCGGGGACGTGGTGGCGGTCATGTTGGACAGGAACGAAAAGCTGCTTCCGGCATTGCTGGGAGTTTTGGAACTGGGGGCGGCCTATGTGCCTTTGGATCCCGGCTTTCCAACAGAGCGATTGGGCTATATGATGCAGGATTCGGGTGCGAAATTGTTGCTGACCGAACCTCAGTACAGCCGGAATTTTGCGGACCTCTTGCCCGTATTGGCCTTGGAGGATGTCTACCCCTTTGCCAAAAACAACAAAACCCATTTTGAAGTCCCCCCCTTTGATAGCCTAGCCTATATCCTGTACACCTCCGGGTCTACGGGTAAGCCCAAGGGCGTCCGGATTCCCCATGGCAACCTGCTCAATTTCTTGGTCAGCATGCAGCAAGAACCCGGATTGAGTGCGGGAGAGACGCTGTTGGCCATCACGACGGTATCATTTGATATCGCAGGTCTTGAATTGTTTCTACCCTTGATTGCCGGTGCGACGGTGCTGCTTGCTTCATCCGAACAGGCGAAAGACGGACGTGCTTTGCTCCAATTGATGGAGCAGCACCAAATCGGGATGATGCAGGCAACCCCTGCTACCTGGAGGATGTTGATCTTGGCAGGTTGGTCAAAATCACCCGCTTTCAAGTTGTTGTGTGGGGGTGAAGCTTTGTCGGAGGATTTGGCTGAGAAACTCATTGAGCGCGTAGGCCCGTTTTGGAACGTATATGGTCCTACCGAAACGACCATTTGGTCCAGCATCAAGCGCATTGCCAAGTCCACAGACATTAGCATCGGAAGACCGATTGCCAATACCCAAATCTATATTTTGGATGCACAGGGTCAGCACTGCCCGATGGGTAGGGTAGGGGAGATTTGCATCGGAGGCCTTGGGGTTGCTGAAGGCTACCACGACCGTCCCGAATTGACTGCCGAGAAATTCATAGCCGACCCCGGACCCGATTTGCGCACTACCAAATGTTACCGTACCGGCGACTTGGGCAAATTCCTCGCCAATGGCGAAATTGTATGTCTAGGAAGGATTGATTTTCAGGTTAAAATCAGGGGCTACAGGATTGAATTGGGAGAGATAGAATCGAAATTGAATCAAATACCTGGGGTACATCAGGCTGCTGTCAATGCTGTCCCTGACAAATACGGCAACAATTACCTGGTGGGATACCTGGTTTTGGAAGATGGAGAGACCAAATCCCAAGAATCCCGCTTCTTCACTGAAATCAAGGCCCATTTGAAGGAATCCCTGCCGGATTACATGGTGCCGGCCGAATGGATGGTGTTGGATGCCTTGCCCCTGACGCAAAATAACAAAGTTGATCGGAAAAGGCTTCCGGTACCCCAGCAAGGGCAGAATGACCAAGCGGGACCGGTAGAGGAACCCGCGGACAGCTTTGAACAAACCGTCGCCGGAATTTGGCAAAAAGTCTTGAGGCGGGAAAAGATCCATCGGAAATCAGATTTCTTTGAGTTGGGTGGACATTCCCTAATGGCGGTGGAATTGATGGTTCTATTGGAACGGGAAACAGGGCTGAAGCTCCCGGTGAACAGTATTTTCCGGTTTCCGATATTGCAGGATTTCGCGCGGCTTCTCCATCCGCAGAACGAGGTGGAGATTTCTTGGAAATCGGTGGTACCCATCAAGCCCAATGGCTCCAAAATCCCACTCTTCTTGATCCATGGCGCAGGCGCCAACATTACGCCGTTCTATGGATTGGCTGAGCATTTGGATGCTGAACAACCCGTGTATGGGATACAGGCCAAGGGTTTGGATGGCAAAGAGGAACCCTTGCACACCATCGAAGAGATGGCAGCGTACTATTTGGAAGAAATTAGACAGGTACACCCGAAAGGTCCATTCCATGTGGGTGGGCAATCGTTTGGTGCCTATGTGGCCTTTGAGATGGCCAAGCAGATAAAATCAAAAGGGGAACCCTTGGGAAGAGTCTTCTTGTTCGACGTGTCTGCCTATCAATCCGATACCAAAATGGATGCTTGGGATCAATTCAAGCTGAAGGTATCGCAGCAACTGGAAAAACGGGTAGTAGATGTGAAACTAGCCATCCTTCATCCTGATTCTTTCAAGCGGATGAAGATGAATTCTTTCGCCCGGAAGAAAGGATTTGCACAAAGGTGGTTCAATAAAGAAAAGTCAAATTTGGAGAGCGACGCATTCCTGACCATCGAAAAAATCCGAAAAATCAACCATAAAGCTATGGACAATTATGTGCTGTCCCGATATAACGGGGAAATTGTTTTGTTCAAGGCCAAAATCAAGACGTTCTTGGTGGGTGATACGAAGTTTTATGGTTGGGATAACTATGCAAAAGCTGTCCTTCCAGTAGAAGTAGAGGGAGATCACAACTCTATGGTGGATGATTCCAGACTTCGCATCGATTTCTCAAGAAAGATGCAGGACTTGATGGACACACTTTCTTAGCCTTTGGAAATATTTCTTAGGTTAGAAAACAATGTCATGCAGCTCTGATACGAACCGAGAGCAATATGTGAGGAATTGGGCAGAAACTTAGTGTAGATGAATCGAATTCGTCATTACAATATATATTTTGGTACTTTTCAAACGATGTTTCCTCCGCGACAATTGCTTGAAATCGTTTGTTGTTTTCGGGATTATTGCTTTAATTTTCACATATTTGGCTAGAAAAAGCGATTTAAAAATCAAAGTGCATAAAAAAATACATGAAATACGTTTTTTTGTATTTTGAAAATTCAATAATTTAGCACCTCCAAAATCACCCTTGGACGAATTTATCTATCCGCAAAACAACTTATTATTTGTATGAATTTAGGAAAAAAACTTTTCTCTTGCCTATTTATCGCTTTCACTGCCTTCGGTTGTATTTCCAACAAGCGTGTAATCTATATGCAGGATCTCCCCCAAGACCAAAATGCTTTTTCATTGGGGGAAATGGTCAATTCCCAATTTGAGGAATATCTACTACAGTACAACGATGTCGTAGAGATCAATATCAAGACACCTGACCCACTGCTCAACCAAATGTTTGATATCAATTCTTCGGGTGCGTCTAGTATGGGAGGCAGAATGATGATGGGGGGAATGATGAACGGCGGTGATATATTCTACCTCAGTGGATATACCCTCAATGATGAAGGCTTTGTGGAATTGCCGGTTTTAGGAAAATTTAAGCTGGTTGGTTTGACGGCAGACCAAGCAAAGGAATTAATAGAAAAGGAACTTGAAAAGATTGTAAGGGGAGAAGACAATTTTGTACGGGTACGCCTCGGCGGAATCAGATACTCTGCTTTGGGAGAATTTGCCCGACCTGGGAAATATACCATCCTCCAAAACCGGGTCACCATCTTTGAAGCCATAGCCAATGCAGGAGACCTGACAGTCACAGCAAAGCGTGACAACATCATGCTCATTCGTCAATATCCGGAGGGGTCCAAGGTGCATCGCATCAACCTCAATCATAAAGAAATCATGACTTCAGACTTTTACTTTCTTCGGCCCAATGACATGATATATGCGGAACCGATGAAAGTACGGGAGATTGGAACGGGTGTCACACTGTTACAGACCACCCAGTTGTTGATAAGTCTCGTCACAGTGATACTCCTTGTATATACTACGACCAACACAAACTAACCTGAGTTTTTTCAATAATAATATCTACTCGCCCATGAACGGAAATGAACAAAAAGAACAAGCATTTGATCCTTTCAAATTTTTGTTGAAGTATTTGAAATATTGGCCTTATATAGCCATTTCAATCGTAATTGCCCTTGCTGTTGGATTTTTTATCAACAAAAGTACGCCTCCAATATACCAGGTGAATGGCAAGTTTTTCATCAAAGAAGAAAACAACAATAATGGCATACTTAACCTCACTGGTCTAAACAGACAGTTCAATGGCAACCAAGATCAATGGGTGGTCAACCAATCCATTTTTTTGAAATCCCGTCCGGTTGCGGAACGTGCATTGGCACGTTTGGATTTCAATGTGGACTATTTCGAGCCGGGACTTCTTACAGATACCGAATTGTACAAGAGCTCGCCGATACATGTGCAGGTTGATTGGGAACATCCACAAATTCTAGCCGATAAGATAAAGATTTCGTGGAAATCCAATGATAAATACACGATTTCGTTTCCCGGAAAGGAGTATTTTCGGTACACGCCAGGTGCCTCTGGTGAAGAAATTGATCTGTCGGCGGAAGCTGAATTCAGTTCCAAGTTTCAAGAGTTCACCGAACACCCCTTGGTGAAAATCAAGGTGACTTTGATGAAGAATATTCCCGAAGGCGAAGTCTTGATTCTTTTGCGTACAAAAGGTTCTCTCCTCTCGGAATACACAGGTGACAATTTCCAAGTTTTTGCTGTTGAACAGGTGGCATCCGTGTTGGGACTCATGCTAAACACGTCCCATCCCCAAAAAGGAGCTGATTATCTGAATACGCTTATGGAGGTGTTTTTGGATATGGAGTTGGAGGAAAAGAACCGTATGGCAAGGAATACGGTGGAGTTCATCGATTCACAAATTGCGGGTGTATCAGATACCTTGAGCTATTTTGAAAATAACCTGCAGTCGTTCAGAAGCAGTAATCGGACCTATGACATAGCTGCGGAAAGCAATACAGTATTTCAACAAATTACTAGCCTGGAAGCGGAACTCGCAAGAGAACGGTTCAATAAGGATTATTTTGAAGAATTGAAAAGCTATCTCCAAAACGGAAACTTTGAGCAAATCATTGCGCCGTCAGGACTTGGTATTTCAGACCCAACATTAAATTCGTTGATATCTTCACTAATTAGCTTACAATCCGAACGGTCCAATCTCCTGTTTTCCCAAACAGAAGCATCACCGCGAGTGCGGGAACTTAATAGGAAAATACAAGACGCATCCTCCTCGATACTGGAGTTGATCCGGAATCTCTCCAATTCCGCCCAAATGAAAATCAACGATTTGGAAATACGTATCAATTCAATTAACCGACAGTTTAGCCGTCTGCCTTCCACCGAACAAAACTTGGTGAGAATACAGCGAGGCAGGAACCTGAATGAGTCCATTTATAATTATTTGCAGCAGCGTAGGGCAGAGGCTGCCATTGCAATGGCTTCCAATTTTGCGGCGAATAAGATCGTGGAGTATGCACAGGCAAGTGGCAATCCAATTAAGGTAAAACAACAGGCAATTTATTTGATTTTTCTTGTAATTGGCTTTATAGTTCCAGTGGTAATAATAGGGTTTATTGTTATCATCGATAATAGAGTGAAGGATCCGAAGGAATTGGAATCTCTACTTTCTATGCCACTTCTGGCCAAGATTCCCCAAAACAAGGCAGATAGTTCGCTTGTGGTTTTGAGGGAACCTCGGTCCGCGATTGCTGAGTCTTTCAGGGCATTGAAAACCAATATTTCTTTTGTTGTACCTATGGACCAAAAGCTTGCAGTTGCTGTTTCGTCTACTCTAGCGGGTGAGGGAAAGACCTTTACCGCAATAAACTTAGCGTCGATCTATGCACTCAATCAAAAGAAGGCGATTCTTGTTAGTTGTGACATGTTCAAACCCAATGCGATGCGTGATTTTGAATTGAAAAGCAAGATCGGCCTCTCTAATTACTTGAGCCAACAAGTTGACTCAGAATCAGATATTATCCAAAAAACCGAAAATCCATTTTTGGATATTATTTATGCTGGAGTCATTCCACCAAATCCGTCAGATCTATTGGGCTCGTATAGATTTGCATCTTTGGTTAAAGATTTGAAGTTAAGATATGATGTAGTCGTTTTAGATACCCCACCTGTGGGCTTGATTTCACAGTCTTTAGAGGTTGCTAAACATGTCGATATGATCCTTTTTGTTTTGAGGCAAAATTTTAGTGAAATGTCTTTTATAGAGGATATTAATGATCTCAAAACAAAGAAAGGGATCCAACATCTTTATGCTATTTTGAATGGCGTATCGGCTAAGGATCTTGCCTACAAAGGATACAATTATGGTTATTATGAAGAATCTGGGAAGAAGAAAAAAATAGCTTCAAAAAGAACCTGAGTAAATAAGGGCCTTTGAAGTTTCCCAGGAGACCCAAGCATAAACAAATCAGTCTTGTCGTTTCTTTTATCTCTTACTAGTTAACTATGGAGTTATCCTTGAAAGAGTCTTGGTAGGTGTGATTTTAAACTTAATCCCATAACGTGATTCCCATTTAAGTTTCGATCTTGATTCCGGTCCGCGAATAATTCTATGTTAATTTCAGTGGTGTTTCGAATAATGTGTTTGTGTCCAAATGGTTAATTGATGAAACTTTTCTTTTTGTTTTCTGAGGCATTTGTGTTGGGTTTTTTCCCTATAATGCTAGTACGGAAAGGTGCATTGTCCGTTGTATATTTTCCCTTGTTTTTCTTCGTCTATAGCATAATTGATTCATCTTTACCGACTTCCTTTTATCAATTGCTAATCATATGCTTTCTAGGATACTATGTGATATACCATCTCCCTTTTTTTTTCAAAAATATTTTTTCAATAATTATAGTACTGTATTTTTCTTTGCTTGCGTTGGATGTCCCAGATTTAGTGAAGATCCGCTCTGCTTTTTTGGAAGTAGTTACTTTGTTTCTCTTGATTGGTGTCATTCCGGAGATATATAAAAAATATCCTCGAGATGTTGTGTTTAAAGAAGTGAGTTTTAGTGCGATTCTGATATTGGTTCTTTTTATCGTAAATGCGTTATTTTCAACCCTGTTTAAATTCAATCCTGGAATGATGTATGGGATATCGGGCGGCGTGCTTTTTGGAAAGATAATTTTTGCCAATTTCAATATAATGCCTTTGGCTTGTTACGTTGTTTTTCAAAGGGCGATTAAGGACAAAAAACCGCTATACTTGCTTGTTTTCCTGATAACAGTTTTTTTGGTTTTACTTTCCTTAAGAAGAACTGTAATGTTGTTAACGATTTTGGGAGCCTTCGTTTCTCTTGTCAATCTAGTTGAATTCAAAAATCTGAAAAAACTCCTTGGATTGGTTGGTGTGATTTCTATTGTAACACTCGTTGTGATAACTAGTACTGGTTTTTTGGGGATGCTTAAAGAACGGTATGAGTTAAGAAATTTGGACGATAAGAGTTTAGAAGAGGAACAACGAATTCAGGAAATTGGACTGGTATACAATGATTTGTTTGTATATTATGATTATAATCCATGGTTTGGGTTTAGGCTGTTCGATGCTAAAGGGAATTATGGAAAAGGTGTTTTTGGAGACAGAAACCTTCATACTGACCTTACCGTGCTAGTTCACTCTGGTGGTTTTTTTGGTTTGTTTCTCTACTTATCTATGGTATGTACCGTTTTTCTTTCTGTATGGAGGCGTACATCAACTAAATTCGACTACATGCAGTTTTTCTTTATTTTGCTTGTATTCTCAATTTTCTTTGTCACGGGTAGGTTTAACAATGTTCAAAGTTCGATAATGATTTATTTGATACTTTGCTTACCATTCGCATTAGATGAAATTCATTCAGGGAGGCAAAAGAAGGTAAATTTTCCAGAATCAGTTTAGCATGAGTAAATTGAAAAAATGATATGAAGGAGAATATTTCACTTCTGTTTTGTTCGACTAACAATATTTCGTCTAGGTTCACCCTTTATCCGTTTTGGATCAGCGAGAATCGCACGAAATTTAATTTCTTTGATGATGAAAATAAACTAGTTAGATATGATAAGAATAGTACTTTGGTTGTTTTTTCAAAGTTCTTTAGGACACTTGAAAATGAAAAAAGAATCCATTTTTTGGAAAGAATAAGAGCCAGGTATAGTAAGTTGGTATTTTTCGAGGATAATGCAGGAAGTGAATCAGAGTACCTTGGTTTCTTGCCTTATTTTGATCTGTATTTTAAGAAACAGGTATTCAAAGACCGTTCATTGTATACCAAAGAACTTTATGGCAACAAGATTTTTACGGATTATTATTTCAATAAGTTCGGTGTAGAGATGATTCCCTATCCAGTGGCCCCCAAAAGACCAGAGTTGGGGGAATTAAACAAAAAGCTAAGAATAGGATGGAACCTGGCAATAGGGCAATATTTTAATCATTCCCGTTGGAACCGTCCTGATTATTTTCCGATTATGTACAAGCTATTTGGTCCGTTGGTTCTAAGCCGTATTTTTGGCAGATTTCCAAATCTTAAAGCTTGCCCAAGTCCGAAACATGTTGTTTGTCAAGCTCGATTCAATTATGAACCGAAGAGGTCCGGCATAGACTATCAGAGGAAGCTTTTTTTGGAAATTGTTTCCAACAACCCTCTTTTTGTTTCAGGCAAGATTGCTAAACCCGAGTACAACTTAGAATTAAGGAATGTAAAAGCGGTTTTGAGTCCTTTTGGATTTGGTGAAATTTGCTTTAGGGACTTTGAGGCCATAATCAATGGCAGTGTACTGATAAAGCCTGATATGGCCCATATAGAAACTTGGCCAGACATTTATAAGCCCGATAGGACCTATGTGCCGATTCTCTGGGATGGCAGTGATTTATTGACAAAAGTTGAGGGGGTTTTGGAAGACGACGGGTTTATCGAACAATTGCGTAATACTGCATGGGAGGAGCTCAAAATCTCATACCAATCAATCGAAGAGAGAGTAAGGTATTTTGTCAAGGAGATTGAAGATTTATAGTAAGAAAATTATAATGTTGAGCATTAATCTATTCCTTGCATCTCAACCATCCTTCTAAATTCTGCTGATTCTTTTTTCAATCCGCTAAAGTTACCGGAACCGGTTATCTTTCCATCACTTAGATAATAAATGATGTCTGCTGATTTTATTGTAGATAGTCTGTGTGCCACTACAACCATAGTGAATTTTCCTTTCAATTTTTCGAATGAATATTGTATTTCACGTTCGGTTCCTGTATCTAATGCTGAGGTGGCCTCGTCCATGACTAGTAAATCGACATCTTTAAAGATTTCCCTTGCGATTGCGATTCTTTGCTTTTGTCCTCCGGAGACCATTATTCCATTGTTTCCAAGTTGCGTATCCTCTTTGTCAGGCAGACCATCGTAGAAATTTGATAATGATGCCATGTCAAGACAGGTTTTGAACTTTGAAAGGTTTTTGTCTGTCTTGGGAGCCCAAAACGTTATATTGTTATAAAGTGTGTCGTTAAAGATTACCGGTTCTTGCGTGATGTAGCCAATTCTGGACTGATAAGTATCTAAGTGAATTGAGCTAATTTCATGGCCATTTACGTACATGTTTCCTCTGTCGAGAAACAGTAAACCTGTAAGAATATTCGTCAGCGTTGTTTTTCCGCTTCCGCTTTGTCCTACAAAGGCCACGGTTTGATTATGGGCAATTTCCAAGTTTATATTGTTCAAGAACTGCTTATTTCCGTAGGAGAAAAAACCATTTTTAATTGATAGAGAATCTATCTTTTCAAGGCGTATTCCATCTTTAAAGGAAAGACGGTTCTGTTCAAGTTCGTCGATAAACTCCTTGTAGTTTTCGAGAGATCCCGAAAAATTCAGAAAACTATTCCAGCTGTTTTGATAGCTGATTACTTGATTTAACGAGCGGTAAAAAAAAAGCAAACTTAGAATAATTGGACCTAGATCAGCACTAAAGTAGCTTACCTGTACGAGGATTACTGATACAACTACCAATATAGAAAGAGGCTCTTTCGTTGATAAGAGGATTGCATTATAAAATCCAGCTTTTCTGAAACTTTTGGCGAGATCATCAATTGTGGAAATCAGTCTTTTTGTAAATACTCCCAACTGGCCTGTTGATCTCAGATATTTGAAATTGTGGACTTGTTGCATCATTAACCCATGGAAAACGTGATTTCCTTTAGTTATTTTTTTTGAAGTTGCCTTCGTTTTCTTGTAAAGCTGTGTATATATTAAGTTGGAAATCGACCCGCCTACCGCAACCAGTAACGCAAATTGCGGATTTGTAAGGAATGCAAGAGTAACATACACTATTATCGTCATTATTGATTGTAATGCCGCGAAGTAGTGTCTGTATGAATTAGTTAAACGCTCTATCTCACCGCTAAGAGTATTCTGAACTTTTCCTGAGTCAACCTTAATGAAGTATTGGTAATTAATGTTTCCAATGCATTGCACAGCTTTTACGCGGACCTTTTTTGTTAAGCTTGTCGTTAAAATCACCGCAAAATACGATTCGAAAAACCTTGCGATTCCCTTCAATGTAAAAAAGAAAAGGATGATGATCAAGACGGTAACAAGATTCAATTCTAACCCTATGTAGTTGAGTAGATTAAGAAAATACTCGAAGTTTCCCAGTTTTTCGCTCTCTACATTTGACCCCTCGCCACCTACCATTTGCAACAATGGTATGAACATAGCCAACCCTAGGCCATCCATTAGACCTACAGAGAAACTTAAAAGTAAGGCCATGAATATTTTATTACCTAGGTAATTGTAATAGAATCTGAAATCAGAGAATCGCTTGTTTGTTGCTGAGGCAACCATTTCCTTAAACATAGTCTTCCTTTTGGTTTTTTATTTTTTACATTCCAAATCTTAATTCGACACGGTCCTGTTGAAGGACAAAAAAAAATTCCAATTAGATTCTGGCTTGATGTGTTTTTGTATAGAAAAGGCATCGATAACAAGATACTTTTTCACTTATTTGTTCTCCATTTACTTCTTGTTCTTTCAAAGAATATTCGAAATTGAAACTATATAGATATACAGTCAATTTTGATATTTTTTCTTACTCATCATCGAATTGAACAAAATATTAAGTTTTGTGCCAAGCGCTATGTAGTCATGGCTTTCACTAACGTATTTCAAGCAATTATTCGAATATTCCAAATACTCTTCAAGAGACATTGCTTCAAGTATTTCCTTTAATGATTCAGGGCTTTTGTATAAAACACCTAGTTTGAAATTCTCGATTATTCCATCAGGATTTACGTTTGCTGTTGTCAATATTGGTGTTCCAGACGCCATAGCCTCTAAAAATGTATTACTAAATCCTTCAAAATCCGATGTGTTTAAAAGAAACTTAGCATTAGAATAGAATTCCATTATACTATCCCGACCAATATTCCCACAAAAAAACACATTTGGAAGGGTTTTTAAAAGCTTTATGCTTTCGATAGTTTCGTTGTCTGTATTTGATAATTCAACACCCGCGATTTTGAATGTTTCATTAGGGAGTATCTTGCAGATATCGTGCAACAACCCCATATTCTTAACTCTACGAAAATTTGCTACCCAAGCGATGTGCCCGGAGAATGATACTTTGGGTTTGAAATATTCTTTTTTAATTACAATCGGATTCGGTATTTTAACAAGGCGTGAATTGTGTCCTTTATTCAATAAACTTTGCATTTGGTAATCATTTTGGACAATTATCAAATCGGCAATTTTGTATGCTAATAAGATATGGTAGTGTTTGTAGAAAGGGTGGTGGATTTTGAGCCTGTTATCTACGTTTACATCACTAGCAATCCTAATAACGTGCTTTGTACCAGTGATCTTACATATTATTCCAACATATAGAGAATGCCAGGTTGGCATCGAAGTGTAAACTATATCGAAATTGTATGACGAGATTATTTTAAAAATTCGAGGAAACCTATAAGAAAACCAAACGGCAATATAATTTTTGGTTGAATCATATAAGGGCACTAGAGTGACCCAGCCGTAGAACTTATTGACTGGTTTTTTGTCATCTTTAAGCTTTCCTAAAAATACAGAATTACCTAGTTTGTGTAGGGCAGACATCCAAACCAGAGATTGAACAGAGGCCCCTCCTGTCGGTTCGGGTTCACTCCAAATCAGTTTCATGATATACTTTTCAATAAAAAAAACTTTAAGTGGCATTGTCAATTTCTTAACAGTTCATTTATGAAAATAATTATACAAACTCGAAAGGCAAGAACATTCGGATCGATGTCTCTTTTAATTTGGAATTCGTTTTTAATTTTGCTATAGACCTTATCAGGGATAAACTTTTTGATAAATTTCTTGAAAGTGAGTTTTTGTATATGTGTCAATGTTTTTTCATTATGCCGTACGTTTCTTATAATTTCATTCATAAAACCTTCGTCAAACATTTCGTTGTTTTTATGGGATGAAAGATAAGCTTTCAAAAATGAAACAACCTTTTCCGAATGGAAAATGTTTTCGGTATTGGCGATCGCCGCCGAAGATGCAAATTCTATTCTCGGTTCAAAACCCTCAACGATTTTCCTCCATACGATTTTGTTTGTCCTATTTTCGTCAGGCATTAAGTATGTAGCCTTCAAGATGTTTTTTGTTAAGAGTGGAACTATTTGTTCAACATAAGAACATTTCAATTCTCCTAAACAAGAAATCAGATTTTGAAGGCGATATTGGTGGTATAATCGATCCCTCCATTGGGGAATGGTTTCTTCTGATCTTTTCTTTAATGATTGTGGCAGTTCCTGAATGAAGGAATATCTTTCTAGATGCTCTTTTAGGAACGGGTATTCATTATAGTAGCTAATGCCTAATGTGCTCAATACGTCTTTTTCCGTTGCTGCTGAATGCCATCCGAAATTCTCGTCACCTCGTATTATTAGGTCAATCCCCCCCTCATGGAGATCATTCCAAATCTTAAATCCATCTAAGTACCCGCTGATGTGGTCAATTCTTCCCTCACCATTTTTGACAAACCTTTCGAAGATTATTTGAAAAGTCTCTTGGGAGAAGTCTGTTTTTACAAAATTATTCGACACATCAAGCAGGTCAGTAAGCCTTTTTGCAATGTAGGCATCTGACGTTCTGTCTTCAATTGAATCGGGTAATCCCCAGGTAATTGTCTTTATCTTCTCGTCAATAGTTGATTTCAGGTAGAAAAGTATGCCTCTGCTATCGTATCCGCCTGAAAGGGGTAGTGTCCAGTTCACTCCTCCTAGATCAATTGACCTAAAGGATTCAAATATTTTTTCATTCAACTCCTCTTGACCTATTTCTTTGCTTTTGGGATTTCCGAACGGTATTTGTTCGGTAAACAACTCAATGCTCCAATTGGAGTGGTTTAGTGTTAACAAAGAGTTTGGCGGCATTTTCTTTATCCTTTCATCCCATGAATTTCCGGGACCAAGAGTGCCTGTAGTGAGCATCCATGGAATAACAAGTCTGTTAATTACAAAAGAATCTATGTATTTAGTGATGGCAAATTGAGATGTGCTTGCTATGAACACCTCATCATTAAAATAATACCAAATAGTTCTGCTTGCCGAAACATCCGTAATTATTTCACTCATGTTTTCATTAGATCGGAACAAAGCAAAATTCCCATCAGGTACTTCTGTCCCCGGGCTGCTCCAATTTTCACAATTTCCGAAAAATACTCCTAAAGACACTGAGTCATTTTTAAAAGAAATGTTATTCTTGGGGTTGAGAATTCCATATGCACATTTCCCATTCAGATGGATCTTGTGGGGATTAGGAACAAGATTGTCAGGAGTCAAGAAAGAACAAATTTCATTAAGTTTGTCCTTAGTTCTGTTTTGAAATTCAATCCTTGAATAAATCCAGATTATTTTTGACATATTCTGTTTTTGATTAGGAGATTTGATCTATACTGCCTTTCGTCGTTTGGAGTGGGTGGCTCTCTCAATATCATATCATGCCGAAGTATGGAAACAGACAAATAGACGTTCGTAAAGAAAAAAGACACTTTTTGTTGATTTTTTAAAAACCTGATTTAATAGATGATTATGGGTTAAATAAAACATTCTAATGATAACCACAACAAACTAATAATCACATAAATTATTTAAAATTAATTTTAAGGACTAGTGGATGTATCTTGGATTTAAGGCCAACATAGGATCAGAAACATATTTTTATACAGCTACAATAGTGCTAATTAAATGATTTTTGATCTAAGTGTTTGAAAAAGCAAAAATTATTTCTAATAAATTGTCTAATTTATGTACTTCTATATAACCCGAGTCTTTGATTCAATTTCTACAATGTAACTGCCATTTGAAAAGATTCAAAGGAGAGTTTTAGAAGAACTGAGATACTATTTGAGACACAGTTTCAAATAATATCTCAGTTTTCGTCTTGAACAAAGATATTTTTATGAACAACACTTTTTTGATTTGGTTGCTTAATTACCTTTTAATAAACTTAAAAAATTCCGAGTGCAAGGCATCATGTATTACTAAAATGTAAATTCCAGTATTTAGGCTAAGGTCGCTAATTTCTATCTCAAGGCTTGCATTTTTGATATTAGCACCTTGATCAAAAAGCATCTTACCATTGGTGTCATAAATCTTAATTTTGACAGGGCCCTCATATAACCACAACGACTTCAAATTTATTTTTTCTTCCACTGGATTAGGGTACAAATTTGGCTTTAAAGATTGTTCTTGTGTCAACTTGGTAACAGAATTTTCAGTTTGATTTTTTTCGGGCGTCTGATTATTTCCTAAGCTCTTTTTTAAACCTGTAGCAGACAAACGCATCACCGCAATTCCTTGGTCCACCAATGCCCTGATTTCCCCATCCGAGATGGCCTTTCCATATATCCGCAAGTCATCAAGGCTGCCATTCATCCTTTGGACAGTGCCCATGGCGCCGATAAACAAATCCCCGGAACTTGTTCCTATTCCAAATGGGGCAGCATATGTTTTACTGACATTTTCAATCCCATTGACATAGATTTTACTGGTTCGTCCATCAAAAGTCGCTGCGATATGAATCCACTTGCCCAAATCACCGGAATAATTGTAATTGCTGCGGAGACGGTAGGTTGATCCGTTGTTTGTCCTATTGAGGCGGAACTCGATAAATCCATCGATATCCAACCAAAGTTCAAATCCATTACCTGCTGATTTGCTCACAATAGTTCCCCTATTTAAAGCATTTGGTTTTACCCACGAAGCTATCGACAAGGCATTCGGGAGTTCCAAACTTGGGTGGTGCGGAACACGGGCAAATCTATCTGAAAAGCCATTCAGGTCAACACCAAGTCCAACTTGGGCAGTTGACCATGTAATGCCCGATGTGTTAAGTATGGTGCCATTGTTGGCATTCCCCGAATCGTCCCGGAATAGATTGCCGCTTCCCTCATCCATTTTCCAATGTCCGGCCATTTGGCTTGAATTGGTCTCTAATGGCCCACTGTTTTGCATGGCCATATTGATTTCTTGAAGGCTTAACGCGCGGTTATACAGACGTACCTCGTCCATAGCTCCTTGCCAACGTTGGATGGTCCCCAACGCCCCGAGAATCAGATTACCTGAGGTCGTGCCAATTGTGAAGGGATTATAAGTAACAGACTTGTCTTCGACACCGTTGATGTAGATCTTGCAGGTACTGCCATCAAAGGTTGCGGCGACATGGATCCATTTTCGGAGCGAGCTACCGTAATTGAAATTGGAACGAAGGCGATAGGTAGATCCGTTGGTACTCCGGTTCAAACGGAATTCCAATTGTCCGTCACTGTCCAGCCAAAACTCGAAGCCATTCCCAGCTGACTTGTAGAGAATGGTACCGCGATGCAAAAGGTTCGGTTTTACCCATGCGCTGATGGTAATGGCATTTGGGATACTCAGAGAGCTGTTATGGGAAATGGTTGCAAAAGAATTGCTGTTCCCATTTAGCCCAACGGCACTTCCATTAACGCCGGCTTCCCAAGAAGTTCCCGAAAGGTTTTGGAGGTTCAGATGGTTACTGTTTGGGGATTGATCCAAAAGCCTTGATCCGCTTCCTTCCTCCATTGTCCAATAACCCACCAGCCCTGCGTCCAGGGTGGTACCTTCCGACTGGCCTTTGGTACTGAAGTTCCATACAGAGGACCAAGCTGAATTCGCTGTGCCAGCTTTTGCCCTTACCCGCCAAAAATAAGTTTTGCTTTCCGCCAGGTTCGAAATGCTGCCCGAATTTGTGTTGACGTTGCTCAGGGAGAATGCAATATTCGAAAACGTGTTGGACTCGGAAATCTGCAAATCATATCCCGTCGCATTGGTTACGGCATTCCACGTGAAGTTAACGGTTGTTGCCTGATGAAGCGCCGCATTGGAAGGTGAAGCCAGTGTTGGTTGATTCAGCGTGACCGTGCTGCCACTAGTAGAGAATTTCCAGATTTCTGAATAGCTACCCGTACCGGCGGGATTTGATGTCCGAACCCGCCAAAAATAGGTTTTGTTTTGGGTAAGGGAGGGTACGATCCAGGTCGTGCCTGGAATTGAGCTCTTGGAATAAGCAATTGAACTAAAATTGCTGAATTCAGAAACTTCCAAACGGTATGCGTTGGAGTTGGGTTGGTTGTTCCAAGTAAAGGCTATATCTACCGAACCGACCACAGCATTATTGCTTGGACTGAGCAATGTTGTCGCAGCAGGTCTTCCCGAGTAGGTCGCCGACCTAACTTTTCTGACTTCAGACATGGGGCTATTGCCGGCCTCATTGCTTGCCCAAACTCGCCAGAAATACTGCGTATTGGCTTGGAGGCCTGAAACGGTCCTTGAAGTTGAAGTGAGATTGGATACGTTCGTAACGAAACTGCTGAAATCCTCCCGTGTAGACAATTGAAATGTGTAGCCTTTCGCAATGGGGTCTTTTGTCCAGGAGAAGCTGATACTTGTGGAAAACAAATTAGAATCATGGGCTGGATTTACCAAGGTTATTTGCGCAGGTGCTTCTGTAAATGGACCCGTTCGGAAACTCAAATCGCCTTTCGAAAATGATCCATTACCGGATCGATTGACTCCCCGAACCCGCCAATAATACAGGGTGTTTGAGTTGAGATTTGCGATATCAAAATAGAGTTCCGTAATTCCTGATTGGTTGACCAATAGATTGCTAAACGAACTGCTTGTCGAAACTTGCACGGTATAACTATCTGCCCCAGCGACAGCCTGCCAATCCAACCTTATATTTACAGGGTTAATGACAACTCCGTTTGAGGGGCGGATTGCAACCACGATATCAGGTACAGTAGATTGTGAAATGGTTTTGAAAACGCCCACATTTGAAAAACTTCCTGTGCCGGTAATATTCCGGCCTCTTACCCGCCAATAATACGTTTGGTTTTCCGCAAGCCTTGGGCTTTGGAAAGAATTCTCGGTCAATCCACTTTGATTGACAAGCAACGTCGAGAAGTCTGAAAGTGTTGAAATCTGAATCTGGTAACTTTCGGTATTGGGTACCTTCGCCCAACTGAAAACTGGCTCTAGGCTGACATTCTCCAAATTGTTGTAAGGAAAAAGCAACTGTGTTCTTCCCGGTACAACGGCAAGTGAGTTGGTTTGAAAAATGCGTGCGCTACTGTAGGGTCCGCTGACTCCATTACGTACGGCCCTTACCCTCCAATAGTAGGTACTGTTCGCATCCAATTGGGGATACACCAAACTCAGATTCTTTTGGTTGCTGAGTGTGATATTACCTGTGCTGAAGCTGGATGATTTGGAAATTTGTATTTGATAAGAGTCAGCATTGGCCACCATGCTCCACGCAAAGCTGATATCAACCGGGGAAATATTGGTTGCATTTGCCGTTGGCAAAATTGGATTTACACCAAGCGGTGTACTGGGATATTGACCCTTAATCAAATTGTCCACCAAAGAGTTGATATATACCTCAATATCAGTGTAATAGGGGCTCAGGTTGTATTCTCTGTCATTGGAACGGTTGGGATTCAGGTTATTGGCTGTCTCCCATACATCAGGCATACCATCTTGGTCCGAATCCAAAGGTGCGGGTAGGCTTTTAAGGGTAGGCCAACCGCCCACGTCTTTCTGGCTGTCGATTAATCCTGGTTCACCAGTTCTTGATCCTCTAAAAGTAATAACACCAGTTCTTGTTTCGCTCACAATTCGTTGGTCAACTAGATCTCTAAATAAATTAGCCCCAACATTGTCTAATACGAAGTTGAAGGCGGCATCCGCCGATCTCGTAAAACTATAAAGGTCATCGGGAATATAAAAAGGCACAAGCGTTCCATTTATGTCCTTGTTTTTTAGTTTATCTAAGTTGCTTTCGGTTCTAAGTCCATTTTCAAGTCTCACACCCTCCCATTGATTTGCATCTATGTTTGTTTTGCCGGGGATTTTGTTTCCCTCTAAATAAAATTTACCATATGTGTCTGGATTATCATTTTCCGATGTGGGCCATAAAAAAAACTGATTGACCATTTCCGAAGCCGGGTTTGCATTTGTTGCCGGGCCTGGTTTATAGTAATTATAAAACAGGTTGTTTTTGGAACGCGATCCATTATTAGTTGATCTAAATCCCCAATTGTAAATCACATTGTTTCTCAAATCATTTAACCCAGAATTGTCTGTAATGCTAGGCGCCCTGATTACAAAATGCGCCATTAGATTGCCGAAAAATGAAAGATTTGTTCCGCCAAGCAATGAACCGTAGGCATGAGAATCTTTAGTATGTACTATTGGTTCATTTAATCCTTCTGCGATAATACAATTTTGGATCGTAGCATCTTCCACTTCATAAATAGAACAAGTTTCATCAGTTCCCCAAGAAAAGGAACAGTGATCTATTATTAAGTTGGAAGTTCTTTTTACCTCAAATGCATCAGCTTCAATTCCAGTTTCATCACCTAGCCTTGATCTTAAATATCTGATAATAATATTTTTCTGATCAAAAATCCTAATAGGATACCCTTGTATAGTGATTCCATCTCCAGGAGCAGTTTGGCCAGCAACTGTTAAGTCTCCACTATAAATTGACAGATATGATTTTAACTTTATATTCCCCGAAACCTCAAAAACTACAATTCTAGGCCCGCTTGTTTCAAGTGCAGATCTCAAACTTCCCGGTCCAGAATCATTAAGGTTTGTCACTTTAAGTACCTGTCCCCCTCGTCCACCAGTGGCATACTTGCCAAAGCCTTCTGCCCCGGGAAAAGCGATAACCCGCTGCAAATTTGGATCAAAATCAGATATTGGGAATGTTTGGGTGTAGGCAGGATAAATAACAAATGGGTAAATTACTGCCAATAAAATAAAGGCAGAAACAAAAGGTAGCTTTAAGTTTACCATGAGTGAGTTTGTCGTTTACTAAGGCTTGATTTTCAATGATGTCAACGGTAGAAAACACCATTGCATCCAGGTTAACAAAAACTTTGCCGAAGTATTTTATCGTTAGAAAAAAAATGATTAATCATATATTCGTAAGTATAATGAGACTTCCCTTGCCAACCCAGGTCAATGATATTTGTTGTGAACCTACTCTTAGATAATCAAGAAACATGTGTTTCCGCTACGCTGCATGGGATCATTCTCTGTGAAATTAATATGCGGAAATTTGGACAAGTGGGAAAGGACCAAGTGAAATATGATGTTAGATAAAGCAATTTTCGACCTTTCTGGCGTGCATCGCCTTTTGCATTGGTCTTACTTTTTTCAACCTCAAAGGGGTAAAACGAATAATGAAGGCTATTGGAGGTCCAGCATTTCAGTTCACTATTGTGGCTTTTGAGGTTTTTTTCCATATCCGGTTCACTAAAATCAATGAGTCTATGCGGCTAGATTGCCGAAGTTTGAATCTTCCTTCCAAATCATAAATAATTCAAGGTTGATTTAGGTTAACCTACCAAGTAAAGTTCCTGCAAATGCAAATCTGAGGATATAAATATCTAAAATTGTCGGTTTTGTTTTACACTTCCCATGCGCACGAAAATGTGCTATCAATTGCATTACTTGGATATCCCCCAAAATTTCAGAGTCTCTTTCGGTTTGTCAAGTGCTTGCTGCCGCGAGAGTAGGGTTTCCCATCCTTTTCTGATAAACTCACCGGACTTTTGGTCTTCCCGCAAAAAACCAGGGAAAATAACTTTATCCGGCGACTTAAGGTCATCTGCTAACCGTGGAATTACTGGTTTTTTTCAGCCTATTTACCCTTGAGTAAAGCATTTGGTTTACCTTGGAATTGGTTTTGTGGAAGATTATTGTCGAAAAACATCATCGGAATGGTGAAAATCGAATGCAAAAAAAAGTCCCCTAGTATTTCTCTAGGGGACTTCCTTCGCGTGGCTTATTTTTTCAGGAACTTCAGAGTTTCAATTGTCCTTTCATGTTTGAGCAAGAGGACATGGATTCCCGATTTCAGATTCAGTTCACCCACATCTATCCTGAGAATTCCATTTTGGACCTCAATTGGTTTGTCCAAGATTGGGATTCCTCTTGCGTCGACAATTGAAACGCCGATGGATGCATCTTGATATCCAAATACCCGGACCTGCAGCACATCATCCACAGGGTTCGGAAACAAGATGCTTGGTTTTTCCAATCCCACAAACATTTCGGAAAGGTTGGTATCATTCTCTTCATTCGGATTGGATGAATTGTCTCCGCGCTCTGTTCCTGCAACGCGCATTGCCTGGGAAGGAATCGCGAGTTGCGCGATTTCAACCGAGGAAAGTGCCCTGCCATACAACCTCAGGTCATCCATTGCTCCATTCAACCGTTGTATTGTGCCTAGCGCCCCGATAACCAAATTGCCGGAATTGGTACCAATGGTAAATGGAGCATAGGTCGCGCTGATATTCTCGACACCGTTCACATAGATCCTACTCGTTGTTCCGTCAAAAGTGGCTGCCAAATGTATCCAAGTCCCCAAGAAGTTGGTATAGTTGTAATTTGACCTCAATCGGTAGGTTGAGCCATTATTACCCCTATTCAGCCTGAATTCCAGTTGACCATTGCTATCCAGCCAGAATTCAAATCCGTTTCCATTTTCTTTTTGAATCACAGTGCCTTTGTGTAAGGTGTTCGGTTTGACCCAAGCGGAAACAGTGATTGCGTTCGGAAGTTCAAGGGACGTGCTGTGTGGCGCCACGCCAAAGCGTCCAGAAAATCCATTCAGGTTTACCGCTTGGCCGATTTGACCATTTGACCAAGTGACACCACTGGTGTTTTGGATTACCGCATTATTGCCGTTACCGGAGTCGTCCACGAATAGATTGCCAGAACCCTCATCCATTTTCCAATGTCCGGCCAATCCGTTTGGTTCGGGACCCGCTGCCGCAGTTGTGAAGGTACGTGTTTCTGACCAAGGGGATTCTCCTTCATTGTTGTATGCCCGAACCCTCCAGAAATAGGCAGTTGCAGGCAAGAGGCCGGTTGGTGTGAATCGTAGCATGTTACCTACATCTGCATCAACAATCAAGGTGCTGAATCCTGCGGTGGTAGCTACTTGTACCGAATAGCCGTTTGCAAACAGGGCATTCGCCCAAGCAAGTTCAACAGAAGCTGCCGAAATCCCGGTCGCATTATTTGCCGGACTTACCAGTTGTGGGGTTTCAGGAAGCGGAGCCCCCACATTCATCAAAGCTAAGATTTCCCCACCTGACAAGGCTCTTTCATACAACCTCAGGTCATCCATTGCTCCATTCAACCGTTGTATAGTTCCTAGCGCCCCGATAACCAAATTGCCTGAATTGGTGCCAATCGTAAATGGAGCATAGTTTGCGCTGATATTCTCGACACCGTTCACATAGATCCTACTCGTTGTTCCGTCAAAAGTGGCTGCCAAATGAATCCACTTGCCAACATCTTGGCCATAGCTGTAAGAAGACCTTATACGGTAGGCGGATCCATTATTCCCCCGATTCAAACGAAACTCCAGCTGTCCGTTGTTGTCCAGCCAAAACTCGAAACCATTTCCGCTGGATTTTTGCACGATGGTTCCTTTGTGAAGGGAATTTGGCTTCACCCATGCGGCAATTGTGATGGCATTATCAATTTCGAGAGATGGACTATGGGAGGCAATTGCAAACCTGCCGGATTGGCCATTGAGGTTTACCGCTTGGCCGATAACACCCTGTGACCAGAATACGCCACCCGTGTTTTGGATTACCGCATCGTTTTCATTCCCGGAATCATCAATAAACAGATTTCCGGATCCTTCATCCATCTTCCAATGCCCCACCAACCCGTTGGATTGAGGTCCTCCAGAAAGAATGTCGAAATTCCATGTATCAGACCACTCAGAATACCCGGCATCATTCGAAGCGCGGACCCTCCAGAAATAGGTCGTTTCAGGGATTAGATTACTCACGGTCGCCGAGGTCTGCGCGCCTACTTCCAAGTCCAGAATAAGGTCTTCAAAACCCCCATCAAACGCGACTTGAATTTGATACCCTGTCGCATATTCTGAAGAATTCCAAGCTAGGTCCAGCGTTGTAACATTCGCTATGCTGCTTCCGGAGGAAGGCGTAGCAAGGGTCGGTACCTCTGGTAAGATTGGCTCTCCCGTGTATAGCGTAAGGATTTCTTGATCCCGCAACGCCCGCTTGAACAATCGGAGATCGTCCAAACTTCCGTTCAGCCGTTGGATTGTGCCCAGTGCCCCAATGGTTAGGTCGCCGGAATTGGTGGCAAATCCAAAAGGCGCATAGGTAGCCGAAATATCCGGGTTCCCATTGACAAAGATCTTCATGGTACGTCCGTCAAAAGTGGCGGCGACGTGAATCCATTGTCCTACCGATCCCGAATAATTAAAGTTAGACAGAAGCCTGTATGCAGCATTGCTGTTGCCCCGGTTTAGGCGGAATTCAATATTGCCATTGATATCCAACCACAATTCGTAACCATTGCCATCGGCTTTGCTGATGATGGTATGTCTACCTAATGTATTCGGCTTGATCCAGGTCGATATCGTCAAAGCATTGCCAAATGCCAAAGTAGTTTGGTGGGGAACAAGTGCATATCTTCCTCCAAAACCGTTCAGGTTGAGTGCCAACCCGATTACGCCGTTGGACCAGGTCACACCGGAGGTGTTTTGAAGCACCGCGTTGTGCCCATTTCCAGAATGGTCGATCAGGATGGACCCAGTTCCCTCTTCCATTTTCCAATGACCAACCATATCTTCCAACAGGTCGGGCAAATTCAAGGTCTTGAACTGTCCGATCGCTGACCAGGAGCTTTCAAATCCCTGCCTGAATGCCTTCACCCTCCAGTAGTAGAACCTGTCTTCCTCCAATCCTGAAAGTGGATAAATTGTTGTTGCAAGGTTGGAGTCGTCCACGACCAAATCCATAAACGTGTTGTCCTTTGAAACCTGCAACCGGTACCGCTCAGCGCCAAATACCGCGTTCCAAACAAACGTCAACGACATCGGTACATCTTGGCTATTGTTGGCAGGCCCAACCAGTACCGGCGTACTGAGTACACCTTCCGCTGCGGTGGAGAACCTCCAAACTTCGGACCAGTCCTGCTGTCCGGAAGCGTTCGTGGATATCACCCACCAATAGTAAATCTGGTTGAGGTCAAGCCCGGTCACGGTTTGGGAAGTGCCCGTGAGTCCGGATTGGTCGAATACAAGCTGATCCATCCCAGGAGTCAATGAAACCTGCAACCGGTAAGAACTGACGTTCGGCACATTAGTCCATACGAAATTCGGATTTGCGCCCGCTCCAAAGGAGTTGTTTTGAGGAGCGACCAGGCTTGTCGAGAACCTATTGGATGATACAAATACCGCCGTGACCTGGGAATCGGCCGTAAGGGCAAAACTTGCTTCCTGCCTCGCATCCACGGCCCCGTTGATCACCCAATGGCTCAGCGCGTACCCCGGGTTTGGCAGTGCTTTCAGGGTGATGGGCACATTCTTGAAATAGGTTCCGGTCCAAGGATACAAGGCTCCTTCCTGCAGCCCGGTCGTACCGTTCTTTATGGCAATACTGTTGATTTGGACGGATCCGGCTTGCGGGTCAGAAACCTCCAGTCTTACTGTTGCGGAACCCCCAAGGCCGAAATAGTCACTGATATGCTGTCTTACAAATCCTTCCCGTACTGCGACAAAGTTCTTCACCTCCTGTATCCTGTTTAGCCAGGCGTTCAGGGAAGAGGGTTGGTTCCATCTTCTCGTATGTTCAGGGACTTCGGGCTGCATGATTGTCTGAATGCTGTCAACCAATTGAAGAATGCGCTCCTTCCTAAAGCCCGAATTCAGCTGGTCTGCCATTCGGTTGATGAACATGTGCTTGAACTCGTCATTTTCCAACAGGTTCCGGAACAAGGAGGTTGCCCAATTGCTTGAACCGTTGGTTGCCCAGTTCATCATATTGAAATCGTTGGAGATTATCCTTCCGAACGAACGATCCAAATCCTTGATGACCCATCTCCATCTGCCGTCCTGGCCTTTTGGTGCATTGGGGTTAAAGGGCACCCTTGCACGCCAATATTCCAAGTTGTTTTGGGGCCAGTCATTGTTGTTGACGAAAATTTCGGTCACATAATAATCGATATAGTTTTCTATATCCATCCTACGGCCCATTTCTTCGTAATTTTCGGGCAAGGACAGGTCATTATTTTCAAAGAAGTTTACAAACTGGAGATAGTTCGTATTGTCTCCTTCATCCGCTATATACTGATTCTCCAAATAATCGATGTTGTCTGGATCAACACCATAAATTCTTTGGAAATAGTACTTGTCATACCGCTCCCTAAAGTTATGTAGCCCCCAATACTCTCCGTTGATAAACACAACCGAGGTCCTAAAATGCTGGTAGTCCAAATTCATATGTTTGGCAAGTGTCTGCGAAAGCGCATCTGTCATAAGGGTTGCCCCCCAGTCGTTTCCGAAATTTCGAAGAATCAATCTTTGAAATCCTGTACGGTCGGGATTGACAAAGATCGGATAGTCCAAACTGGATTTCCCCGGTTCCCCCTTCGCATAAATCCGCAGGGACTTTTGCGGGAATCTCCTGGTGAAATTGCCATTGATCCGTATGGCTATGTTTTGCTGGAAATCAAATCCCTGCCCATACATTTCCATGGAGGCAGGCCTTTCCCATAGATCGCCGGATTGATAGTAGTTACCCGAACCGTCATTGCCTTCCACATAGGTTGCGCCGGGAACGTACAATCCAATGGTTTCATCGAAAAGATTTGCAGGGTTTGTGACGATCGACACTACAGGTAGTGAATAGCTATGGCCTGGCAGCACGAAATAAGTCCCTGTCTTAATTGGTGACTCTGATCCCCCTGACTTGAAAGCTTTTGCCCGTATGACTGTTGCCTTTTTTATGGTCTCACTCGGCGGATACCAACCCCTGCCTCCCGTGATGAAATTCGTTGGTATCAAGGAAATACCGTTTGGCTGGGAACTTCTATCGGAGATGGTTTGCAGGCCAGTCCAAATAGGAGAGGACTCCGTTGGTTCTGAACCATCCAGCGTATAGCGTACCACAGCCTCGGGATCGGGATGGCTGATTGTCAGATCGACAGCAGACTGGTAGAACCCTGGCGGTACCGAGAATATCGGTGCCACCAACGGTACTACAGGGCCGCCACCGTCGCTGATGTTTGCTGCACCAGGGGTCGGTTGTGTAAACAGTTCCAGAGGACCCGTTCCGTTGGGGAACCTACCCCTACTGATGTCCGCAGTGGATGAAAGGGGATCTATCCGATTGACAAGAACGCTAGAAGGACTGGTTAACAATATCGGTTCACCATTGGAACTAATCGCGAAATTCGTGTGCAATGGACTACTAGGGTTTTTCCTGTCCTTATTGGAGGCCCAGACCAACAAATATTCACCCGGCTGTATTGTGTAGGATGGGAAAACCCATTTGAATGGATTTGAATCTGAGTCGGAAAGACCAAATCCTGCCAAATCATAAGCCTCTGTACCATAATTGTACAACTCGATCCAATCGGAAACGTCTCCGTCTTCATCCAAGATCGTTGTGACGTTGGAGGCCATGATCTCATTCACGGCAATCAATATCGGTGCGGGGGCTTGCTCAGTTGTGAAAGTAAATACTTCAGAGACCGGTCCTTCACCCTGTCCGTTCGCAGGCTGTACCCTCCAATGATACAGGGTCTCGTATTCGAGGGGAACGAACAAGGTGTAGTTCGTGGCGCTCAGGATTTGACTGACCACCGTATTCGTAAAGGTGGCATCTGTTGCAACATCAAGCCTATAGGTCGTTGCCCGTTCCGCCGCGGACCAGGAAAATGATGGAAGTACAGGTACGGATGTGGCGTTGTTTGAGGGGCCCAGCAGGGAGGTCAGGCCGGGGACCTCTGTGGGAGGCCCGTTGATAGGAGCAGCATCGACGGTGAAGTTGTCGAAGCGGTTGTTTCCTACCGTTCCCCCTGCGCCCTGTGCAAAACTGACTTTGATTTTGAAATTGGCATTGTTGTCTACACTGGCGTTTTCAGAAAAATCAAAGGTATGGAGGACAGGATCGGCGTCCAAAACCGTGAGTGTGTCGAATGCGATAAAATCAGTCCCATTTAGAGTATAGCTCCAATACTGGAGGCCTGCGCCAGATCCTGAGCGTCTGGTTGAGAACTTAACGACAGCGTCATTGTATCCTGTAGTGGGAATCGCAAACAACAGTTCCCCGCCAATCGGGTTGTTGAAACGTAGGTGGGTTCCTGAGGGGTCGCCGTTCCTTGCGTTGAGGTTTGCCACGTTGAAGTTTTGGCCAGTTCCCTCGGCAAATGCGATGATGCTAGTACCCCCTGGAAGGTGCGAGATGGATGACCCCGAAACTACCGATGTCGAAGGCGTTAGCAGGGACTCCAGCGTACTGCTGTTGTTGAAGTTCCAATAATGTACAAGGCTGAGATTTAAGGCTGCCTTTGTGGTAAATGAGATTGACTGCGTGTTTGCAAGCGCATTGTCGCTGAGATCCTCAATAAAGCCTCCAAGCAGGGCAAAATAATAGGTCTGTCCGGCGGCTAGCGAATTCGAAGGTGTGATGGTAAGCGTATTGTTTGAAAATATAGCATTGAATGGCACTAAAGCGCCTGATTGATTATCCAATCTCAGCTCGACATAGGGTAACAAGCCTGGGTCAACGGGGGAGTTGTCAATGAGCCTGACAGGCTCGCTGAATACAATGGACAGGTTGGTATTGGTGGCGACTTCAACCGTACCGTTCAGTGGTTCAAATATTGCTGTGGGTGGATTTAAGTCAATGCCACCTATTGCATTTGCGTCAATCGTGAAATTGTCAAATCGGTTGTTTCCGGCGGTGCCCCCTGCGCCTTGTTCGAAGGCAACTCGGAGTTTGAAGTTGGGGTTATTGTCGGCCCCTGATATTTGGGTAAAATTCAGTATTTCCAACCTTGGATTTGCATCGAATACCGTGATTGATCTAAACAAAACAAAGTTTTCGCCATCGAGGGAATAGCTCCAATGTTGGATACCTGCACCCTGTCCGGATCTACGGGTGGCGAATCTTACAATAATGCTTTCAAAACCTGTAGTCGGAATTGCAAATTCCAAACCTCCACCTATGGGATTATTGAAACGCAAATGGGTTCCCGAAGGATCTGAATTTCTGGCATTGATATTCTCGACACTGAAGTTTTGCCCCGTGCCTTCGGCAAATGCGATGATGCTTGTACCGCCTGCCATGTGGGTGATGGATGCCCCTGCAACCAATGATCCCGAAGGTGTAAGCAGTTCGTTGAGAGATGCGGAATTATTGAAATTCCAATAGTGAACCAAACTGTTTGTAGTCGGCAATCCCGTAATGCTGATTTCAAAAATTGTAGCCACAGCGCCGCCCTTTCCATCGTTCGCACTTATTTCAATACTCAGTGGGCTCAAATCTGCCAAAGTTGGCGATCCACTGAAGGTACGGGTTGAAGGACTGAAGGAAAGCCAAGCGGGTAGGGGATTTCCACCCAACAACAGTGCAGTATAGCTCAAGGCATCTCCATTGGGGTCGGAGAAGGTGCTGGCATCGAAGGTAAATGAAAAAGCGGTACCAACGGAGGCACTTTGGTTGGGTATAGGGAATGCCAAAGTCGGCGGCGCGTTGGGCTCGGCCACCGAAAGCAGGAAATCCGTGGAGACGGTTCCCCCATTTGAGTCGTCTGCCGTCACGACCACGGTGAAGGCACCGACATCGCCGCTCGCGGGGGTACCGGAAAACGTCCTGGTCCCGGCGTCAAAGCTGAGCCATGCGGGAAGAGGGCTTCCGCCTTGCAGCTGGGCGGTATATAAGAGGACGTCGCTATTGGGGTCCGAGAAGGTGTTTTCATCAAACTGGAAAGTGAAAGGTTGCCCCACCAACGCGGATTGTGCGGCCAGTGGGTTGGCGACGGTCGGCGGCGCATTGGGTTCGGCCACCGAAAGCAGGAAATCCGTGGAGACTGTTCCCCCATTTGAGTCGTCTGCCGTCACGACCACGGTGAAGGCACCGACATCGCCGCTAGCGGGGGTGCCGGAAAACGTCCTGGTCCCGGCGTCAAAGCTGAGCCAAAGCGGCAGCGGGTTGCCGCCTTGGAGCTGTGCGAAGTAGGACAGCGCATCGCTGTTGGCATCGTCAAAGGTATTTGCGGCGAACTGGAATGTGAAAGTCGTCCCCACCGACGCGGACTGAGCGAGGATCGGGTTGAGGACCGTCGGCGGCGCATTGGGTTCAGCTACTGAAAGGAGGAATGCCGTGGAGACATTGCCCCCGTTGGCATCGTCGGCGGTCACTTCGACGGTGATTGCACCGACGTCCTCGGCTGCGGGCGTCCCGGAGAATGTCCTTGTGGCGGGGTCGAAGCTTAGCCATGCCGGAAGCGTGCTTCCGCCTTGGAGCTGCGCCGAGTAGGCGAGGAGGTCGCTATTGGGGTCCGAGAAGGTGTTTTCGTCAAACTGGAAAGTGAAAGGTTGCCCCACCAACGCGGATTGTGCGGCCAGTGGGTTGGCGACGGTCGGCGGCGTGTTGGGTTCGGCCACCGAAAGCAGGAAATCCGTGGAGACGGTTCCCCCATTTGAGTCGTCTGCCGTCACGACCACGGTGAAGGCACCGGTATCGCCGCTTGCGGGCGTTCCGGAGAATGTCCTTGTGGCGGGGTCGAAGCTTAGCCACAGTGGAAGCGGGCTTCCGCCTTGGAGCTGCGCCGAGTAGGCGAGGAGGTCGCTATTGGGGTCCGAGAAGGTGTTTTCGTCAAACTGGAAAGTGAAAGGTTGCCCCACCAACGCGGATTGTGCGGCCAGTGGGTTGGCGACGGTCGGCGGCGCGTTGGGTTCGGCCACCGAAAGCAGGAAATCCGTGGAGACGGTTCCCCCATTTGAGTCGTCTGCCGTTACGACCACGGTGAAGGCACCGACATCACCGCTTGCGGGGGTGCCGGAAAACGTCCTGGTCCCGGCGTCAAAGCTGAGCCATGCGGGAAGAGGGCTTCCGCCTTGCACCTGGGCGGTATATAAGAGGAGGTCGCTATTGGGGTCCGAGAAGGTGTTTTCGGCAAACTGGAAGCTGAAGGCTTGCCCGACCAATGCGGACTTCGCGGGGATCGGGTTGGCGACGGCAGGCGGAGCGTTGGGTTCGGAAACCGACAGCGCGAAGTCCGCGGAGACTGTCCCGCCGTTTGAGTCGTCGGCCGTCACTACTACGGTGAAGGCACCGGTATCGCCGCTTGCGGGCGTTCCGGAGAATGTCCTTGTGGCGGGGTCGAAGCTTAGCCACAGTGGAAGCGGGTTGCCGCCTTCGAGCTGTGCGGTATAGGCAAGCGGGTCGCCATCAGGGTCCTCAAAGGTATTCTCTTGGAAGGCAAAGGAAAAGGGTGCCCCAACAACAGCACTCTGGGCCGGTATGGCAGAGAATACGCTGGGTGCCTCATTCGCATCAAGGGTTTTACCAAAAGGGACGCCCATTTTTATTGCATAGACATTATTTCCAAAGTCTGGAAAAAACATTGAAAAGGAAATAATAAATAGAATTATTCCTTTGGATCGAAAAATTGTTTTCATGTTAAGACGATTTAAAATCTCGCATATTTTACAGATAATAAAGTAAGTAAAAATCAACAACAACTGAAAGAATAAGATTTAAAAAAAATCGATTTTATGATTAAAATTTTGTTTTTTGTATCCAGATAATTGAATTTAAATTGAAATTCAAGATTTGGAACTCTGGGAAACAATAGGTTTTTGGTAAAAAATACTAAGGGCTGTCAATCATGAAAAATTTTTATAATTAAACGATAAAAAATATATATAAAATTAGAATAATTACATTTTGATTATCTTTCTTAAAACGTTAAAATCGATTTCTTTCTATTCGGATAAGAAAATCTACCTTCAATTTGCTTTCCGTCTATTCGAGGTACTTTTTTTCAAAATCTTTAAATTCTGACTAACGTACATAAAAATCCTCAAGTTCCGCTTGTTTGGCTCCATCAGACTGGGTGTCCATTCAGAATCAGTTGGGTCCCTTTGGCGCCGTTAACATACGAAGTCAACTTTTTGAAAGTAAGGAGAATGGTAAATAACGGACATAATGAAACCGAATAGGTGATTACTTTCACCCTTGACCTTTAGGCAAGGATCAATGATTTGCGGTTATTTTGGTTTCGATTACGGGAGTTTGGATGTATCGCATGATGCGCAGTCCAACATGTGGTTTCTGAAAAATTTACTCCGTTGGGCCGGCTAGGACCCTATGTGTCTCGGCTAGGCGTGATTTGCACTTACGCCTTCGTATAAAATTGGCATTTGAAATTCCTCACCATGGTCTGTGTCTTTCCAGACCATTCGTGCTCATTATCCTGCGTTTCCGAACGCAGGATCTTAATCTATTTGAGATACAATCCATTCGAGAAGGGTTGCACCTTTCACTTGAAGATGGCGCCTCCTTCGGGCTGCGCTTTCCTAAATCTGGAACAAGCACCTTCGCCATTAGTGGACTCCCTCTCCTGAAGGAGAGGGCAGGGGAGAGGTCATCACCAAATTTTCCTAACGTCCGCTAGTCCCCGTTTCACGTCCCCCATCTGCTTGGTACATGGTACTTCGTACTTGGTACCCCACTTCCCCAATTTAGCGCTGTTCCTACCTAAATCTGGAACAAGTACCTTCGCCATTGGTGTTCTCCCTCTCCTGAAGGAGTGGGCCGGGGAGAGGTCATCACCAAATCTTCCTGCGGTCCATTTTTTCCCCATCATGTACCCCATCTGCTTGGTACATGGTACTTCGTACTTGGTACCCCACTTCCCCCATTTAGCGCTGTTCCTACCTAAATCTGGAACAAGCACCTTCGCCATTAGTGGACTCCCTCTCCCGAAGAAGAGCGCCGGTGAGAGGTCATCACCAAATCCTCCTGAGCTCCGCTATTTCCCCTTCACGTCTCCCATCTACTTGGTACATGGTTCTTCGTACTTGGTACACAACCTCCTCACTTCCCAACCTCCCAACCTCCAACATCAAAACCATCAACCTTCTTTTCCACTAACTAACAGTCCTGTCGGCTCCTGTCTTATGTCTCGCGTCTTGTGTCTCATGTCTCATGTCTCATATCTCATATCTCACATCTCTCATCCCCATCTCCAACCATCACTTTATCCACACCTGCTTCGTCTCCACAAACCACTCCCCTTGGATACGGAGGAAGTATTTACCCGATGGTATGTTTTGCCCGGAGAAATCCCAGCGCAATTCGTTGCCGACGTTTTCAAATTCGCGCGCCAAGACCAAGGTTCCCCTTGAGTCCAGGAATTGGATCAATACTTTTCCTGAAACAAACTCCGAAAAACTCAGATTGATAAAGTCCGTAGCAGGGTTGGGGTACAGGTTGATGTCGACTCTACGGTATTGGAAGACTTCCGTTTCTTTTTCTTTTTCGATGCTGAATTTCCAAGTTTCGGAGAAGGAAGACTTTTTGGCCCCAAGCGCCTCGATTTTCCAGAAATAGTTTTTGTCCCTTTGCAGGTCAGATACCAGGAGGCTTGTATCGGAAATACTCCTCAAGATGGATTGGCCGGATTTGAAAAGGGAGTCTTGTGACAGATATAGCGTGTAGCTTGTTGCTTCAGCTACAGGGGACCACTTGAACTCCACTTGGTCAGATTCAATCAGCCCATTCTTGGCGGGCGAACGCAATATCGCGGCTGCCAACTGTGGTTCCGTCTCGGTTTTGAAACTGCGAATGCTTGAATAGGGTCCAAATCCCGCGGCATTTCTTGCCCTTACCCGCCAGAAATACACGGTATTGTAGGCCAAATCTTGGAACTGGAAGGAGGTCACGCTGATCCCCTGCGCATTGACCAGGATTTGCTGACTGAAATTGGAACTCAGGGAAATTTGGATTTGGTAGTCATCCGCAGTGGCCACACCTTGCCACTGCATTTGAACGGGTTCTTTTTTCAATACACTGGAATTGCTTGGACTGCTGAGTATCGGCGTGGCAGGAACTGTTAGCGCCTTCTTTGTGGAAAACTCCCATGTCGTGGAGTAATTGCTATTTCCAACAGGGTTGCTCGCCCTGACTCGCCAATAGTAGGTGATGCCTTCAGCCAAGTTGTCTACCTGTAGCTGTGTTGCAGAAATATTGGATATGTCCCGCAGTACTTGGGAGAAATCTCTCACCGTTGCCACTTGCACCCTGTAGGAACTTGCATTCGAAGCTGCTGACCAGCTTAGCAAAACGCTAATGGCTTGGTCAAGCGATTGGTTGTTGGGTGATACAAGCAGAGGGGTACTAGGCGGGTTGAGCGTTTCAAAAGATCTCGCAGCCGAAAACGGACTGCTCCCTGCCTGATTGGAAGCACTGACCCGCCAGAAATAAGTCCCGGCAGCCAATAGCTCAAGTTCGAAGGAAGTGTTTGTAAGGTTGCCAGAATCGTGTATTGGTGAACTGAATTGAGCGTCCTTGGCTACCTGCAACCGGTAATTGCTTGCGTTGGATACCCCTTGCCAAGAAAGCAGGACCTTTCCTGTCGCCACTACCGCATTTGAGCTTGGGCTCGATAGGATCGGAGTAGCAGGTGGCGTTTGCGGTTTTTTGGTCGAAAATTCCCAAATCGGCGAATAGCTGCTGGTTCCTGCCATATTACTTGCCCTGACCCGCCAATAGTAAGTAACCCCTTCCGAAAGGTTATCTAGCTGCAGTTGGGTGGAAGAAATATTGGAAACATCTCTTTGAACTTGAGAAAAGTCTTGGACAGTCGCTACTTGGACCCTGTAGGAACTTGCATTGGAAACCGCCGCCCAGCTTACCAAAACGCTTGCGGATAAGTCAAGAGATTGGTTGTTGGGTGCCACCAAAGTGGGTGGAGTAGGGGGCGCAACGGTTTGGAAAGTCGAGGCTGCGGAAAATGCACCGCTACCCCCTTGATTGGAGGCACTGACCCGCCAATAGTAAGTGCCTGGGTCCTTGACATCGAGTTCGACGGATGTGCCCGGTAAGTTGTACACATCATAAGTGGGAGAATTGAATTGGGCTTCCTTGGAAACTTGAAGCCGGTATTTCTCTGCGCCGGAGACAATATTCCAAGAAAAGGTTGTTTTTCCAACAGGGATCGAACTGTCCTTGGCTGGGGCGGACAAAACGGGTATACCCGGAACCTGAACCGATGTTTTGGTGGTAAAACTCCAAATGGAAGACCAGCCGCTGTTTCCTGCTCCATTGCTGGCCATCACCCTCCAATAATACTTTGTGCCTGATTTGGGTAGGGTGTAAGAAAATTGATTGTCCACAAGGGAACCTTGGTCAACCACCAAAGTGCTAAAGCTGGATGATTCAGATACCTGTACCCGGTAATTGCTGGCAGTGGCCACATCCTCCCATTGAAGTATGCCTGTCAATTCTTGGCCAAGCGCCTGGTTTGCAGGGCTGACCAGGGCTGGAATTGAAGGAGGAAGGTCTTTGATCTCAAATTCGATGCGGTAAGTGGCTCCAACTGATCCACTCCGGTTGGAACCCGAATAGGGAATTGCTTCAATCACATATTTTCCCGCAGGTAACTCTCTACCCTGATATACGCCATCACTGTCACCAAATAAGGTATATGGGGCTGAATTTTCGGTCCTAGTAGCCACTATAGGTCCTGTCAAGCTAAAATACACGCTTCCGATGCTGCTTGGATTTGAATTCGCCCGGACATTCCATGTTTTTCCGACAATCTTTGAGTTGTCTAGGACCATGTTATTGCTGAGTACGCTAAAATCATTGTTGTCTCCTGCGTCCACCAACACCAGACTTACAATACTTGGAAGAGTCGTTTGATTGACCGTGATGGTCGAGGTAGCAGTGAATCCCGCATCGGAAGTTTTGGCACTAATCACCACGCTTCCAGGCGCAATCCCTGTCACCAACCCGCTGCCATTTACCGTAGCAATGGCAGTATTGGAACTGGTCCAAGTAACTTGCTTATTGGAGGCATTACTTGGTTGGATAGTTGAGGTGAGTTGAACGGTTTTTCCGGCATCGATGGTGGCCGTTTTCGGATCTACCGATACACCGGTGACCGCAACAGGCACCACAGGCTCATTTCCGGGCTCCATGATGTGGGCAACCAAACTATTGAGGTAAACTTCCAAGTTGGTGTATTGCGAATCTAAATTGTAGCCATTGGGATTATAAGTGTTGGGATTCAACCCGCGTTCGGTTTCCCAAGCATCCGGCATCCCATCCCGGTCTGTGTCCTTGGGAGCAGGAAGCGATTGCAGCACCGGCCAGCCTCCCACATCGTTTTGGCTGTCGATGATGCCGAGTAATCCGGTTTTTGATCCTTTGTAGGTAGTTGTCCCTGTCCGCACCTCTTGTACGATCCTTTTGTCTACCGCATCCCTGACCAAACTCGCTCCAGCATTTGCAAGCACGGATTCATAGGCCTCGTCCGCAGACCGGGTTGTTGAGTAAATACCAGCCGGAATAGCGAATGGCACGAGCTTTCCATTGTTGTCTCTGTTTTTGCAGAGTTCCAAATAGGACTCGGTTTTTGATGTACTTTCAAGCCATACTCCAGCCCATTGATTCGTGCTGATTTCGGACCGGCCTTCGAATTTGTTGCCTTCCAAATAGAATTTGCCATAAGTACTTGGGTCGTCATCATTCGAACTAGGTCTTAGGAAAAATTTGGTAGAATTTCCCCCTCTTACAAAACTTGCAGGCCCCGGTTTATAATAGTTTGCTATTATATTAACGGTACATGTTGCGCCTCCTTCAGTTGCGCGCAACCCCCAATTGTAGAATACATTGTTTCTTAGGTCGATTATCCCTCTTAATCCGAGGTCAGTCAAAGCGGGTAACCTTTGCATTAGGTTTGTCATAAGATTATTAGAAAATGTAACTCCGTTTCCACCTAACAAGGAACCGTAGGAGTGAGGATTCGGATTCGTTGTAGCTGCATCTCTGAGTCCTTCAGAGATTATTGAGTTTTGGATCGTTACATTTTCCGAATCCTTTATTGAGCAAACCTCATCAGTTCCCCATGAAAAGGAGCAGTGGTCAATAATGTAATCTTTCCCCCCTTTTGCTTCAAAGGAATCCTGATCTTCACCGAATAAATCGCCTGTTCTAAATCTTATGAACCTAATTATTACATTATTCTTTTCGAGAATGCGGAGCGGAAAATTGGAAATTGTGATTCCATCCCCTGGCGCTGTTTGACCCGCAATTGTCAAATTACCATCTCCAACATCAAGCCTACTTTTAAGGGGAATAATGCCCGAGACTTCAAAAACAACTGTTCTCGAACCTTTAGCTTCTACTGCCTCCCGTAAACTTCCGGGGCCCGAGTCATTGAGGTTGGTGATGATAAATACTTTTCCACCACGTCCTCCGGTGGTGTATTTACCAAAACCTTCCGCTCCGGGAAACGCAGAGATTTGCTGTTGGGCAAGGGAATTGATCGCCAATAAAAGGCCAATAATTGAAAATAGGGCAGATTTCATCTTGTACTAGGGCTTGATCCCGTCCTTTTTGGAAGGGAAAATTGTTTACTCCGGCTAAACCCGCGGCGTTCCAAAAAATCCAATTCAAACTGTTAAAAAGCCTAGGGGGTGATTAAGCCTTTATTTTTGGATTTTTGAGGCAGAAAATTTGGAAATCAAGATATCAAAACCAAAGGCTAAATTCACAAAACAGATTTTAAGCGAATTCAGGCAAAAAATTGGGGATAAATGTAAACCTGTTTGTGTAGGTATAATAAGAAAATTGGTTACTTTCTCGCTATCCTGGGTCACTAGGTCTCTATCAGATCCAGGTTGTGCCGCTTTTCCAAAAGCAGAATGGAATAAATAAGAAAACTGTCTCGACATTCCCTTTAAATTGAGCGAGGTATATTTGCCCATACCCTCTCTTTGACATCCCGAGGCACGAGGGATCTATATCCGAAAAGCTATGCTGCTTTTCCAAAAGCAACACCGAACCCACAAAAAAATAGTCCCGACCTTTTTTAAATTGGCGTACTTAAAAGGCCATTCCCTCTCTTTGCCATCCCGAGTTTTTAAAATTTGGCATTTACAGAAAGGCAATGACAGCCGCGTCCCGTCATGCTGAACCGTAGCTTGCGGATCCCGACAGCCGTACGGGAGAAGCATCTCCTGAATTACGGCGACCCTTCTCCACGATAACAATCGGGACCTCAGGGTGACGCCCGACACTTTGTCATTGGTAGGCACGAGGGATCTATTTCCAAACAGATATGCTGCTTTTTCGAAAGCAGCATCCACTCCAAGCGGAATTGTCTTTCCAAACCCAGAGATAAGCTGAATTTTTGCCATTCCCGTCCTTTTGCCATCCCGAGGCAAGAGGGATATATAGTCTTTCCCCAAATATTTCACTGCCTTTACAAAATCCGGTCGATCTAGATTGCCATCATCAAAAAAATTGCGTAGGCATGCAAAATTGGTTTCGGTGTTTGACCATTTGGAAATTCAAAAGTGATTAACGCCAAGTATCTGGTTGATCATCCATCTTAACCCTGAAAACCCACCGCCCAATCAAATTCCACGGTATAATCGCCATTTCCCCAAAACTGCCTTTTTTTAATTGTCCAATCTTCCAATTTTCAAATCTTCAGATTCCTATCTCATCAAATCGATAGAGTTAAGCGAATTACGCGTACCTATCCCGATACCAGTCTTGTATCTTGCTTCTTGCATCTTGTGTCTTATCCCGCTATTATCGGGACTCACTTCTCCATTATATGCGCCACCAAGCTATTCAAATACACCTCCAAATTGGTATAGTTAGGATCCAAATCGTAAAAACGGTCATCTCTGCGTTCGGGATTGAGCCCTTTTTCGATTTCCCATGCATCGGGCATCCCATCCCGGTCCGTATCGATTGGAGCGGGGAGGGATTTAAGAGTGGGCCAACCGCCAACGTCCTGCTGACTATCAATTATGCCTTTAAGACCAGACTTTGAACCTGTGTATGTATTTGTACCCGAAAACACTTCTGAAATTATTCTTTTGTCAACTTGATCCCTTGACGAGCTTGATCCCGAGTTCATTAATACTTCTGAGAAGCATTCCTTTGCGGAGTACTTTTTTACGTAAAGTCCTTCTTCAATTTTAAACTGAACTTCTTTTGCTTCATTATCTTTATTTTTAACTAATTCTAGTAGTAATTTGGTTTTTTCGCTATTTTCGAGACGTACTCCCAGCCATTGATTAGCAAGAAGATCTTCCCTTCCCTCGAGGTAGTTCTCCTGTAGATAAAAAGTTCCATATGCGGAGTCATTTTTTTCTAATGAAGTTGGCCACAAAAAGGCCCGATCAACTAATTGGTTTTTGGGTCGTGCTTTCGTAGCGGGTCCAGGTTTGTAATAATTTCCAACCAGATTAGCTTTCGCTTTAGCACCATTATTCGTCGCCCGAAATTCCCAATTGTAAAAAACATTATTTCTGATATCAAGAATCGAAGATTCTTTCGCAATAGAGGGCATTCGAATAATGAAATGGCACATCAAATTCATGAAAAAGCTGACATTTCTTCCCCCAACGATTCCTCCGTACGAATGAGGGAAATCTTTACCATATTTAGTGGCATCATTGATGCCCTCAGAAATAATGCAGTTTTGAACAGTTGTATTGGAAACGTCATACACAGAACAAGTTTCATCTAAACCCCAGGAAAACGAGCAATGGTCAATTATCAAATTATCACATCCTGACCTCGCCTCAAAGGCATCCCCAATTTCATCTCCCAAGTCCCCTAACCGAAATCGTAGAAAGCGAATAATGATGTTGGATTTTCCAATGATTCGAAATGGATAATTTTGAATGGTAATACCATCCCCGGGTGCTGATTGCCCGGCAATAGTCAAATTTCCATCCCCGACGTTTAATCGGCTTTTCAGCTCTATGTTGCCAGATACTTCAAACACCACGGTTCGTGGCCCCTTGGCCTCTACCGCCCAGCGCAGACTTCCAGGGCCACTGTCATCGAGGTTAGTTACAATGTATACCATGCCACCTCTACCACCACTGGCATATTTTCCAAATCCTTCTGCTCCGGGGAATGCTATTTGGCGCGGCTCATTTTTCTGGGGAATGTATTGATCCCGACAAACTATTGAAATCAGGAAAATGAATGGAAAATAAAAAAGATGGATTAGTTTAAGCATGGCCATATGATTTTTACTGAATTTATTTCTTGGATAGTCCATTTATTGTCTGGACTGGGCACTTTCAAATATGGCATAGAATTATTGGACTAGAACTGCTAAAGTTAATATTGTATTTAATTTTCAGATCTTTTTGCATCCCAAATTGATATTAAAAAACCAGTTTATTGGCTCCGAAATTATCAGAGAGAATCATATTTATCGAAGAATAATGGATTAAGTTCTTGAATTTTAAAGTCACATTAGGGTAATAAGATTAACTTTCTTAACCTTTTTCGTCTCAAGTACTCTTTTGACTCCATCAAGAATGGTCGCCTAAGAAATGAAGTAGTTTTTTTCCCAATGCCAGATGGTCGTGATTTTCCGCCACGTAGTCCAAGCAATTTTTTGAAAATTCTAAATATTTACTGTTATCTAAACCTTTTAGGAGTCGCTGCAAAGACGGTGGATTATCATATATATACCCCAGGTTGAAATTGGAAATTATTCCGTCGGGATTCACGTTGTTGGTACTTAAAATCGGCGTTCCCGTGCACATTGCTTCTAAAAATGTATTGCTGAAGCCTTCATATCGGGAGGTATTCAGTAGGAATTTCGCACCTTTGAAAAAATCCATAATCTCGTCCCGTGGGATGGTACCAACGAGCTGAACGTTTGGTAACGCCTCCAATTTTGGCAAATAGCTGGCTGTTTCTTGATCTAAAGGATACATCGGCGCCCCAGCAACTAAGAATTTTTCATTCTGCAGAAGCTTGGCGATTTCGAAAAGCAGCTTAAGATTCTTCTGGTACCTGAAGTTCGCTACCCAGGCGATATAGCCTTTAGAGGAATTTTTAGGGATCAAAAGTGCCTTATCCAAAACCGTTGGATTGATAAGCTGAATAACCTTTTGCCGGGGATACTTCATCTTCAATCTTTGTGATTGGTATGTATTTTGGGTCATAATATAATCACAATACCGAAATCCCAAGGAAATAAAAATTTGTTCAAATGTGCTATGGGTTAGTTTGATGCGATCATCCAACATGTTGTCATTCGCAATTCGAATGACTTGTTTCGATCCAGCGATCCTACATAAAATCGCATGAAAAGGCGCGCTCCAAGCAGGTATAGATTCAATCACAAAATCTGGCTTAATCGTCCGCAATGCTTTTAGGAGTTTTGGGAAACGATAGTACAGGTACCGAAGCATAGGAATACCTTTATTGGAATGGTAGACCTTGCAAGGTTTGATCCAATCGAATTCTGGACGTATTTTTCTGTTGTCATCTTCATTTCTGAACAAAACAATCGTGTGCCCCAATTCATGTAAGGCCTGCATCCAAACCTGTGTTGCAACGACGGCACCGCCCATTGGCTTCCCGCCTTCCACAATCAGTTCAATATTCTGCCCTTGCATAAAAAAGAATGTTGCCATAAACTCCGAATTGAAAATGGTGCGAAAATTAGGTGATTAAATCGTTAATTGTTGGGATTTGAGCGAACTCGTTCCTGGATTTATACGCCGCCTTGGAAAAAAAAAAGCATAAAGTTCGGTTTTGTCCCAGAATTTGACTGCCTTGTTGTCTTTTGCCTTTTTTCTCAGTTGACCCTAATGTACAATAGTAAAATTTGTCAAACATTCACTTTTCTCCAATACTCTCCTCGTAAATCCACTTGATTTTATTTGCGACAATTTGGGAATCAAATCCCATGTCATCTATGCGCTTCCTTCCCCTGATTCTCCCGGATGCCTTTGAGAACGCGATGGCTTCTTCCAATTTTTCAGAAAATCCAACTGAATCATAGGGGCCCATAAAGCAGCCATCGATATCCGCGGTCGTGATGCTGACGTCGCCGACATATGTCGAAACAATGGGACAATTGCAACAAAGTGCTTCCTTGACCACATTGGGAGAACCCTCATGGAAGGAAGTCAACACCAATGCCGTGGCAGCGCTGTAGTAGTATTTGAGATTTTCGCTTTTCTCCTGAAAGACGGCATGGAGCTGGACCCGATATCCTTTTTCCTTGAGCAAATTTACTGCCTCATCAGCCAAAGGGAAATTCTTTTCCGGTCTTTCAGGGTTCGAGATGAAGACAAAATGATGAATATCCGAATCCCATTTAAGAAACTGAATGGCCTCGCTTTTTGACACCTCGTAGAACAGGCTTGTATCCACACCATTGGAAAGGATATAGGTAGGGTTCTTCCTTTTGGATAAAATATCCTTCATGATTTGGTTCATGACGATGGCTTTTTCATATACATGATTCGCGAAGTAATGATTGATCCACAAAATCAACTTATTCTTAAAGGATATGCTGCCATCCTCGTTTTTGTGTCCCAAAATATCCGTACCCATCAGGGTGACGACCAACGGAATCTTTCCTTTTGCGAGTTGTGCCACCACGCAGCTAAATCCGAAATGGGCATGAATCAAGTCAACAGGATGGGTTTTTAAATGCCTTCTCAGCTTGAAAACATTCTTAAGATACCCAGGAAAGCCGTTTCCAAAAATTAAGAAATGTTCAATTTCAACACCTACTTTTTCCAAGCTTTCTGCTTGCAGTCTGATGATGGGGTTTAAACCTTGCTTTCGGTTTCCACTCGATACAAATAAAATCCTCATTGATTTTTTAGGTGATTAGCACACTGTTGCGTTTGTGAGATAGAAGCAGTAAATCACTTGGGCGATTTATTTTAGCCGAATAATTGATGCTGACAAATTCAGAAATACAAACCCAAACAATTCTGCCCGGTCGTTTATAACCACAAAAAGATTTGGAAATGAAGGACCAAAATTATTCTTTTGAATTCAAAATGCAAGGCTTGATTTATTCGCATACAACTTGAATTTTATATTTTCTACCCAAAAAAGCCAAAAGACGATTTTCTGATTAGAAGTGTTTAAAGATTATAATCCCGCACAGCGTTGAAAACACCTCCTCTGTAGAAATTTACATCGGCACCTAAAAATCAACTAGAATAATAGTAGTTCATTCGTTTTCACATTATGAGAATCTTAATCGATATCAACCATCCCGCACATGTGCACTATTTCCGCAATTTTTATAAAATCATGTCCAGTGAAGGGCATGAGATTTTAGTTGTGTCGAGAAATAAGGAGATAGAGCACAAGTTGTTGGATCACTACGGTATACCATTTGTCAGTAGGGGGAAAGGCAAGGATGGAAAAATCGGAAAGTTCATTTACATGTTGTACGCAGATTGGACACTGTGGAAGCTTGCAAGAAATTTTAGACCGGATATATTTCTCAATTTCCTCCATCCATATCCATCTCAAGTTGCAAAACTACTGGGTAAGCCGAGTTTGGTATTCAGTGATACCGAACATGCCAAGCTACACCACCAACTGACAATTCCCTTTGCGACAAAAATCTTTACTCCAGCCTGTTACCGAATTGATTTGGGGCCAAAGCAGGTCAGGTTTCCAAGTTATATGGAGTTATCCTATTTACACCCCAATTATTTTACTCCAAATCCGGATGTTTTGAAAATATTGGGTGTGGAAAAATCGGAAAAATTTGTCATTTTTCGGTTTGTTTCTTGGGCGGCAGCACATGATTTCGGGCATACTGGGATGAGTTTGGAAAACAAGCGGAAAGCTGTACAGCTTGTTTCTAGCTACGCGAAAGTATTCATATCGTCAGAAAAGGAATTGCCCTCGGACCTTGAACAATTCAGGATCAGGATTCCGGTTCACCAGATGCATGATTGCATAAGTTTTGCCTCTCTGTTGTTTGGGGAAAGTGCGACGATGGCATCCGAGGCAGCAGTCTTGGGAACCCATGCAATATTCTTGGACAACGATGGGAGGGGCTATACTGACGAAGAGGAGGAAAGATTCGATTTGGTTTTCAATTTCACGGAAAGCGCCGAAGACCAGGAAGCAGCAATTCAGAAGGCTTTGGCCCTGTTGTCCAGATTTAATTTGAAGGAAGAGGGACTTGCCAAGCAAGCCAAATTGCTGCGTGAAAAGATCGACACAACAACATTTATGATCGAGCAGGTAGAACGGTTTGCTTGATGATGTTGGACGAAACCGACCTTTAAGAATCGCCCACTTTACCGGAACCACCTAAATGTTTTTTGACCATTAGGATGGTTGGCTTGAAAGGTAGGAGTGTGTATTGTTGATCTTAGCTTTTCAAAATTTTAGAAAAAAGATATGGGTATTGTATGTCCTTGCTCCTGAACTGATATGGATAGTTTGAACAAGAGAATCGACTTAGTCCGAAAATCCCAATTGTAACAGTAAATCGAGTGTCACAATTTTCACCAAAATTTGGAATAGTTATTGCAGCCGATAGTACAATGATAACAAATTTATAGGATGAAAGCCGAAAAAATTAAGATATTATTTTTTATTGGAACGTTAAGCTCAGGAGGTAAGGAAAGGAGGCTTTTGGAATTGATGACCTACCTGGATCGTTCCGAAAAATATTCCATGTTTCTGGTAACTAAACAAACAGAAGTTATGTTTGAGAATTTTCAGAAATTAAGAGTCGAATGGGTCTCCCTTTCTACTAAAAAGCTTACGCTTGGTTCTTTTTTTGAGTTTTTTAGGATTGCGAAGGAAATCAAACCGGATTTTGTTCATACCTGGGGTTCTAAACAAACGCTGATAGCACTTCCATACCACGTGATTTTCAAAGGTTCGAAGTTGGTAAACTCCCAAATAACTTCTGCGCCTCCAACAATTCCTCCAAGTGAAAGGCTCATCGCAAAAATTAATTTTCACTTCTCAGATGTGATACTTTCCAATTCAATTGCTGGTATAGATGCCTATGGGCCTCCGACAGAAAAGGCTTTGGTGATTTATAATGGATTGAACTTGAATCGGTTTGAGCATCTTCCGGATAAGGCAGCGATTCGAGATAAGTTCGATATTAGGACCAAATATGCTGTTATCATGGTCGCTACCTATTCTAAAAACAAAGATTACGAACGTTTCTTCTCCGTGGGAAAAGCACTCTCCAAATTAAGAACAGACACTACCTTTGTTGGTGTTGGTTTTTTTGGGGATGATGGTACGATTTTCAGAAACATGTCAAGGGTCTGTGAGGGTAACGATTTTTTGCGCCCAATTCCTGGAACGAAAGAAGTAGAGGCTTTGGTGAATGCTTGTGACCTCGGTGTTTTGTTTTCAAATGCAAAGGTTCATGGCGAAGGCATCTCCAACTCCATTATTGAGTATATGGCCCTGGGCAAGCCGGTGATCGCAAATGACGCGGGTGGTACAAGGGAAGTGGTTTTGAATGATTGGAATGGTTTTCTGTTCGATGAAGAATCGGATTCCTTTATTGCAGCTAAAATCGACAGTTTATTGAATAGTCCTGAAAAACTTGCTTTAATGGGCTTGAGGTCAAAAGAAAAGATAATGAACGAATTCACGCTTGAAAGAATGGGGGCGGAGTTTGAAAAGGTTTACAACAATTGTCTTTTTAGGCAAAAATCATAACTTTGTCTCGCAATGAATCACCCTTGAGAATTCTACTGGATTGTAATTATCAACCTTGCGTGGGAAGTATAGAAATCTGAGTTAGGCGATTTTGGCATAATGAACGTCAATTGAATTCTAAAAAAGGAAATCTATCTTGAAAAAATAATTCAATAGTTTTTTATTCTAAACCAATCACATGCATCAAGATTCTTCCGTGCGCCATTCTTTGAAAATTGAAACAAGCATCTTGCAAGGCGAGGCCGCGATTACAGTTTTGGAAGAGGCCGCTTTCAAGAGTCAATGGAAAAAACTCGTGATGCATTCAGGTTTGGGGAGTGTTTTTCAAGCGCCAAACTTCGTATTGCCTTGGTATAAGGAAAATATCCGGGATTTTTTCCCGGTTGTCGTCACTGCCTACGCGGGATATCGTTTGGTAGGCTTATTGACCTTGGCAAGGAAAATTCACCACAAACAGGGTACGCTTGAAAAAAGGCTGGTAGGAGCAGGTAATTATTATGCATTGTACCAATCATGGTTGGTGGAGAAGCCTTTTTCCCAAGAATTTTGGAACAAGGGTATCAAACGTCTTTTACATGAAATACCCGGTTGTGTAATCAATTTGAAGTCAATCCATCATCAAGGTATTATTCAGGACCTGACACAACTTTCTGATTTTAGGAAACATACCGTTGTTGAGAAATTTTTGAATCCCGTGTTGGACTTCAGGGAAGAGGATTATGATAGGATTTTTGCAAAACGCCATTTCAAGTCCAAGATCAACCGATTGAATCGTGCAGGTAATGTTGTATTCGAAAAGATTACATCCCAACAACGGCTGGCTGAGGTCTTCCCGACAGTAGCGAAATTCTATGCTTTGAGACAGGGTGCAGCGTTCAATAAGATACCTTTTGAAAACAATGATCAGGCTTTAAGCATGTTTGCTGCATGGTTGTCAGACGGAGTTTTGCACATGACTTGCCTGTGGTTGGATGGCAGTCTGATGGGATCGATCATCATGGTCAATGATTTTGGAAAAACCGGACATTTGGCCGGCTTGATAGCCTATTCGCCCAGCCATGCCAAGTTTTCGCCAGGATTGGTACAACTTTACCAGCATGCCATGTTGTTGAAGGAAGAAAATTTTCAAAATATGAAGTTGTCTCCGGGGTACGACGCCTATAAAGATCGTTTCTCCAACAAAAATGAAGAAATTTATGAGTTGATGATCTCTAACAGTAAATTCCAGTTGATAAAAAGGAGACTGAGGATCAGACTGAGGAACATATTACTGTCCAGAGGCATCCGCCCTATGGAATTGGAAGTCGAATGGAGTAAATGGCGCTCGAAGATGAGAAACCTACCCAGGAAATGGCTGCGAAAAATCAATCCAAGATCAATTACAGTTGTAGAATTGCTACAAAGAATGGAATATTTTAAAAATTCTAGCAACGTAAATGAAGTTTATTTTGGGCGAAATGAATTGGATCAATTGCTTTTAGTAGATGACCAAACCTTTGAACTTGCGAGATGGGAATTTCTGGACGATGCCTTAAAAAGACTTGAAGAAAATCAACATTTTTTTGCTTTCAAGCAAGACAATCGGCTTTTGGGCTGTGTTTGGTATACGGGTGAACTAGTATCTTCTCCGAAAGACCTTGTCGAAAAACAAAAACATGTTTCAAAGGTTTTTCTCACATAGGTTTTGAGAGGGTCTGGTCAACCTGGTATTCAGGTTTTTGTGTTCTATGTCTGTTTATCATCTTCCAGTGAGATAGATTTTCAGCAAAACCTAAAAAATTTGTTTTTTCATACTTTTTTTGGATTTTCGCATTACAATACGCAAAATGAAATTACCCAATACCGTTATCAATTTCCATGTGATTCAGAACTCCCGTTGGATGGAAGAAATACTTCGGGTATTGCTGAGATTTTACAACATGGTCAGTGCCAAAGATGTGGAGAGGTTCTATTTCGGGGGTTTGGATTTGAAGAATGCCTGCCACATTACCGTGGATGACGGAGATATCAGCGTGTATACCCATCTTTTTCCGTTAATAAAAAAGTACAATATCCCAATTTCCATTTATGTTTCGCCGATGGCAGTGATGACGGGTAGAAACTTTTGGTTTCAGGAGATCGATGGCTATGATCTCAAACTTTTTTTGGGGTACTACAACAAAAAGTACAAACAAAAACACGTTTTTGAGGGTAAATACCAAGTCTATGCATTAGTCAAATCCTTGCAATTAAAGGAGATACATCAACTTATAGTTGGCTATAAGCATGCCTATGGAATCCCGGATAAACCGCGTCGTTGCATGACCTTGGAACAGTTGCTTGAATTGAAGGCTTCGGGCTTGGTGGATATCGGTGCCCATACCATGCACCATCCGATTTTAAGGAATGAATCATTAGCTACGGTCCGTGAGGAGATTCAACAGTCAATCGAGAAGTTGGGAGAAGTATTAGGGGAGGAAATAAAGTACTTTGCCTATCCGAACGGTGTCCCCGTAATCGACTTTGGAAATCGGGAGATGGATGTTTTGAGGGACTGCGGCATCAAACTCGCCTTTTCAACCCAGGCCAAGAGCTTCACTGTCAATGACCATCCCTTAAGCGTACCAAGAAGGGGCATCACCAAAGGCGGTCCCATGTTTGTTTTGGCAAAATTGGCCTTGGGCGATAAATGGGAAGCTCTCAAACGATTGCTCAAGGGGAAGCAAGAGCCGGATTTTAGGCTCGGAAAAGAGGGAAACGGTAATTCGCAATAGTGCCCTGATTTTTGGATCCTTAATATTGGCGGCTACAACGGATACTTATTTCAAACTAAAATACCACTTGTAAGAAATGTTTATATTGACAAGAAAATCAACTGCTTGGGAGTCTACAAAACGGGTACCTGCAAAATGATTCCGGACGTTTAATCTCTTTCATGGATTTTTGACCTTCATTTTCCTATAATGTCTTATTTTGCGCTTGTCAAAGGCGAGACTCTAAACGAACACCTAAACGTTTTCTTTTTCTCGACTTACTGACATTTTTAAAAAATTGTTGCCACAAATGGGTGAAGTAAAAATCTATGGAGACCGGGTTTCGAAATCCCTAACCATGAACCAAGATTTCTTGGCTTCATGGAATGAACTGTGGATAAAATGCCCCTGGGCTACCATTTTTCAGTCTTCGGATTTCCTCTTGACTTGGTTTGATTGTTTTCCGGATTACAAACCTACCTTCATCACCGATTGGGATGGGACATCCATGACGGGACTTTGGGTATTGACGGAGGTCGATGGAACATTTTTAGCGCCAGGATTTGATTTGGCGGAGTACCAGGTTTGGTTGTCAACCTCGGAAAAACAAGCTGGTTTTATCGAAGCCGGATTGAAGGTTTTCAGTAGAGTTTTTCCCACGCATTCGATTTACCTAAAATACATACCCAATCCAACGCCTTTGGGCGTATTTGGGAAAAGTACATTCCTGAAATCCAGAACGGTATGGAGACCCTACCAACAGCCTTTGATGCTGGTGGAAAAGGCTTTGCTTCAGGAGGAGTTGAAGAAAAAAAACCGCAAGGAAAAAATCAACCGCCTAAAACGTTTGGGTAGCTTGGGTTTCCGCAAGACGATCGATTTGGAAACCTTCAAATCCCAAATCGATGAAATGGCTTTGCAAAGTGATTTTAGAAGAGGGGCCTTGTACAACAAGACTTTTTTTCACGACGAGCCCCTGCGGAAGGAATTTTTGTTGCGGCTTTTTGCCTTGGGCCATGTGCATGTGACGACGCTGTCCGTGGACGACACACTAATTGCCTCCAATGCAGGCATTATGGGCCCAAATGTGGTGCACTTACAAGGAATCAACAGCCACTCCCCATTTTACTCGAAGCATTCCCCAGGAATCCTGCATTTTTTGATGTTAGGTGTAGCACTCGCGGAAGAAGGAATACCTGTTTTTGACCTGACACCGGGAGGTGCGGATGGCTATAAATCCATTTTGGCCAACAGGCAGGAAACGGCTTATGAATGGTGGTTTGGTCCCCGGCCCTTTGCTTTCAAAACAAGGACTATAGAGTCACTCAAATTCAAGATTAAAACCCGTTTGGAGCAAAAGCCGATTTTTGGACTCGATTGGCAGGGCTTTCAGGACAAAATCCAAACCTCCAGGTCAAATATCAAGAAGTGGACAAGGGTTTTACGGGCAAAGCCATCGTATGCAACCCATTTTTTGAATGAAATCAAGGACAAAGGTGCAGATTTAGATGCAACAGGGGAACTACGGTCAGCCGCGCCTACCACCGAGATTTCAGCACTGAAAATCGAAAAAAACCGGATTCAGGATTTGTTTTATTGGCAGGAGGAAAAGGCAGGAATTCCGCGCAACGAATTGTTTTTGGATTGCCTCAACCGGATCGAATTTGGGCAGCAAATGTTTACCGTGATGGAAGGGGAGAGTCTAATCGGGATTGCTTGGTTCGTCCCTTCGGATGCCAAAATGCACGCCCAGGAAGCCAGGAATCAATCATCCGAAAGGCCACCCATCATGCTGTGTTCCTGCTATCAATTGGGTAGGGAGAAGGACATAATGGCCTTGCTGCATGAAGTCCTTTCCGAAGTGCCCGCAGACCTACAGCCAAAAGTCCGGTTCCAATTTTCCCCCAAGCAAAAGAGCCTGCAAGCCCTCATTCTCCGCAGCCAAGCATGATTCATGATCATGTTGTCCTACTTTTCCCTCGGCTAGGCGTGATTTGTAATTACGCCTTCATATACTTTGGAATTTAAAATTCCCATTCATGATCATATTATCCTGCTTTTCCGAAAGCATGATTCCCATACCTTTTATGCTGCCATTCCAAATCCATCCGGATTGATTCGCCACCAGTAACCCAATAACTTTTTAACCTTTTAACCTTCCAACTTCCCAACATCCCAGTCCCCCTCTGGGCTCGTGAGGCAAACGGGTACCGGCAAGCTACAATCAAAACGCCTCTACGCGGCTGAAAGGCCACGAATGATCGAATTCCAATGCTTGACGCGTTTTTAATCGGTTTTGACCATCTTTCCCAATAAACCAATATGCTCCTTTTCAGAAACCACAGTATCCTTTCATAGCTCTGATCTAAAAACCTTTAAACAATAAAACTTTTCAACCTTTCAACCTTTCAACCTTTTTACTTTTTAACCCAATAACCCAATAACCCAATAACCCAATAACCTCACCAGTCTACCTGCCTAATCCAAAAATCACATTTTCCCACGCCATCAAAAAATTGCAGATTGACAAAAATTCCCTTTCTTTGCTACTTTTAGGAATAGCCATGAAAAGAATTTTGGTTTCCGGCGGTGCCGGTTTTTTGGGTTCGCATTTGTGCGAACGCCTGTTGAATGAAGGCAATGAGGTCCTATGTGTCGACAACCTTTTTACTGGAAGAAAAGTAAATGTCCACCACCTGATGGACAACAAGCGGTTCGAATTTCTACGACATGACGTTACCTTTCCTTTGTTTGTGGAGGTCGACCAAATTTATAACCTAGCTTGCCCGGCCAGCCCGATCCACTATCAGTTTGACCCGGTGCAGACCACCAAGACCTCTGTCATCGGGGCTATCAATATGCTGGGTTTAGCAAAGCGATTGAAGATTAGAATCTTGCAGGCCAGTACTTCGGAAGTGTATGGTGATCCGGAGATCCACCCTCAACCAGAGTCTTACAAGGGATCGGTCAATACGATAGGCATTCGAGCATGTTATGACGAAGGCAAGCGTTGCGCCGAAACCCTGTTTTTCGATTACCACCGCCAGCACAAGGTGGATATCAAGGTCATGCGGATTTTCAACACATATGGCCAAAGGATGCACCCCAATGATGGCCGTGTGGTCAGTAATTTCATTATGCAGGCACTCAGGGGAGAGGATATCACCATATTTGGCGACGGCATGCAAACCCGGAGTTTCTGTTATGTGGACGACCTGATCGAAGGCATGTACCGCCTGATGAATTCCAGACCAGGCTTCACGGGTCCCGTAAACATCGGAAACCCCGGTGAATTCACCATGTTGGAGTTGGCGGAGAAGGTCCTCCAAATTACGGGAAGCAAGAGCAAGCTCAAGTTTTTGCCTTTGCCACAAGATGACCCCATGCAGCGTCAGCCGGTAATTGACTTGGCCAAAAAAGAACTCGGTTGGGAACCTAAAGTCCAGTTGGAAGAAGGCCTTACGAAAACCATCGCCTACTTCAAGCACGCGATTTCATAGTTATTTGGATTTCACAAAATAGAGATGCTGGCCCTGAGCTTTTGGCCAGCATTTTTTTATCCCGGTTTTCCTGCTTTTCCGAAAGCGGGATTTCGAATATGCTAGGCCTGATTTGAAATCACGCCTTCTTATAAAGCGGAATTTGTAATTCCGCAACTGATGCCGCCCCTTCAGGGCTTGGGGGAGAATTGCCTTCCATTAGCGAAGGGCTGCACCCTTCGCTGTAGGATTGCGCCCCTTCGGGGCTCATTCACCTAAATCTGGACAAAATGCTTTTTTTGACGGCGCGGGGGAGAGAAAGTCCGCCTGGCCGGCCAGTTCTTTGTGGGTAGGCCTAGGATCGGACTTTGTTGTCCCCGTTATCCTGCTTTTCCGAAAGCAGGATCTTCATACCTTTTATGTCGCCGTTCCGTATCCAGCCGGACAGATCCGCACCAATAACCCAATACCCAATAACCCAATACCCAATAACCCAATACCCAATAACCCAATACCCAATAACCTCACTACCTCCCAAACTTTTAACCTTCTAACCCAATAAACCAGTAACTCAATAACCCAATAACTTTTTTACCTTAGATCAGACCGGCATTAACCTACCACCAAAGCTTTACCAGCCTACTAGCAAAGTAATAACAGTCTAGGTGCAAAGCAGTACCAAAGTAGTACCAAACTAGGGGATAGCTAGACCTTACTTCTGGGTCTTCGGCATAGTCCGTGTCTTTAGATATCATTCACCTGTCCTGATTTTCCGAGTCAAAGAGTATCGATTCGCCTCCAATAACTTCATACCCAAATAACCTGATAACCTTTGTACATCCCAAAATCCCAAAATCCCAAGATCCCAACCTCCTAACTCCCCAACCTTCCACCGCCCCTCAGCTAGGCGTGATTTGCAATTACGCCTTCCTATAAATCGGAATTTGTAATTCCGCAACTGATGCCGCCCTTTCAGGGCTTGGGGCCGAACGACTATTTCATGCAGCGGGTGCAACCCGCTGCTGAGTGATTTCGCCCCTTCGGGGCTGTTCCTCCTTTTGATCCCTTTTGTCACTTTTGTGGTATGGTTCCGACCTCGGCTAGGTCTGATTTGCAATTAAGCCTACGATAAACGGAATTTGTAATTCCGGACCATGGTCTTAATCGCCACAGACCATCCCCCTTGTTATCCTGCTTTTCCGAAAGCATGATGCCCATATCCCCTATGTTGCATTTCCGAATCCAGCAGGATTGATTCGCCACCATTAACCCATTAACCCAATTACCCAATAACTTAATAACCTCATAACCTCCTAACACCCCAACCTCCCACCGTCCCCCGTCCACTATTTCCTAATTTTCCCAATTTTCCACATAGTCCACTTTCGTTATGAATATTGGTTCCTTAGGTTCAAATTCGACCATGTTTCATTCTAAACCAATTAAAAATGGCAAGACAAACGAGTTTCATCAAATTGGAAGGGACCATGGGAGATGTGACCTTCTACAAAGGCCAAAACGGATCCTTTGCACGGCAAAAGGGCGGCGTCGACAAAGCGAAGATCCTCAATGATCCCAGTTTCCAAAGGGTCAGGGAAAATTTGGCTGAGTTTGCAAGAGCAGCTGCGGTTTCCAACATCCTCAAAGGAGCCTTCCGGGAAATCACCCTACGTTCCAAGGACCTGCGGACCCACAACCGCCTGTACACTTTGGCTGTTAAAGTCGTAAAATCCGACTTGGTCAGCAAAAGGGGCCAACGCGAGTTCATGCTGGGAGACCAAAGCCTCATGGAGGAATTCCAGTTCAACATCAATGCTACATGGAATTCCACGGTATTTGCGAATTACCTGCCTCAAAATTCGGATACCGAAGTCGGAGTGGCTTTTGAGACCTTCATTCCCGGCGTGAAAATCGCCAAGCCCACCGGGGCAACGGATGCCAGGTTCTTCCTCGTCGCCTGCGCCATCAATCCGGAGGAGAAAATCCAGCCAACGAACTTGGTTTATTCCCAAGTTATCAAGTTGGACCAAGAACCCTTGACTGGGCTGGTGTTCTCTATTCCCAGAATCATCGTAGAGAATGCCATTCAGGTGTATGCTTTGGGGATTGAGTACTTGCAGGAAGTCAACGGCGCGTATTATGCGCTTAACGACAAGTCGCACAATGCTGCCAAAATCATCTTAACCGACTAGGGCGATGTTGTTGCACCTCGAACGTGAATATTGGCCCGGAGGTACCAATGGTACCATCCGCATCGAAGGCTATAAAATCTGCCATACCGTCGAACGGCCTTGGAACAGAAACAGCCCTGATTCCTGTATTCCCGAAGGGATTTACCAACTGCATCGGGAGTACAATGAAACTTGGGGTTGGCACCTCTGTATCGAAAATGTGTCCGGAAGGGGGAAAGTGCGGATTTTGCCTGACAACTGCCCGGTCGACCGGGAACCAAAGATTGCGCCAGTTTCCAGATTGGTAGGGGAGGGCAGGGGTTCCCAGTCCAAACATGCCTTCGAAAAGTTGAAGGAGGTCATTTATTCCATCCTTGACCAAAAGGAGGATGCCTTGTTGGAAATCCGTAGTTTCCCCGACGCAGCACTCAATTTGGTCCAATTCGAACGCGCATGGATGGATTGAACCTGCAGCCGGTCCTCGAGGGATTGATTTCGATCCTTTTGACCATCATTACCTACTACCTGAATGGTATTTCCCAAGAAATGAAGCAATTCAAAAAGGATTATGCCGATTTGACAAAGGTGTGCAATTGGTTGGTCACAGAACAATTGGCCATGCGAACGACTTTGGATGGGCTAACAAAACCAAAGAAACGGCCCGCCCTGAAGCCGGATTGATCACTGACTTGAAGTCGGAACCCGGCCGTAGGGTCGGGTTCCCCTAAACCGCTTCGATACCAACCGAGCCAAACCGATGGAATGCATGGTTACCTGTGGTTTAACATCAAAAGCGATCTGTTAAAGCCACGTTCTTATCGCAACAAAAATTAACTAATCGTACTTGCAAATAAATCAAAATCATTTCTTAACTTTAGTTTAAGTTTTTAAAGAACTGCCAGCTCATTTGGTGACTCCTTCTGATTTATTTTTGGGAGAATGTTTGGAAAGGGAGCGGATAGAATGGGAAAGCAGAAAAAAGAACATTTGATCAACCCAAATCTACCTCGCTATGAATAATCCGAAACCATTGTGCGTGCATGCTAAGTTAATTATGCAAATCACGGGGAGAAGCAAGTCTTATGCGTACAACCTGCTGAAAAAGATCAAAATCTACTTCAACAAGGCTCCTCATCAATTGGTCACTGTAGACGAATACGCGGAATTTCATGGGATTTCCAGGGACGTGATCCTGAGTTATCTATAAGACTCAGCCTTCTGCTAGGCGGAATTTGCAATTACGCCTTCCCAAATAAGGGAATTTGTAATTCCTCAGCTAGGCGTTATTTGCAATTACGCCTTCCTATAAAATGGAATTTGTAATTCCGCATCGGATGCCGCTCGTTCGGGGCTAATATTCCACCTTTTGATTTTTTTGTCCCTAATGTGGTATGAACTCAGATATCTCCCTCTCCCAAAGTAGAGAGCGTGGGTTGAGGTACCATTCATCATTGTAAATTCATCATCTCTAGACCAGATTTTTAGGGTCAGAAATCATTCATCATTGCGCATTCTTAATGCCAACAGTAAGCCACAATTCACGGATTGCCAAATTTTCTTTTCCTTTTCGTAAAGCGTATTGATCATTCCTTGGTCTTTTTAGGATTCGAAAACCCTTCGCGGACTTTGAAGCGAAATAGGATTTTTGGGAGAGATGATTTTGAGATTCAATGAATATCCAAAATTATCCGATTGTTATTTTTTTATTAAATTTTTATTTATAATTGTTCATAGTTTTTTAACTCAATTCTTAACACCCAAAATTTATGGAAAAAACCTTCTCACTTTTAGATGAGATAAGCTTTGTTGCCATTTTCAACAAAGTAAAAGAGAGCACAAACTACTTGGTTCTCGCCCTTATCTTCTCAACAATCGTTTTGACGCCGGCGATTCTTGCCAGGAGTTTCTACGACATGTCCTATTCAATGCAAATGCGCGACCCGGTGGTGCTCTTGGAAGGGCCCTTGTATACTGGTTGGTTTTCCCAATTGGGATGCGCTTTATGGTTTGTTTCTGTTGGCTTTTGCTTTTTGAGTCTGCAGCTGATTTCCAAAGATCATCCCATGCCAAGGATGAGAAGTTTTCTGATCTACTCATTGGCGCTGACCACCTTCTTGGGCGCAGACGATATGTTTCTCTTGCATGACGAGATTCTTCCCTATTTGGGTATAAAGGAAAACTTGATCGCTTTGGGTTATTTCCTGGCTGTTGTTGGGTACCTACTGCTCTATTTCAAGGTAATTTTGAAAACGCAGTATATTGTTTTAGGATTGGCTTTCTTTTTCTTGGGACTGTCCTTGTCTTTGGATAGGTTACCCGGACAAAAGATTTTCACTCCCGGAGCCTGGCAATCTGTACTGATTGAAGATGGGGCGAAAATGATAGGTATAATACTTTGGGCCATTTATTTCTATTCAGTGTCCAAGTTGACTTTAAAGAAGAAGACCATGCTGAAATATTTGGGCCTAAAAAATCGACCTATGTTAATGCCTGAATCCCAAAATCAAAAAAAATCCAAACTTCCGGATACTCCCCATCGCGAAAACTGAATTTTGCATTTACCCTGCTTTTCCGAAAGCAGGATTTCTTTTTTAATTCAGTCGAGCTGTACTTTTTTCGGTGAAGATCAACCCATTTCGAGTTCTATGGTATGCCCCGTTAGAGTTTGGAACTGAATGGCTATTTCATGGAGCGGGTGCCTCCACCCCCATCTCTGTGGTGCTTGGTATCTACTTTTGATTTCTTTTGCCCCTTTTGTGGTTTGAGTCCAATCATCCCTCTTCAAGAAGAATGGTTCGGTGTTGAATTCGTTGATTATTGTGAATTCAACATTTTCCATTCGCTTGTGTAAGCCGCGTCATTAACGATAAAAGGAACAAAAATTGACTTGTCTGTGACTTAGACCATGGTGTGGGGCTCAAGCCATGGAGATCAAGCAAATTTTGGAAGCGTTTAGTTCCAGAACGCAAAGACAATCTTTTTCACGGATCGGGCGACTTGAATTTGACCGAGACGCTGTTTTTTAACGACCGAAATATTTGAATAAATATTCGAACAGGGTCATCGAATCTGAATTTCAAGGGGGAATTGTTCCAGATAAACCCAGGTCTGAGCAACAAGGATTTGTCTTTTTTCAGGAGAATCTCAAGACCCCTCAAGGTGACATAGGGGATTTGTTTATAGCTTTGGAGCGGAATGGGTTTTTTCATGGCCAAGAGTACCCAAAGGTGGGGGTAGTTGATTCCTGCCATCAGCGCAGCCAGCAGGGTGCCCCAAACCCGGGGATTGATCTCCACGATATAGAACGTATCGGACGCCCGATGGTACAACAAATCCAAATCGGCAATCCCGTTCCAATGCAGGGATTTCATCAGGGACTTGACTGTTTGGTACAGCTTTTCATGGTACACAAAATCCAATCCGACTTGAAAGGAATAGGGCTTTGCAGGATCCCATAGATTGCCCTTCTGCATGGTAAAGGCCAAAATTTCACCGTCCTGACACAGCACGTTGCAGCCGTAATCCTCACCCGTGATGAATTCCTGCAGTATGTAGGATTGGTTGATCCCCTTTGTTTTGAAATGTGTGGCCAAGCTGTCAAAATCCTGAAACTTGACAATGCCCTTACCACCTCCTGATTTCAGGGGTTTTGCCAGGAGGGGGAATTGGAGCTTAAACGTGTCCCGGTCGGCCAATGCATCGAAGGATAAAGGAATTGTTTTTGCCCCAGGGATCCCATGACGCTCGAGGTGCTCCGCCAACAAATTCTTACTGCCGGCAATCGTGAAATATTGCAGCGTAGGCAAAGGAACCAACTTTTCTCTACTGCGTAAGAAATCTCTGTTTTCGAGTATCGTTTTGATTGCTGTTTCCCAGATCGGCATGATGACATCGATCTGATGTTCTTCGACTACCGTATCTATCCTTGCCAGCCATTCCAGTTCATCGCTGGCTGGAGGAAAATAGAAAAACCTTTTGATAAACCGCGAATAGCGAAATGCATGGTCCTTTTTTTCAGACATTATAAAAAGACGCACATCTTTCACTTGGGAAAGGCAGTTTAGCACGCTTCCGAAAAGTGAACAATCGCCATCAGGGATCAAAACAAAAAAGTATTCACTTGAATCGTTAAACAAGGCAGTAGTATTTATTGTCCATAGTCTTTCGTTTATGCAGTGCAAGAACCGTAACCGTTAGCAAAACTGGATAGGCATTTACAATTTACTGCTTCATAGAATTCTATCAAAAAAAACATGCTGTTGTTTAAATTGTTCTTTTGACATCTGATAAACGGGGACTTTTTATCCTTTTTTCATAAAATACGGTCGATTTTTTTGCTGCCACCTTGTCGCATCCTGATTTTATGGGTGAAGAACGAGTCTCTATCAGCCAGGATTTGTAATTGCCTTCGGTGGTCTTTCTCTTCCCAGACCATGCTATTTTGCTATCCTGCTTTTTTGAAGCCAGGATTTTCTAAAAATTCAATCGGACTATTAATAAAATACCTCAAAAACTACGCAAATTCGAATTCTAATCAGATTTCGCCCTTTTGGGGCTTGTCACCCACTTTTGATCTCTTTTTGTCCCTTTTGTGGTTTGAATCCAGTTATCTCCCTATCTCGGCAAATGGGCTAGCTAGTAATTCATCATTGTGAATTCATCATTGTAATTCTAAACGGAGATGGTTGGGTAAGTTAATCTCAGCTGCTTTGTCATTTTGCCTCCTTGGGGCTTGGTTTCAACGTTTGATTCCTTTTGTCCCTTTTGTGGTTCGCGTCCATTTATCTCTCACCGTGGTCATTTTCTCCCTCTTCTCAAGGATAGGGTCGGGGTGAGTTGCGTGCTGCAGTAGAATGGCACCACTTTGGGACTTTTGGTTTCCCGTCTTTGTTGGTCGAAAAAAGCCTTTCAATAACTTGGATCTTCAAAAAAAAAGGCCGCTTCGTGAGCGGCTTTTATGTTAAAATGCTGAATTGTGTGTCTTTTTTCCAAAAACCGTCAACCAGACGATTTTGATGTCCAGCCACAATGTCCAGTTCTTGAGGTACCAGAGGTCATGGGCAGTACGTTGTTTTTTCTGCTCGTCGGTATCCGTTGGGCCTCTCCAGCCATTTACCTGTGCCCAACCTGTAATCCCGGGCTTGTAGTAGTGGCGGATCATGTATTTCTCCTCACTTTCCTGCATCACCTGGTTCAGGAATGTCCGATGGGGTCTAGGGCCTACCACGCTCATTTCTCCTGTAAGTACGTTGATGAATTGAGGAAGTTCGTCGATGCTGTATTTCCGGATGAACTTACCGATTTTGGTGATTCGAGGGTCATCTTTGAGGGTGGATTGCACCCCGTTCATGGGGTTGTCGCTGTCCCTCATGGACCTGAACTTGTATACCTTGAATGGCTTTCCGCCTTTTCCTATCCTGATCGGCGTGTAGAATACCGGTCCAGGGGAATCCAACTTGATGATGAGGCCAAGTACAAAGAAGAGTGGGGAAAGGAACACCAAAACCAGGGATGCAAAAATCACATCAAATGTGTTCTTGAGCAAGTTTGGGAACCAGTTGTCCAAAGGAAGCTGGCGGACATTGACCACCTCCATGTCTCCATACTGGTAGGTCTTGAAGTTCTCCCCGAAAATCCCATGGTAATCCGGTACAAAACGTATCCTAGTCCCGTGGTAATCCGCGATATCGATGATGGATTTGATTTGGTCTTGTTGGTTGTAGGGAAGCGCAATGATGATCTCGTCCGCATAATTGTACTTGAGGTACTCCTTCAAGCCATCGAGTTTGGTGACGACGCGTTCGTTCTTACTGCCGACATGTCCCTCGCCGCAGTCAATGAATCCCTGCACGGCAAAACGAGCGTAACCGTTAGACTCCATAAAAGAAGCTACTTTCTTTGCCAAAGTTCCCGAACCGGCAATCAGCGTTGTGCTCATCTTCGCCCTGCGCTCCACTATCGGTGTATATAATCTGATTACCAAAGAATTGGTAATGATGCCAAGTGAAGGAATGCCCGCCAATACCGCGATGAACAGGTTCCTAACGTCCTTTGGAAAAGTGAAAAGCAAGTACACGATGCCGATGATTCCGGCCAAGATGAAATAGGTCTTGAAGTATTTGGTCATCCTGGATCTGAAGAAGCTTCCGCCCGTCCAGTCGACATATAATTTATTGGAGTATCCTATGATTAGCCAAGAAGCGATTAACCCCAAGAGGAAGACCACTTCCATGCGTTGGAAATCGACGTCGTTGATTCTGTAGAAGTAAAGGGAAATGAAGAATGCAAGCGATAGACTGATAACGTCCCAAAAGACTAAGATTGGAATGTTTGATTTGTGTAAGTTTGTCATAACCGTTAAAAATAAGTTTACAAGATAGATTAGGTGTTCTCAGGGTTTCTGGTAAAACAAAATTGAAAGTTCAAATGGTTATCTTAGGCTTCTATCGGGTTTCAAATATACAATTATTTGTATTTCAAAACTGTTAATTCGCCTTTAATTAATTGTGACCTTCAATTCCTTTGAGTGATTTACTGATCCAAATGTAGGAACAAAAATGAAAACAAAAAATAAAATGCAAAAAAAATAATGTGAAATACATAAAAAAATATTCAAAAGTAATTAGTTGAATTTTTCAATTAAATAATGAAATGATTCAATTACTGGCATTTTCTATCGACGCAAGCTTATTTTTCCAAGAAATTAAGAAATTAGAACTTACTAAATGTTAAGTATTTTATGAATTTGATATCCAGGAACTTAGCGCCATTTCACCGTGGTTTGACTCCGGCTTTGCTGGTTCTGGTATATGGGATTTGTCTTTATTTGTTAGCCTATCACGTGATTCGGGAGGAATTTGGGCAATTGCTGATGCTTTATTCAATATGCTTTTTGATCTCTTTGATTTTCTATTTCAAGTATGAAGAGTGGGGATTTTCTTTTGGCAGGCTGCTTTTGGCCGCTCTTTGCTGTCGGTTTCTGTTTTTGTTTTCCATTCCCCAAATGTCCGATGATTATTTCAGATATTTCTTTGATGGACATCTCATTTCGAATGATATCAATCCCTACTTTTTTACTCCCAATATTGTCGTGGAGATGCTGCCAACTGATAGGGAGGATTTGTGGGGGGAATTGTTTGCTGGTATGAACTCAAAAAACTACTACACCATTTACCCACCCCTCCACGAAGGAATATTCTATTTCACCGCGATTGGGGCAAAATCGGTGATGGAGTCGGTTGTTCGCTTGAGGCTGACACTGATGCTGTTTGATTTAGCGAATATCTTGCTACTTCGGAGACTACTCCGGAATTACGGGATCGGTTCCAGGGCTGTGGTGCTGTACGCATTTAGCCCCATGGTGATTTTGGAACTTGTCGGAAATTTACATTTCGAGGGGATTGTATTGACCTGCCTATTGGTCACCCTTATATCTCTTCAAAAGATGCAGATTGGCAGGGCTGCGTTTTCCTGGGCATGTGCGATCGGATTGAAGTTGGTCCCGCTGATTTTAGCACCACTTTGGGCATTCAACTTGGAGAAAAGAAAGCTTATTCGATTTGTCGCGCTTGCTGTCTTGGTTTTGGCTGTATTCTTTTCGCCTTTTCTAAACCTAAGGGTGTCGGATAATTTCCTCGAAAGCTTCCGACTTTTTCAACAAAAATTCGAATTCAACGCATCGGTGTACTACCTCGTCCGAGAGGTTGGGATGTGGTTTGTTCCCTACAATCCAATCAAATATGTGGTTCCGGCCTTGGGTATGATTTCACTCGGTTTGATTATTCTGATCTCGACAAGTGGCAGGGAAAAGGACCCAAGACATCTGCCCCGGAAAATGGTTTGGATTTATATGGTATACTTGCTGTTTCAGCCTGTTGTACACCCTTGGTACACTATCCCTGCTTTTGGTTTGGGCATTGTAGCACGGGAATGGACCCCAATCATCTGGTCCGGCTTGGTTATTTTTTCCTATTCTGCCTATCAAACTTCACCGGTGCAGGAACAGCCGGCTTTCCTTTGGTTACAGTACGGGCCGTTGTTTGGCTACATGGCGTATCGATTTTTGTACCGGAGACGACTTTTGAAAACCGGCACATAGGATCAACACATACTGGTTTTCCCAATAGCGTGTGTATACCTGTGCTCCGGTTTTGACTTGATACTTAGTACTTGGTACGTTGTACCTTTTTTCCTTTCAGTGAAACTTCTTCACTTTTTCCTGTTCAACTACCGTAGAAAAATCTGTGCTGAGTCTGGCAGCATAATCATCGAGCAAATACATCACACGATCGTGCTGGGGAGACTTGACGACAAGTCCTGCATGATAGTCTAAGGGCACCCGGAAACAGACCTCGGGATCATCAAATCCGGAAAGGTCAGGGTCTTGGAATTTGGATAGCGTAAGCACGATTCCTGCATATCCCTTACTTACTTTTGGAAGTTCGTATGTCTTTTCTTTGGCTTTGGCATCTTCAATTCTTGCCCATTCCGCCCATAGGTTGATGTCAGTGGCAGCTTCCACCATTTCTGCCAAATGCGCTCCCCCGACGCGGGATGAAGTCTCCAAAAAGTAGATTTTGCCGTCCTCTTTGTTTTTGATAAACTCTGTATGCGCCGCGCCGTCCTTCATTCCAAAGGCTTTCATCACTAGTTTGTTGGCTTCCCTGATTGCTTTATCGTCATGTGTTCCGTAGGGAATATTTGCCGAGCGGAAGATTCCCCCGCCCTGTGAAATTTCCATGGGGGTGGCCAAATAGCGGGAAACAGTACAGAACATGTTTTTCCCGTCCAGATTGAGCGAGTCTGCATGATACACGTCCCCGGGCTTGAACTGCTCTACCAGGTACCGCATGCGGTTGTCGCCCAGTTCGTGGATATTTTGCCAGAGGCTTTCTTTGTCAAACACTTTGATAATGCCATGGGCAGAGGCTTCGGATCGAGGCTTGAGCACCCAAGGGGCGGGTATATTATCGGCAAAATGATTGATTTCGGCATCATTAAAAAGTGCGGAGAAGGCAGGGACAAGTACGCCTGCTTCCTGTGCCCGCATGCGCATCGCGAGTTTGTCACGGAAATACCTGCCGGTTGTCTGTCCCATCCCTGGAATCCTGAGGTTTTCGCGCAGGAAGGTCGCTTTTTCCACATCATAGTCATCCAAGGCGACGATCCTGTCTATTTTTGTGTCCTTCATGATGCCTGCCACTCCCAGTAGCAACTTTTCCAAGTCCCAATCCAAATCCTGTCCAGGCATGAAAAACATCTCGTCGATGTATTCCCTCGGCCAGTTGCTGTCGCGTAACTTTTCGGAGGTGACCAAATAGACGGTGTTGCCTGCTTTCTTGAGCGCAGTGAGAAATGCGCTTCCCTTGAAATAATTGGAAATGCACAAAAAGGTGCGGTGGCTATCTTTCATGGCTAAAGATTTTCGATGAATTTAAGCATTAATTGTACGCCAAAAGCCGTGGCATGCTTGGTTTTTGAAAATTCGGAGTCTCCAAATGCAGTACCGGCAATATCAATATGGGCCCAGGAATTGTGTTCCATGGTAAAGAATTCCAGGAATTTTGCCGCGGTGATCGCGCCGGCATAGGGCTTTCCGTGGAAATTTTTGATGTCGGCGATCTCGCTGTCCATTTCGCTTTGATAGGAATCCCACATCGGTAGCGGCCAGAGTTTTTCCCCTACGTAGGCGCCCGCTTGCTGCAGGTCTTGGGAAAGGGATTCTGATTTGGTAAATAGGCCCGCACATTCATAGCCAAAAGTTCCGATCACACTTCCCGTTAGCGTCGCAAAATCCACGACTGTATCGGGCTTGAAGTTTTTGATCAAATAGGAGAGGCCATCCGCCAAGATCAACCTTCCTTCGGCATCCGTATCGATGATTTCGATGGTTTTGCCGCTGTAGCTGTCGATCACCTCCGAAGGCAGCAAGGAGTGACTATCAACAGCATTTTCCACGCAGGGAATCACCGCGGTTACGTCCGCTTCCAAGGCCAAATCCGCCACCAAATGCATGAATCCCAATACAGCTGCGGCACCTGCCATGTCACTTTTCATATGCACCATGCCTTGGGTTTTGATATTCAATCCGCCCGTGTCGAAAGTGACGCCTTTACCCACCAAGCCAAGATGCTTTTTGGCATTTTTGTGCCTGTACTTCATGATGATGAATTGGGGTTCGCGCTGACTTCCTTGGCCAACAGCCAGGAAGGCGTGAAGCTTTTCCTTTTCGGCCTTTGATCTACCCAATACCTTGACTTCCATGCCAAGTTTTTTGCCGCTTTCCTTTGCCCATTCCGCCAAATATTCGGGGGTCACCTTGTTGGGTGGAAGATCAACCAGCGTCATGGTTTTCACTTGGGCATCGGCGATCTTTTCTGCCCGCTCGATGACGTTTTTCGTTCCCTTTAGCGTGCTATGGATCGCTAGCTGAACTTTGCCCCAGTCCACGGTAGGAGCGGTCGATGACTTGAAATGCCCCAGCCTGTATGTTCCGAGGATTAGGCCTGTAAGTGCAGCTTCCAACAAATCATAATCGCCAAAATCAGGCGCAAAAAGCAATACCTTTTGCCCAAACAGATCCGCTTGCTTTGCTGTCAATCGGCGAAAGGAGGTTTGGATGGATTTGTAGTTCCGCTCTTTGCCCAAGCCGAAAAGTGCAAATGTGATCTCTCCTTCTGAGAAGATATGTTGGGAGTCTTTTTTAGCTGAAAATAGGACTTTCGGAACCGGCCTACCCCCAAACGCCTCAGGCATTTGGATGGATTCCTCTGATTCGAAAAAGGGTATCAGGACAAGTCCCTTGAAATTGTCAATTGATTTACTGACTGAAATTTTCATAGATAGCAGGAGTGGTAGGTAAATATTTGCCTAAAATATCTATTTGGCCATTAATTCAAAAACGATTTGAAAAGTTGGTTTTGTGAAAACTCCCGCTATGTCGGTCAAAAAATCGATGGGTGCAAAATTGCAGGCCTAGGTATGGTAAGAATACCTGCAATATGTTTCAAGCCGTTTCCTTTGCCGTGTCCTCCAAGTCGTCGGTGCCGGCCCTATCGCTGAAAAACAACCATTCGATGGCCTTTGGGAATTCGTCACTCCAGTAAGTTTCGTTGTGCTTGCCTTCCGGATTGACGCTCACCTGGATTTCAAGGTTCTCTTTGAGCACTTTTCTTTTTAGGAGGCGTTTCTTAAGTTTCTTGACTTCTTTGAGCATGGTTTCGCTTTCGTTGGCACCAGCATATAGATAAATGCGCGTCTGCATCGGATCAAAAATATCCAAGAAGCTGAATTTAATCTTGGGGATCACCCACAGACTGGGTGAAAAAATCATCAATTTGCCATAAACCTCAGGATACATGATGCCCGCCAAGAAACTAACCAGACCACCCATCGAACTGCCACCGATACCGGTATGTTCACGATCGGGAAGGGTGCGGTAGGTCTTGTCAATCAATGGCTTCAAGGTATCTGTCACAAAGCGGATATATTTCTTTCCATCGCCTTGCCCCAAAATCGTACGCCCGACATTGTATTCCAACACACGCTCCTTTTCTCCATGTTCGATCGCCACAATGATGATGTTGCCAATGCCGTATTCGGCCATGACGGCAAGCTTTTTGTCGATTTCCCAGTTTCCAAACGGCGATTTTTCATTGAATAAGTTCTGCGCATCCTGCAGATAAAGGACGGGATATCGGGCGCTGTTCTGCTGGTAATCGTGGGGGAGTAATACCCAAACCCTTCTTTTTTTGTTCAATTGGGGAATTTCCACTTCCTTCGAGAGTATCTGGACCTTGGGAAGAAAGCGGTCTTTGTACGGAAGCCAATTGTGGCGCCAACGCTCCACAAATTCCTCCTGCACGCCCACTTTGAGTTTGGTGTACCTATTTGGTGTACGGCTGCCGTATTTATCGATCTCTACGTCTGACCAGTCGCCTTTCGTAAACTTATAGGCAAGTTCCTCAGGATATTGGAAATCCTGCGGAAATTGGAAAATATAAAGTCCCTCGCTGACCTTTTGCATCTGGAAATGCCGGTCCTGCGTCGCCCAATTGTTGAAATTGCCTGAAATATAGACAGGCCTTTCGTCGTCTTCTGGGGTTTTGAGCCTGATTACAAGGCCAGTATGCGGGACAGGAAAATCAGCGGGTGCGGGTGAGATGCCAGTTTTCGTGTGAGTCATTGATAAACGTATTCCGGCCTATATGGAATGTCGGTAAAAATAGCCTTTTGAATTTTCGAATCGAAGGAAATGAACCAAATATTTCCAAAATGTTAACAGAATGCCTGTATGGCTTAACTGGGCTGGGTTGTTAGTGTTGAAACTTTTGCTGTCTTGATATAAAGGAGATTTGCCCATTAATCCTTGGATATGGCGTTCAACAGTTGGAGTGTATGGACTGCGGCCAATCCGGCAGTCTCGGTCCTCAGCCTGCTTTGTCCCAAAGAACAAGGGTGAAAATGATATTTGAATGCCAATTCCAGTTCCTTTGGGGAAAAATCCCCCTCTGGCCCGATAAGCACCAAATAGGCTTTGTTAACTGTAGCCTTTTCGAACAAATGACGGTCATTTTCCTTGTCCACGTAGGCGATAAACCGTTCGTATGCGTCGTATCGATGGTCGCTCACCAATTTCTCCATGGGTATCACCGGGTTAAGTTTGGGGATCCGTGTTTTCACACTTTGCTTGCAGGCTGCGATGATTTTTTTCTCCAGCCGATCCAATTTGATCATGCTCCGCTCCGAATGCTCGGATTGGATCAGACTGATTTCGTGGACACCTATTTCGGTTATTTTCTCCACCATCCATTCCATCCGGTCGGCGTTTTTTGTGGGGCAGATTGCCAAGTGGATGTAGAAATCCTCCTCTGGCGTGAAATGACGCGATTCTACCGATAGCTTCGTCTTTTTGGGGTTGGCATCTTGAATGACACATTGGTACAAATACCCCTTTCCATCTGTAAACAATACCCGCTCTCCCTTGCTTTTCCTCAACACTTTGATCAAGTGGTTGGATTCCTCAGGATCCAAGTGGAACGTGTTTCCTTCGATATGTTCGGCAAAAAACAGTTGCATGGTTTTCTTTCAAAAGTAACAAAACCAAATACAATTCGGATTCGCAATTTTTCCTTGACTTCAAAAAATCCAACATGCGTTCATCAATTAATTAATTTAGATTATGATTTGTATTTTTAACATTAATAAAAATTTATGAGTTAGGTTTCTGAAATTTGTCAAAAATATGCCGACATGGAAAAATCCACAATGACCCAACAGACCGAAGAGGTTTTGGACCTGATTAATGGAACCTTTGACAGCGAAGACGCAAAGGAGATCCTTCGAAATCTGTTTGAGTACAAGATCAACTACCATAAGCTTAGGAATTTCAATTCCCAAATCCGCTTTGGAGAGCAGGATGACCATTCTCTCGAAAGGGCCCTTGAACTGAAGCAAGCGCTGGGTCAGATGATCGAATTCTTTGGAAAGGAACAATCCAAGGCCTACAGGATTACAGCCAAGGTTGTCATCGAACCGATTGCTGACTAAGCACCTTCATGACGGGTGCCTTCCATTACCCGAAAAAGATGGAGTATCGCAGGGAAAACCGCGTCTATGGACTCTGCGGCTCCCTTGGTAGATCCCGGTAAGGCGAGTACGAGCGTTTTACCGATTAGCCCGACTACAGACCGGGAAAGCATTGCATACGGTGTACGTTGTTGCCCGTAGGCGCGGATAGCTTCTTCGACTCCGGGTATTTCTTTGTCCAAAAGTGGTCTTATCGCCTCAGGGGTGACATCCCTTGGAGACAGCCCGGTACCTCCTGTAAAAATTACCATGTCGCGCCCTATACCTGCAAGGCTTGAGAGCGATTGTTGGATGATTTCTTTCTCGTCCGGTATGATTTTGTAATCCAGCACCTTCAGACCGTATTTTTCCAACCTTTCAATGATGGCCTTTCCCGCCTTATCTTCATTCTTGCCGGCGGCAATACTGTCGGAACATACGATGACGGATGCACCAAGGGCTTCTGTGCCTTTTAGAGAATAATCAGTTTTGCCTCCTTTTTTTTCGATGAGTTTTATTTGTTCGATGCTGATGTTTTTGTCAATTGGTTTGAGCATATCGTACATCGTGAGTGCAACAACCGAAGCGGTATGCATGGCTTCCACTTCGACCCCCGTCTTGTAAATGGTGTGGATTTCGGCAAAAATGTATATGCTATTCCCCTCAATTCGGTAGCTTATGCCTGTATATTCGATTGGTAGCGGATGGCAATCGGGAATCATGTCGGCCGTGCGTTTTGCAGCGAACAAACCTGCGGTTTTTGCCATTTCGAATACATCTCCTTTGGGGACTTTGCGGTCCACCAAAGCTTGGATGGTCTCCAAAGACCCGACTTTCACGATCGCTTGGGCAATAGCCTTTCGAAGTGTGGATGATTTATGTGTGATGTCAATCATTTTCCCGCTTTGGATGCCGTTTTTCGTTGCTTACTATTTAAATCCACCATCTCTTTATGTCAGAAGGCTTCATTTGTATTGATAAATCAGGTATTTCGAAATATGGTCACCAGCTAGGCGATTCTACTTTGGCATTTTGGGAAAGACCCAAGTCGTCTCCCAATCATCTCAGGTATTCCTCACCGACAACCCAATAACCAATCACCAATAACCAATCACCAATAACCTAATAACCAATAACCTCCCCAACCTCTCAGCGATTTTCCTTCCAGACGTCTGTACCATTTTCCACGATCTCCTTTCCCCAAACGGGTACTTCCTTTTTGATGCGCTCTACCAGTTCTTCGCAGGAGTCGATGGCGGCTTTTCGATGTTTGGATGAAGTAAATACAAAAAGGCAGATTTCGCCGACTTTGACTTCTCCAAGACTATGGTAGATGTGCATACAGGTCAAGGGATACTTGGCAAAAATGTCCTCGCGGATTTCGAAGGCCTTTTGCAAGGCCATTTCTTCGTAAGCGGAGTAAAGGATGGATGTCACTTTGCCGTCTTCCTTTTCGTCGGCCCTTACTTGGCCCAGGAAAATGCTATGGCCTCCGATGTCCGTCTTGCTGCTGTGGTTGGCGATGGATTGGGCGATCTTTTCAGGCGAAATCGGTCCCTGTACAAATATGTTTTTTGGAGCTCGTTGCTTTTCCATAATTATCGATTGTAGATCGGGGAATCCTGTGCCTCAATGCCTCCGGAGATTGAATGGATTCTTTTTCCGGGAAACTCCCGCTGTAAGATTTTCAGGGCCTTCAAGCTGCGGATTCCACTTTGGCAAAATAACAACACCAATTCAGAATCCCCAACCACATTTTTATTGTCTTCGATTTGGGAAAAAGGCATGGAGCGGTAAGTGAAGCCATTCAGGAGCGGACGCTCGTCTTTTTCCCTCACATCCACCAATACGGCCTGCGAATGGTTATTCATCAGGCCTAGGGCTTCCGCCCAACCCAAGGTGTCGCCATCCCCACATGCCACCGCGTAGTCCGTATCTTCCAGCTCGCCCCGATCTTTCGGCCTGTTGATTTGGGATTTGGGATTCTTGCTCAGGGAGACTTCGTAGACGCTGTGGTCGAGTAGGTTATAAAAAAGCAGTTTGTCAACCAATAGACTCCCAAAACCAGTGAGCCATTTGATGGCTTCTGCTGCTTGAAGCGTGCCAATGATGCCCGGCAAAACGCCCAAAACACCTGTTTCGCTACAATTGGGAATCTCGTAGGCCGATGGCAAATCGGGATAGATGTCGCGATAGTTGATACTCTCTGGACCGGCTGCGTTGAGGATACCGACCTGACCTTGGTGCTGAAATACTGCGCCAAATACGATCGGCTTACGAAGTAACACGCAAGCATCGTTGACAAGATATCTTGTGGGAAAATTGTCAGAACCGTCCACTACCAAGTCATATCTGGATAAAATCATCCAAACATTTTGAGTTGTGAGAAATTCCGGAATGGCTTCCACCTTGATGTCCGAGTACTTGGTCTTGATTGCATGCGCCGCGACTTCTGCCTTATTGAGTCCAATGTGGCTTTCTCCAAACAATACTTGGCGGTTCAGGTTGGAAATCGAAACCTCGTCACCGTCCACAATGCCGATATGGCCCACACCAGCCGCTGCCAGGTATAACAGTGCAGGACAACCTAAGCCACCCGCACCAATCACCAAGACCTTGGCTTTCGCCAACTTTTCTTGGGCTTCCTTGCCAAATCCAGGTACTATGTATTGTCGTTGAAAACGGTCCATTTTACTTTCCTGACCACAGTATATGTTTGCCCTATTTTGATTTGTTTCGAATGATACGGAGGTATCAATCGTCGGAAACAAAAAAAGGGAGCCCTTTGAAAGGCTCCCCCAAGTTATCCTTTTCTGTTGTGAAATAGAAAGCCGGGAGAATGAATCCTGCGGTCAATCCACTACTTCAGCCACGCCTCGACCTCCTCCTTGCTTGGATTCGGCACTTCGAGTTTCAGTTTTTTCCTTCGTCCACAGACATCGTTGAACAACTTGTTAGGGTCTTGTTCCTTCAGTTGCTCAATGGTTTGGATATTCAAATCCCGGATGGCCGGAATGAGTCCTCCCGGAATACCCAATGCCATGAAATCTTCATCAGAAGCGATGTTGATTTTCTTCTCAGGACGCATTTGCGGGAAGAAAAGTACTTCCTGAATCGTGGACTTGTTGGTCAGAAGCATGGTCAATCGGTCGATACCAATCCCAAGTCCCGAGGTTGGCGGCATGCCATACTCCAAAGCACGCAGGAAATCCTCGTCCATGGCCATGGCCTCGTCGTCGCCCCTCGCGGCTAGTTTCAATTGCTCCTCAAAGCGTTCCCGCTGCACGATCGGGTCATTCAATTCGGAATACGCGTTGGCGATTTCTTTTCCGTTGACAAAAAGCTCAAAACGCTCGACCAAGCCTTCCTTGGATCGGTGCTTTTTCGCCAAAGGAGTCATCTCTACCGGATAATCGGTGATGTAGGTCGGCTGTATGAGGTGTGCTTCCACTTTTTCACCAAAAATCTCATCGATCAACTTCCCTTTGCCCATGGAGTCGTCCACTTCGATGCCCATGCTGTGGCAGGTAGCCCTGAGCGCCACTTCGTCCATCTCGCTGACATCCACGCCTGCATATTCCTTGATGGAATCAAACATGCTCAAGCGCCTGTATGGCCCTGCAAAGTCAATGGATTTGTCGCCGACTTGTACTTTGGTCGTGCCGTGGATGGATTGGGTGATTTTCTCCAATAGATCCTCTACCATTTCCATCATCCAGACGTAATCCTTGTAAGCCACGTAGATTTCCATGCCCGTAAACTCAGGATTGTGCGTACGGTCCATGCCTTCGTTGCGGAACATCTTCCCGATTTCGTACACACCGTCAAACCCACCCACGATCAGCCTTTTCAAATACAATTCATTGGCAATGCGCAGAAAAAGCGGCATGTCCAATGTGTTGTGGTGGGTGTTGAACGGTCTTGCTGCCGCGCCGCCATGCACCTGCTGGAGAATGGGCGTCTCTACTTCCAGCCAACCATGGTCGTCAAAGTATTGACGCATTTTGGAAATAATGCGCGATCGGGTCACAAACACATGCTTCACCTCCGGATTGACAGTCAGATCCACATAGCGCTGACGGTACCGCAACTCAGGATCTGTGAATCCATCGTACACATTGCCATCATCGTCACGCTTGACGATCGGAAGCGGTTTCACGGACTTGGAAAGTATCTTCAATTCCGTCACATGGAGGGAAATTTCCCCTGTCTGCGTGGTGAAAATGTATCCTTTGACACCGATGAAATCACCGATTCCCAGCAATTTCTTGAAGACAGTATTGTAAAGTGTCTTGTCCTCCTCAGGGCAAATATCATCTCTCCTTACATAGATCTGTAACCGGCCCGTCGCATCTTGGATCTCGGCAAATGAAGCCGAACCCATGATCCGCCTGCTCATCAGCCTGCCGGCAATGGAGATATCCTTGTAATCGGTTTTGTTGTTTTCGTAGTTTTTATGGATGTCTTCGGCTGTGACATTGATGGGGAACGATGCCGCAGGATAGGGGTCTATCCCCAGTTGCATCAATTCCTCCCGGTCTTTCCGCCGTTCCAGTTCCTGTTCGCTCAATAATTGCATTATGATTTAGATATGAGATTTAAGATGTGAGATATGAGACACGAGATATGAGACGTGAGAAAACAAGTTCAATTGTCAAAATCCCATAAAACCGATTACAAAATTGTTCTACTACCATCAGCTTTCCTTGCTTTGACCAGATTCCTCAGCTATGGTCTATGGACTATTCACTAATAACTTTTAACCAATTACCAATCCCTATTTCCTTTTCAATTTCTTTCTCCTCGCTATTTCCCGCTTCACCAAGTCAAATTCCCGGCTGCTTTGGCCCGCCACAGATGTGTTTTCTTCTGCCCGGCGCGAAAGATAAGGCATTACTTTTTCCACGGGGCCATAGGGAACGTACTTCACCACGTTGAAACCTTCCTTGGCGAGGTTAAAGGAAATATTGTCACTCATGCCATACAACTGCGCAAAGTAAACCCTGTCATCGGTTGTACTGATGCCGTACTTGGACAAAAGCTGGGTAAGCAGGATATTGCTCTGCTCATTGTGTGAACCCGACACCAAACCCATGGTAGCGATGTGTTCCATGCAATACTCCAAAGCCGAATTGTAATCGCGGTCTGATGCTTCTTTGGTAGGCTGTATCGGGCTTGGATATCCCATTTCAGCCGCGCGTTCCCGTTCTTTTTCCATGTAGGCCCCGCGCACCAGTTTTGCCCCAAACCAGTATCCCTTCTCCAAGGCGATTTGATGCGCCTTTTTCAATCTTCCAAGCATATCGTGGCGGTACATTTGGAAGGTGTTGTAGACAATGCAGGATTTTTGGTTGTATTTTTCCATTGCTTCGTAGGCCATTTTATCTATGACCTCCTGAAACCACGATTCCTCGGCATCGATCAAGATCTTTGTATTAGCGGCATGTGCTGCAGCGCAGAGTTCATCCACACGGGCCTTCAACTTTTCAAAAGATTCTTTTTCGCCATTGCTCAGCTGTTGGCCAGCCTGGATTTTGGTCATGATGCCAAAGTCACCCAAGCCGGTCACCTTGAACACGGCGAATGGCATATTTTCATCACCAGCTGACCTTTCGATCGTCTTCAGGATTTCGTTTTTGGTGGCGTCAAAGCTTTCCTCGTCGCCCTTTCCTTCTACCGAATAATCCAGAATCGTATGGATATGGTACTTGGCCAACACGTCCACGGATTTTTGACAGTCCTCAATATTTTCCCCGCCGCAGAAGTGCCCGAACATGGTTTTTTTCATCAAACCTTTGATCGGAAGGCCCAGGGCAAAAGACCAATTGGCCAATTTGGTACCGACACTCACCGCAAGATTATTGTTGATCGTTGCGAAAATCAGGTACATTTTTTTCAGTTCTGCATCTGATTTGGAAGCAAATGCCACCTCCAGGTTTTCGAAAGATATATTGGGTTTGACTTGCATAGGACAAGATTGACGGCGCAAATATATCAAAAAACTGCCGCGGGAAGGGCATTGTTTTCACAGCAAATCAGAATAATATTTTGAATAATTGTGCGAATTTTACAAACTCTTCCACTGAGGGAGAGGTTTTGTGGACAAAGCCGTAGAAGATGAATTTGAAGCCGCTCCTTTCGGAAAATCAAGCCAACAAGCCTTTGGTAATCGCAGGTCCTTGCAGTGTCGAAACACCCGAGCAATTGGACCGCACGGTAGCCGGTTTGGTCGAGGCGGGGATAAAGATCATCCGTGGCGGCGTTTGGAAACCGAGAACCCGGCCTGGCAGTTTCGAAGGGGTGGGGGATATTGCGCTTTCGTGGATAGTTGATGTCAAGAATAGGCATGATGTCAAATTCGCAGTCGAAGTCGCTTCGGCGCGACATGTGGAACAGGCCCTTGGTCACGGCATTGACGTCCTTTGGATTGGGGCAAGGTCTACGGTCAATCCCTTCACGGTCCAGGAAATCGCGGATAGCTTGAAGGGAGTTGACATTCCCGTATTGGTCAAAAACCCGGTCAACGCAGATATTGGGCTTTGGATCGGAGCCTTGGAACGTATCAATAAAGCGGGTATTGAAAGGTTGGCGGCAATTCACCGCGGTTTTTCCAATTTCAATGAAAAGCTATATAGGAACAGTCCCATGTGGCAAATCCCGATTGAATTGAAGACCCGTTTCCCAGAATTGCCCATCATCAACGACCCCAGCCATATCAGTGGACAGCGGCACTTGGTACTGGGCATTGCCCAAATGGCTTTGGACCTGAATTTTGACGGACTGATCATCGAGTCCCATGTAGACCCCGATGCGGCTTGGTCCGACGCGGCGCAGCAATTGACTCCCGGCGATCTTTCCACATTGTTGAGAAGCCTGCACCTTCGTTCCGGATTCTCTCCCAATCCGAAGTTTGCCTCCCAATTGGAATTTTTGCGGGAAAAGGTAGATGATATTGACAGGCAATTGTTGGAGACATTGAGCCGCAGGATGCACCTTGTCGAGCAGGCTGGGGAGTACAAGAAGGAAAACAATGTTGCGATCTTCCAACTCGAGCGATGGAGGGAGATTTTTGAAAGTCGACCTGATTGGGCGAAATCACTCAAACTCGACCCCGCTTTTGTACGGGAAATTTTCCAACTGATCCACGCCCAATCGATTGATGTGCAGGAGCGGATTCTGGGCAAAAAAGACTAGAAACAAATCAATCATCTGGAGGTATGCGAAATAAAATTCCGTCCGGAACAGGCAAAGTATGTTTTTTGGATTTGATTGTTGAATCCACCGTATGATTTGTGAAAAATTAAAAATTATTCAAAAAATTGTTTGTTTTTGAAAAAGTGGCCCTTTACTTTTGGAACATGTTAATCGCAGCATTCGCCTATTTTACCTTCTTTTACTTTTACTTTCGCCTCGAAGGTCGAATCGGAGCTGCACATTGTCTGGTAAAAAACTAAAAAATATAAACAGCAAAAAAAGCCCGGTTCGAAAGGATCGGGCTTTTTTTTTAAACAATCAAATCATGAACGACCATTTACAAATCAAAGATTGGGGCTTGGGAATCGAAGGCCACGTCATCATCGCAGGGCCCTGCAGCGCCGAAACGCCTCAGCAGATCGAGCAAATCTGCTTGGATATGAAGAAGGAAAACATGGTACCCGACATGTTCCGGGCCGGAATTTGGAAACCAAGGACCAGGCCAGGAGCATTTGAAGGAATTGGTGAAGATGGTCTGAAGTGGATGGAAATCGTTCGCCACCACCTGAATATTCCGATTACCACGGAGGTTGGCAATGCAGCCCACGCCGAACTGGCACTCAAGCATAAAGTGGACGTCGTATGGATTGGAGCGCGAACCACCGTCAATCCATTTGCGGTACAGGAAATCGCCGAGGCCCTTCGTGGTACAGATATCCCAGTCATGATCAAAAACCCCATGAATCCTGATCTCCAGTTGTGGATTGGTGCTTTGGAAAGAATGCACGCCGTGGGTTTGAAAAAGCTGGCAGCTATCCATAGAGGGTTTTCTGACTCCTATGACAAGCGATTCCGCAACAAACCCAATTGGTCCATGCCTATCCACCTGAAGAGGGAGTGGAAAGGCATGGAAGTGATCAACGACCCCAGCCATATTGTAGGTAACCGTGAGGGGATTTTGGAAACCGCCCAGCGCGCCATCAACTTTGGTTTGGATGGCTTGATGATCGAAACGCACCACGATCCCGACAAAGCTTGGTCTGATGCCAAACAACAAGTGACTCCAGCACGATTGAAGGAAATCCTTTCCCAAATCGACTTCAAAGACACCTTGGGTGCCGAACAGCCAAGCGAGCGTCTCAACGACCTCAGGACTGCCATTGACCATTTGGATGACCAATTGCTCGATATCCTGCAAGAGCGGTTTTCCCTGATCGATCAGGTTGGCGCCTACAAGCGCGAAAACCATTTGACTGTATTCCAGTCTGACCGTTGGAAATATGTGATGGAATCGCGTACCCAAAAGGGAATTGCCAAAAACCTCAGTGAGAAGTTCATGAAAGAACTGCTCTACTGCATCCACGAGGAGTCAGTCAAAAGACAGGAAAAACAACTCCGCGAGGCCGATCCCGTCAAAAAATAGCATATAGCCAAAACAGCCAAAGGGAATACATATCCATTTGGCTGTTTTCTTTCCCTTGAATACAGAGACCGCAAAATTCCCCAGTTTTGGAATCAGTCCTTTTTTCCAATAATGTCAGAAACGATTTGCCGGAAATCCTTCGGCAATTCCAATTATCCCGCTTGGGAGTAATTACGGACAGCAATACTTTCCGGGATTGTTATCCCTTGGTGAAATCAGTTCTACCAGATCATGCGGTATTCAGTTTTCCCGCAGGGGAAATCAACAAACACCTCGGGACCTGCCAAGACATTTGGACTTGGATGACGGAGGAAGGCTTTGACCGAAAGGCGCTCATCATCAACTTGGGTGGGGGCGTGACCGGCGATATGGGAGGCTTTTGCGCCGCGACCTACAAGCGCGGAATCCGGTTTATCAACCTTCCCACAAGCCTACTTTCGATGGTGGATGCGAGCGTGGGCGGAAAGTTGGGCATTGATTTTAAGGGGTTCAAAAACCATATCGGTGTCTTTACCGATCCGGAAACCGTAATCGTGGCGAGCGAATTCCTCAAGACCCTTCCTCATGCCGAGTTGCGCTCAGGCTATGCGGAAATCATCAAGCATGGATTGATCCAGGATGCCACCTATTTCTCAGGCTTGAAACCTGTCGAGTGGGAAAGCCAAGTTTGGGATGCGCTGATTCGAAAATCAGTCGGCATCAAAAAGCGAGTGGTTGAACAAGACCCCAAGGAGTCCGGTCTACGCAAAATCCTCAACTTTGGCCATACAATCGGACATGCCTTTGAGTCATTCTATTTGGATTCAGCCAAACACCTGCTGCACGGGGAGGCCATCGCCATTGGCATGATTTGCGAGGCTTGGCTTTCCAATCGAAAATCAGGGCTTTCTGCCGATCAATTGCAGGCAGTCACGGACTTTTTGCTTACCGTCTACGGTCATTTTGAAGTGAATTCAGGCGATATCGAAAGCATCGTCAATCTTTGCCTGCAGGACAAAAAAAATGTGGGCGCGACGCTCAATTTTTCCCTACTGCGCGCGATAGGAGATTGCACCTATGACATTCCCTGTTCGGTCGAGGAAATATCCGAGGCCGTCCAGTTTTACCAATCCATTTCACAAAAAGCTTTAAAATCCTAATGGATACCCTGTTGGAAACAAAGACATTATCCCAGATTTCAGCCTTTAGGCCAACCGTCATTCCCTTGCCTTCTTCCAAAAGCGAAAGCAACCGCGCTTTGGTCATCGACGCACTGACAAAGGGGAAAAATAAGCTCCATAATCTTGCCGAGGCCCGTGATACACAAACGATGATTCGGCTATTGGGACAAAATCCGCCTATTTACGATGTGTTGGATGCGGGGACGACGATGCGGTTTTTGACCGCCTATGCTGCAGTGACCAATCAGCACAAGGTCATGACGGGTACGCCGCGCATGTGCGAGAGGCCCATCGGGATATTGGTCGAAGCGCTGCGGGAAATCGGGGCTGAGATCCACTATATGAATGTGGAAGGTTATCCACCTTTGGCTGTCCATGGCATTAAGGAGCAAAAATCCAACAAAATCAAGATGCGTGGGGATGTTTCATCGCAGTATATCTCCGCAATGTTGATGATCGCACCTGTTTTGCCGATGGGTTTGGAACTCGAACTCGAAGGAAAAATCGGGTCGAGGACCTATATCCAAATGACTTTGGAGCTCATGCGTGAGTTTGGCGTGCAGCATACTTGGGAAGAAAACACCATCAAAGTTCCCCATCAGGCCTATCAGCCGACTACTTTCCATGTGGAAAGTGATTGGTCGGGCGCTTCTTATTGGTTCAGTCTGTTGGCCTGTGCGGACTCGGGAGGTTTGTTTTTGGAAGGCCTGAAGGAAAACAGCCTACAGGGTGATTCCAAAATTGTGGAGATCATGGACCGCTTGGGGGTAAAATCCCAATTTGAAAAAGGTGGCGTCCGCTTGACCAAGCAGCCTGTGAAGGGTTTGACTTCCTGGGATTTTACACATTGCCCTGACTTGGCGCAAACCGTCGCCGTCACCTGCGCGATCATCGGACAAAAAGCGGTATTTACTGGATTGGAAAGCTTGCGGATCAAGGAAACCGATCGGATTTTTGCCTTGCAACAGGAATTGGCAAAGTTCAACGCGCAACTCGTGGAGGAAAAAGAAGGTGCGTTTACGGTCATTCCCTCCGTGAAAATGCCGCACGAAGTACGCATCCATACCTACGACGACCACCGGATGGCGATGGCATTTATGCCCCTTATGACCAAAACCAGGGTCATCATCGAAGATCCGGCTGTCGTCAATAAGTCGTATCCAAGTTTTTGGAAACATGTGGGCTTGGTGGAGAAGGAGATGTGATAGGCGAGAAACAAGAGCCAAGAAACAAGAAACAAGAAGCAGGAGGAGAGAAGCGAGAAGCGAGAAGCGAGAGGCATAGGTAGAACGGAAATCCCAATAACCAATAACTCAATAACCTTATAACTTTCCAACCTTCTAACCCAATAACCAAAAACTTAATAACTTTCTAATCTCCCCCATGAAAGCCCTCCTCACCATCTCCCTCCTCATTTTGTCCAATACCTTCATGACCTTGGCATGGTACGGACACCTGAAGTTCAAGGAACTCAAATGGTTCGAGAATCTTGGATTGATATCGATTGTGCTGATTAGCTGGGGGATCGCATTTTTTGAGTACATCTTCCAAGTCCCGGCAAATCGGATCGGGTTCCGCGAAAACGGCGGACCTTTTTCCCTGGTACAGTTGAAGGTCTTGCAGGAAGTCATCACTTTGGTCGTGTTCATGATTTTCACTTTTCTGTTTTTCAAAAACGAGAGCATCAAAGTCAACCACCTGATTGGATTCGGCTTTTTGGTCTTGGCGGTGTATTTTATCTTTAAAAAGTAGATCTTCGTATATTTAGGCTATGGAAACTTCAGTACATATTGGTTTTGAGCAACTTAAGCATCTGCTTCTGCAGCTAAGTCCGGATGAAATTGCGGACGTGAAGATTTTTTTGGATGATTTGCAGAGAGCCAAAAAAGGCCCCGAGAACAAGAAGAAATTGGAGGAATTACTTTTAAATGGACCGACCCTCAGCGAAGATGAGTTGGCTAGAATCGAAGAGGCAAGAAAATCGATAGATCAATGGGGGAAAAAGTAATTTGCCTTGACACCTCTGTTTTGGTCGAATATTTTCGAAAAGTGAAAAAACAGGAGACTTTTTTCGCCCAACTTATGGCAAATTATGACTATTTCGAAATCACCTCCGTGACCGCCTTTGAATTGAAATTTGGAATGACTCCTGTTCAGGTTGATTTCTGGAAAGATATGCTTGAAGTCATCAACGTATTACCGTTTGACAATCGGGCTGCGGAAATGGCTGTAGCCTTTCAACTCGAATTGAAGAAGATCAACAAACAACTTGCCCTCTCGGACCTATTTATCGCGGCCTCTGCAAAGCGGCACAACCGACCACTTGCTAGCCTGAATTACAAGCATTTTGAGCGGATAAAAGGTATTGATCTTGTTTTTCCATAATCTCAGTCGACCATGAAAATCGCCATCCAAGGTATTCCCGGTTCGTTCCACCATCAAGTGGCACTCAATTGTTTCGGCAACGATGCTGAAATCGTGGGTTTCAGGACATTTGAAGAAGTTGCCAAATCCGTGGCCAATGGACATTGCCCCTATGCCGTGATGGCGATCGAGAATTCCATCGCAGGGGCGATTTTGCCCAATTATGAATTGATCGACCGGTATGGTCTGTGGATCATGGACGAGTATTATTTGCCGATTTCACACAACCTGATGGCGCTGCCTGGGCAGAGAATCGAAGACTTAACCGAGGTCCGTTCGCACCCCATGGCGCTGTTGCAGTGCAAGAAGTTCTTTCAGGACTATCCAAAAATCTCCCTGATCGACGATGTGGACACCGCGTCCGTTGCACAAAGGATAGGGGAGGAGTCCCTCGTAGGAATCGGCGCCATCGCCAGCAAAACCGCCGCGGCGATTTATCAATTGGAGATATTGGCAGCCGACATTCAGACGGTAAAAAATAACTTCACCCGTTTTATCCTCCTTTGCAGCGAACGAAAACCGGCAGATTTCCTGCCCAATAAAGCTTCGCTCAAACTGACCATTTCCAACGAAAAAGGAAGCCTCGCCCATTTGCTGACGCTGCTGAGTGCCCATGACCTGGACCTGAGTAAAATCCAGTCCATTCCCGTGATCGACGAGCCTTGGAATTATTCCTTTTTCATCGATACCGTGTTCGATACCTATGAAAATTACCAAAGCGCCTTGGCTGCTGTCCGGGCCCACGGAGGTGGCATCAAGATTTTTGGGGAGTACAGAAGCAGAAAAGAGGAGGCAGGCATAGTTTTTCAACCCAATATAGCATCAAGATGAAAGGCTACTCCAAACGCTTGGCTGATGTGCAGGAGTATTACTTCTCCCAAAAACTCCGGGAGGTAGCCCAATTGCAGACGGCGGGAAAACCCATCATCAACATGGGCATCGGCAGTCCCGACTTGCCACCCCATCCTGCGGTCGTGGAGGCCTTGGCTCTGTCGGCGGGGAAGCCAAATTCCCACGGCTACCAAGGGTACCAAGGAGTCCCGGCCCTGAGAGCGGGTTTTGCGGATTTTTACCAGAGATTCTACGGTGTCGCACTCAATCCAAACACCGGAATCCTTCCCCTGATGGGATCCAAGGAAGGCATTATGCATATCTCGATGGCCTTTTTGGATGCAGGAGACCAAGTGTTGGTTCCCGACCCGGGCTATCCGACTTATCGCTCGGTCGCTGCATTGCTCGGTGTGGAGGTGGTTCCCTATGCGCTGAAGGCTGAGAACGCTTGGAGGCCAGATTGGAAGGAAATCGAATCCCGGGACCTTTCCAGAGTGAAAATCATGTGGGCCAATTACCCGCATATGCCGACGGGTGCGCGGGCGGACTTGGGGGTTTTCGAGGAAATTGTGGCTTTTGGAAAAAAACACGGCATCCTCATCGTCCATGACAATCCCTACAGCTTTGTCCTGGAACCAAAGCCGAAAAGCATACTCCAAGTCGCCGGGGCGATGGACGTCACCCTCGAACTGAATTCCCTGAGCAAGACATCCAACATGGCCGGATGGCGTGTCGGAATGCTGGCGGGCAAGCCGGAATGGATCCAAGCCGTGACCAAGGTCAAAAGTAACATGGACTCGGGAATGTTTTTGGGCATTCAGCAGGGTGCGGTCGCGGCCTTGGGACTGGGACAGGATTGGTACGACGGCTTGAACCGGACATATGCCGAGAGAAGGAGGCTGATTTGGGAATTGGCCTGGAAGCTGGGTTTCTCCTATGAAAAAGAAAGCGCAGGGATGTTTGTCTGGTGCAAAATCCAAGACGGAAAATCCGCCGAAGCATGGGTCGATTACCTGCTGCATGAGAAATCTATCTTTGTCACACCGGGGACCGTATTCGGCACACAGGGACACGGTTACATTCGATTTTCCCTATGCGTGAGCGAGGAAAAAATCAAAGAAGCAATCGATCGGATATGATGTCAAGGATAGTTCTTCCGTCTCCCCCCTCTGATTTTCAAATATATTCCTCGTTCCTGGCAATGAAGGAGTGTTGGGCGTCACCCCGAGGTCCCGATCGCTATCGTGGAGAGGGGTCTCCTCAATCATGGAGATGCTTCACCTCCGCAAGCTACGGTTCAGCATGACGGGACGCAGTGGTCATTCGCTTCCTTAAAATGCCCAATTTTAAATACTCGGAATGCCAAAGGAAACGGGTCACCCATTTATCATTCATCATTGTAAATTCTTAATTCATCCCTTATCCATTTTATGAAAAAAATACACATCGTCGGTTTGGGTCTTTTGGGAGGCTCTTTTGCTTTGGCACTGAAGAAAGCAAAACCTGAAATCAAGCTCACCGGATTTGATTCCAATCCCAAAAACCTGGAAGATGCCCTGACGCTGGGTTTGGTGGACGAAGCCAAAAACCAAGCAGATTCCGATACCGACATCATCATTTTGGCGACTCCTGCCAATACCTTGCGGGCACTTTTGCAGGAGACCCTGGACCGCATTGGTCCCGAGACGCTGGTCGTGGACTTCGGTTCGGCCAAGGAACTCCTCTGCAAATCCGTGGAAGACCATCCCAAGCGCGAGCAATACTTGGCTGGGCACCCGATTGCGGGCACGGAATACTCCGGACCGAAGGCGGCAAAGGCGGACCTGCTGGACCGCAAAGTCTTCATCATTTGCGAGATGGAGAAAACCAATATTCACCTCAAAGCCAAGGCCTATGAGGTCTTGGAAGCCTTGAACATGAAGCTGCGCTTTATGGACCCTGAGGAACACGACAAGCACCTGGCCTTTGTATCCCATTTGTCGCATATTACTTCATTTATGCTCGGCAAGACCGTGCTCGACAAGATGGAAGACGAGAAAAACATCTTCGATATGGCCGGTTCGGGGTTTGCGTCGACGGTGCGCTTGGCCAAGAGTTCCCCGGCGATGTGGGCCCCCATCATGCAGGAAAACAAGAAGAATATCCTCGAGGCCATGAGCCTCTACATCGCCAACCTGTCCAAGTTCCGCGACAAGATCATCGCCGATGACTACGAGGGTATCTACCACGAAATGGAAAAGATCAACAAGATCCGGGAGATTTTGGATTTGGGGGGATGAGGCGAAGGTTATTAAGTTGAAAAGTTATTGAGTTATAGGATTGTAAGGTTATTGGTGAGTGGAGGGTACATGATGGAACCGCTGAGATTCTTGTCCTGAGTACCACGATCACCCTGTCAATACTGCGACAAAAAGGCTGCGAATCCATTCTTCCCAATTACCTACGATTGCGTCCGATGGCTATCGGACCTACAATCCAGTGAACCGCCGTATACGAGACCCGTGTGCCGATAGCTATCGGCAGTGGTGTGAGACCTGCCCGTCCGTAGGCGGGGGCGCACCTCGCTAACCTAACAGTTGGCGAGGCCGTCTACTCGATTGGTGGCTGGTGTTTTAGACTGTTGTCTTATATGTCGTTGTAAAATGTCCAATTTAGTTTTAAATTTTCTATCGCTTCGTATTCTATGATTTTTTGTGTTATGGTTTTTCGATGTCCTGCACCACACATAAATATTGCTTTATCGAATGATTTTTCTTTGCAGAACGAATAGATGTTCCGAAGCATAGAGTGTTCATATGCGTCTATACTTTTATTAACTTCTTGGTGCAATATTTCATCGTCAATTATGCGATCTTCTAACTCTCTCATTTCTTCTTGTAGAGCAATGTTTCTTTTACTATTAAGAAATTGAAATCCACCGTTCGTTTCTAATGAGATGTATCTATCTAATAATCTTTGATAGTCCTTATTTTCCGATACAATCGCAACTTTGTTCTCAAATTCATCAGACAATCCAATATCAAGAACTGGAACATATTCAAAAGCGTGATTTTGGCTGTAAGCCTGTATGGCTTTTATTTCTAACCGTTCTTGATAGACTCCGAATTGAGAAAATAGCATTTGGTGATATTTGGAATAACTGTTATCAAATGCTTCTAAAAAAATTACATCGGGATTTATAGACTGAAATATTCTATACAATTCCTCAGAATTACATTTTCCAATTTCTTTGTGAACTGTTGAGATGAGGGTAATATTATACACTGCTAATAAAATCAATTTTCTTTTGAAAGCAACCCGTTTAAACAACGGGTTATTGCCTGTCTAATGTCGTCTGCTTCCGTTTCTCCTTGTCCTTCTGCTGTGCAGGAACAGACTGTGGTATTTGTTTTTGCTGAAAGGAATTGTATGGTTACTTCAATCGTATAACCTAAACCTCTGTTCCTTCTGCCACTTTCTCCATAATTTACAATTAGAGTTTCGTCTTTTAATTCGTCTTTTAATTCGGGTAATTGTGAAAAACCTTCCTTTAATAGTATTCCTGAAATTACGTCACTTGGATTAACGCTTTTGCTTGTAGTGCTACCATACAAACCGTAATTTCCGCCATATACTCCCCCTGAACTTGAAGTCAAACTTTTTGTTGGGGTGATATAGACGTATTTATAATTCTCAATTTTGTCGTTCTTAATGACTGTTACCTGTTTAAGAGGTGCACAACCTATTGCAATAATGTTTAATGCAATTGCAAAAATTTTTATTGTCTTCATTTGTCAAACTTTTGTTTAAATCGTCTATTTGTCAGTGGTGTTTCGGTACACTTGCCACCAACTTGTATATACACGAAACAAACCTTCGATTTTGGCCCCGGATTTAGGTAGATAGGCGAAGGTTTATCTCGTTTTTCCCTACCTCCTAAGATAGTAGATTTTGGATACAGCTTATAAAATGCCCTTTTGATTTGCGGATTGTTTTTTGGAAAAAGGAGGTGTATCCGTTAAAAGTGGTGTCCTTGCCTGCGCCATCCGATTTCTCAAATCCCAAGTCTTGAGTCTTGAATCTTATGTCGTATGTCTCCCGTCTGATATCTCACATCTCCCATCTCTTTTCTTAATATCCGTTAAATCCCACCCTTTCCCCAAAACGGGCCTGGATTTTGAAACGTCTGGGAAATAAACGAAACTTAGACCATGAAAAAGCTGCTTTATTTTCTCCCGCTCTTCTTGTTGGCATTTACGGCCTTTGCCCAAAAGGAAATCCCCCTGATCGAGGTGGAGGGCGTCAGTGAAGTCTCCGTCATGCCCGACGAAGCTGTCATCCAGATCAATTTGGTCGAGAAGGCCCTGAAGGTGGCCGATGCGACCAATGGCCTCAACAAGAAAACCAAGTCAATCGAGGATGCACTGAAGAAGACCAAAGTGAAGGATTATGTCTTCACGGTGGACAATTACTTCGTGAATGTGAACCGTATCTGGACCAACAACTCCTCCAAAGACAGCGGCTATGTGGCCAGCCAAAACATCAAGATCAAGCTGAAAAATACCGGTGACAACTTGGTCAAAATCACCGAAACCCTCCATCAGACTGCGGATATGGGCTTTCAGGTGCAGTTTGTAGTCTCGGATGAATTGCGTAAGTCTACCGAGAAACAGCTTCTCGAATTGGCCCTGGCCGATGCCAAGTCCAAAGCCGAAACGATCGCCAAGGCCATGGGTATCCAAACCATCAAGGTATTCCACATCAGCTACGGCGCACCTGCCAGCAACTACCCTGTGGTGCTCCGTGGCGCAGCGAAGATGGAAATGGCGGCGATGGATGCCTACGAATCCCCGGTTTTCAACCCAGATGAACAGAAGATTTCCGATCGGGTGAGGGTGGCGTATACCTTCTAGCCTATCGTTTACCCAGTAAAACACCCAATCCACGGTCATCACGGGCCGTGGATTTTTTTGTTATTCAAGTTTGGAATTGGACCATCAACGAGGTTCGGAGAGGTGATGTTTGGCGTATAGGCCTGGCACGACTGATGTCCTATGAGATCAAAACGTTTTACTTCGTCACCCCGAAAGAGGAGGGGTCTATTGTACTAACCTGCTTAGATTCCTCGTGCCTACAAATGACACACTTATGAATCGTCACCCTGAGGAACGAAGGGTCTCCTCAATTCAGGGGATGCTTCCCTCCGCAAGCTACGGTTCAGCATGACGGGCCGCAGCTGTCATTGCCCTCCCGTAAATGCCAAATTTCAAAAACTCGGAATGACGAAGAAAACGGATCTACCCTTCATCCTTTTCCTCAATCCCCTATCCCTCAATCCCTTATCTCCCAATCCCTCATCCCTCTTTTTTCTTCCCAAACCCCCTCGGAAATTTCACGTAGCGAACCAACCATATTCCTGGGACGGCCGATGCCACGACCAAAAGGAAGAATCCTTCGTACCCAAGCCACTCCTGGACAAATCCGCTTGCCATGCCCGGCAGCATCATCCCCATGGCCATAAATCCCGTGGCGAGGGCGTAGTGGGAGGTTTTGGCAGGTCCATCGGCGACATAAATCAGGTACATCATAAAGGCTGCAAAGCCAAATCCATATCCCAATTGTTCCGTCACGACGACCACACCTGCCCAAAAAGCAGATTCGGGCTGTAAATAGGCGAGGACATAATAGAGGAAATTGGGCACGTTGAGGGACAAAATCATGGGCAGAAGCCATTTACCCAAGCCATCCCGGGAAATGACAATCCCGCCAATTATTCCCCCCAAAGACAAGGCGATGACGCCAAAGGTCCCATAAATCAAACCCACGTCGGTGGTGCTGAGGCCTAGGCCTCCGGCTTCACGCGTATCCAAGAGGAAGGGAGAGGCGATTTTCAACAACTGCGATTCGCCCAAGCGGTACAGCAGGATAAATGCCAAAGCTATCCCGATGTCTTTCTTTGCGAAAAACGATACAAACACCTTCCCAAAGGTCAGGCTTTCTTCTTTTACATAATTTGCCTGTGTCTCAATGTTGGGTGTGAGCAGCCAATTGAAAAGGGTCAGTACAAACATCAGCCCCGCCACGACAACCATCGTCAGCGACCAAGCCTGGGTATTGTCGCCATACTTCACCTCTAGCCAACCCGCCAGAATCACGATCAATCCCTGTCCCGTGACCATGGCCACGCGGTAGAAAGTGCTCCTCAGCCCGATGAAAAAGGATTGTTGGTCTTCCTTTAGCGCCAGCAGATAAAAGCCGTCCGAGGCGATGTCGTTGGTTGCGGAAGCAAAAGCGGCCACCCAGAAGCAAGCCAAGCTCATGACAAAAAACTGATTCGTGGGCAAACTCAAGCCTACACCCAGGAAAGCCGCTGCCAGCACCAGTTGCATCCCGAGGAACCATTTCCGCTTTGTCCCATACAAATCCACCATCGGGCTCCACAGTGGCTTGATGACCCATGGGAGGTAAAGGAAACTGGTATAAAGCCCAATGTCCGAGTTGTCGACGCCGAGCTTTTTGTACATGATGACCGACACGGTGATGATCAGTACGTAGGGGATACCCTCGGTCAGATACAGTGAAGGCACCCAGTACCATGGATTGTTGCGCGGGGTCTTGCTCATGGTTTTTTCCTCAACAGGTTTTCGTAAATGCTGTATTCCGAGCGATCGATCACCACTGCGCCGACGGCATTTTTGTAGAAGTCAGCAGGACCCACGCCGCCGATGATGGCGTAGGCATAGCCCATTTCCCGAAGGGCTTGGAGGCTTTTGACCAACAGGACCTTGCCAATGCCTTTTCCCCGCATGCTTTCCAAGGTGCCTGTGGGCCCAAAGAAGTTCTTGGCCGTAGCCTCATAGCAGGCAAAACCCAGTATCTCATTTTCCCGCTGCGCAATGAAGCAATGAACAGGAAGATGTGAAAAAGCCGCATCGACTTCATTGGCCCAATACTGCCCAAAATGCTCCATCACCCAGTTTTGGACAAAGGACTTCTCCGGCGGAATGGGTCTACGGAAAATGATTCTCTCCTTTGCAAGCTGACTTTCCGTCTCCGAAATATCAGGAAGTTCCAAAAGGCGGACGAGCATGTCTTTCATCGCAACAAAAGGTTAGGGTTTGCTGTGGATTTCAAAAACCATCGGTTTGGATTCCTTGCCATAGATATCCAAGAAACTGATGGCGACAAATTTCTGGTTGAAAGGACTCAGCACGGGAATGAGTTGGCGGTTGCTGTCGTCCAGGTAAACCTTCTGGAATGTAGCTTTCCCGCTCCGTTTTTGCAAGTCGGCCAAGGTTGGTGCGGTCTGCACAAGCGCAAATCGATAGTCCGGTGCGATGCTTTGCCCAAACACAAATGCAAACCCATCACCATGCGGTAGGAGTTGCGGTGCTGAAAATGCAGGGGTGTTGGCAGTTTCTTTGGAAATCAAAGGAGGCAAAACGGGCCCTTGGTAATGGTTTTGGTGGAGGAGTTCAGCCACGTCGCGGTTTTTGACATACATGGACTTGGCGCTGAAAAAGGCATTTCCTGAGATATTGGGCGTGATTTTGGAAAGACCAACCTGCGTCGGGATTTCCATCGGATTGTTCCAGGCTTGGTCGGCATTGTCGCGGATTTTATAGGGGCCGTTGCCGATGTAGATATTGGTATTGTAGTGGTTTTTGGACCACCAGTCCACCAATATCCGGTGCGAAGCCAAGTTGTAATCCATACTCCAGTAGAGTTGCGGGATGAGGTAGTCAATCCAGCCGTTTTTCATCCAAGTCAGCACATCGGCATACAGATCATCGAAATTGGTCTGACCGGCACGGGTATTCGAGCCGATGGGGTCTTTTTCTTTGTTGCGCCAGACGCCAAAGGGGCTGATGCCAAACTGTACCCAAGGCTTTTCGGCCTTGATGGTGGTATGTACCTCCTGCACGAGCATGTTGACATTTTGCCTGCGCCAATCGTCGATTTTCTGCCCCGGCTTGCCGTATTTCCGGAATGCCGCCTTGTCGTCAAACTCCAGGTTGGGGACTTTGTAGGGATAGAAATAGTCGTCAAAGTGGATGGCGTCGATGTTGTAGTTTTTGACCACTTCCTGGATAATCTGCACGAGATGGGCGCGTACTTCAGGAAGTCCGGGATTGTAATAGTACTTGGTGTCGTACTTGACCATCCAGTCTTTGTGGCGGAAAAAATCATGTTCCGGACTCAGCAGGTCTTTGTCCAGGTTCATCGTCGCGCGGTAGGGATTGAGCCATGCGTGGAATTCCATCCCTCGGCGATGGGCCTCCAAAATCATCCAAGAAAGAGGGTCCTCGGTCGTGTCGGGCCTTTGGCCTTCCTTTCCCGTCAGGTACCGTGACCAAGGTGCAAAGCGGGAAGGATAAAACGCGTCTCCGGAGGTCCGGATTTGGACGATGACGGCGTTGAAGTTGAGGGATTTGTAATAATCCAACAGGCTGGTGAATTCCTCTTTTTGGCGTGCATAAGGCAAGGTGCCCGAGCTCGGCCAATCGATATTGGCGACCGTAGCGATCCACACGCCCCTGAATTCCCGTGGGGCAGGGGCGACTTCCACATCCAAAGCGGTGTAGAATTCCCTTGGCTGGGGTTTTGGTTTTTCGGGCTCCGGTTTCGGGGATGGTTTTTGTGTACTTGGTGGACTGACGGGAGCGGGGACCTTGGCGGTTTTGCAGGAAAACATCACTAAGGAGAAGATCAATAAGAAGCTAAATGTGGAAATCTTTGGTTTTGAAAAGAATATCATCTAGAAAATGGATTAGGGGGTACTTTTGAAGGAAAGGTCGGAGAGTTTTTTTCGCAGCCGTTTCATGAACTTGTCACCGGGGTCTTGTTTTTGGGTGATGTAGTTGGGGTCGGTTTCCTTCCAAAGGGGTGTGCCTTGGAAGGCATAGTATTCATGATGGCCGATGACGTATTGGAGTTTGTGTTTCCTGTGGAGGTAGCGGATGAGTTCCGCGTTGGCCTTGACCTGTGCCTTGGTCAGGGGCGCATCCGGACCGCCAATGTTTTCGATGCCGATGGCCATATAATTCAGCCCGATGGTATGTCTTCCAAAAGCGGTGTCCGGCAACAGTCTGAAAATCGTCCCATCCCGATCGACGAGGAAATGTGCGGATACGTTCAGCCTACTTGCTGCCGTCAATTCCGGCCTGCCTGCAAGATGCACGGGATTGAATACATCAAAGGTCGTTTCCAAGGTATTGATTGCTGTCCAGTGGACGACGACCATTTTGGGTTGGATGGTGGCGGTTTCCTGCAGGATTCCGTGTCTTTTCTCGAGGTACTCCAGCGATAATTTTTCCCGCTCCTCATCGAAAATGATCGGTTTCTCAAAAATGCGGAAGGTTTGGGCGTTGGCCAAGGTAGGCAGTACCCATAATACCGTCCAGGCGATCACGCGGCAAATTTTTCTCATGGTGCTGGATGTCGAAACTGAGTTTCAAAATAAGTCAAATTATCCAAATTTGACCCTGCGTTTTTTTCAATTTCCATCTGGTAGCAACAAAAAGCCCCGGCCAATTAGACCGGGGCTTCGCCTACTGAAAACAACAACTAACCTACGGTAATTGCCTTTTTGGGCTTTGTGCTTTCAACGGATTTTTTTGGGACCACCACGTGGAGAATACCATTTTCGTACTTGGCGTCAATGCCATCATCCTTCACATACTCTGGGAGACTGAAGGACCTCCTGATGCTAGAGTAGGAGAATTCTTTCTTGCGGTAGTTTTCCTTTTCTTCCTCCACCTTGTTTTCCTTTTCGGCACTGATGTGGAGGATACCATCGCTGACCTCGACTTTGAAGTCTTTTTTCTCAAAGCCGGGAGCGGACATTTCCAATTTGAATTCCTTCTCGTTTTCGATCACGTTGCAGGAAGGAACTTCAAAGGATTTTGCGGGGAACCAGTTTTTTTCATCCCAGTCGAAGGGGTTTTCGGTTCCGAAGAAGTCTTGAACCACCTTTGGCCAAAAACTTCTGTCACGTTTAGTTATAGAGCCCATGGTTAGAGTAGTTTAGATGTGTTATTGGATTTTTTTAACAAGTGAAAATTCCAAAAAAATAATCCAAAATACCGTGACAATGATCACATTTTCAGGTGATTGTGGTCAAGAAAAATCAGTCTTTTTGATGGCCAAAAAGTCGATGCAAAACCTGCTCACTACATCTTGCAGCCAACCTCGCCGTGGCATTGTCTTGGTCAAACTGGGGATTCAATTCCACCACGTCCATGCAAAGCAGTTTGCCGGAATCGGCGATCCAATTGAGGACTTTGGAGGCGAGTTCCGGCGAAAAACCCATCGGGGAAGGTGCACTCACTCCCGGTGCAAAAGCCGATGAAAAACCGTCCAAATCGATACTCAGGTAGATTTTATTGACATTGCTGCAAAAATGGTCCAAGGCTTCTCTGATGTACTCCCAGTTACTGATCGAAAAATCGCCCATTTCCATCCATCGCACCTTTTTTGTTTCGGCGATTTCAAATAGGATAGGTGGATTTCCTGCCCTTTGGATACCGAGGCAGAGGTATTGGAAGTCCTTTGGGTACTCTTCTGACAATTGAAAAAATGGTGAGCCCGAATGTCCTTTTCCCAAAAGCAGGGGCCGCAGGTCAAAATGCGCATCCAAATTGATGATGCCGAGTTTTTCGCCTTTGCTGAGACAGAAATCCATTGCTGCTTTTCCATGGGCATAGGCCAAATCATGCCCGCCACCCAATAGGAGTGGAAAGGAATGGGATTGGAGCCTTTCCAGTACCCATTCCTTCACCCAAATTTGTGTTTCCTCCAGATCGTCCCCGACCGTGCCAATGTTGCCAAAGTCGTATATGGGAATCCCGTTGTCCAAATGAAATCCCATTCCTGCCATCATTTTCCGAATCGCGTCGGGGCCATCAGCACTGCCAGTTCGTCCTGAGTTGCGCTGTACGCCCGCATCCACGGCATAGCCAAGTAGCGATATGCTTTTGCCAGTACCATGGGGCTTATCCGACGGCTTTTGGCATTTCACTGCTTGGTGCCAATATTGGATAGTCTCAGCGGACCTTCCGGACCATAGACTTTGGGAGGCGGGCTCGTGGCTTGGCATTTGGATCGGATTTCAGGGAAAATCAGACTTCAAATCCCTTTCTGTATTCCCGGCCGACAAATTGATTGGCGTCCTCAAAGTTGGTGATGCGCATGTTGTTGCCATCCCACAGCAGTTTCCTACGGCCGTAAAACTCCATTTGCCCCTGTGCATTTTGTCTGCGGAGCATGTAGCTTCTGATGGCCAGGTTGCCCATAAGGACGGTTTCTGTCATTGGACCCGCATAGTCGAAGGAAGAAGTAAGCGCCTTGTGTTCCGCGCTGCCAAATCCCGCTTTGCAGGCATCCACCCACTTGCGTTGATGGCCATATTCGGGTTCGGGGTTGTCTGTTTTTTCTGGGCCGAATTCGGTGGTGCCGTCATTGAGGAATAGCTTCGGCATCAGCGGCGAGCTGTCGTTGATATTGGTCGAAATCACGCCATTTTCCCCGATGATGAGGACTCCATTGGCGGAATTTGCGCCGCCCATGTCCATATCGGCAGGAATAATGGATGGCCTCGACGGCCTTATGCCCCCGTCGCTCCAGGTCATTTGGATGGGGGATTTGCTCTTTGGTGTTGCCGCAAAGTTGATCGTGATGAAAGACGAAGCAGGGCAGCCTTCGGGATTGTAGTCTGGCGTCCACATTTTGGTGAATACCGTCCCTACGCTGCATTCTGCATCCAAGGGGTAGTGCAGTCCCAAAGTCCTAAAGGGAATATCGACCAGGTGGCAGCCGACATCACCCAGCGCACCCGTGCCGTAATCCCACCATCCCCGCCAATTGAAGGGATGGAGATTGGGTGTGTATGGGATTTCGGCCGATGGGCCAAGCCATAGGTCCCAATTCAGGTCATTTGGTTTTTTGCTTGGGTCAGGTTGGGGAAAGGCAAACCCCTGAGGCCATACGGGACGGTTGGTCCATATTTTCACTTCAGCGATTTTGCCCAATTTGCCCGAATCCACCCATTTTTGGACCATGCCGAGCAGTGGATTGGAAGCGCCTTGGTTGCCCATTTGGGTGACGACTTTCTTCTCCCGGGCCAGTTCGGTCAGCAGACGGGCCTCCCGGATATTGTGCGTGAGTGGTTTCTGTACATAGACATGTTTGCCGCGTTCCATGGCGTATTTGGCAGCGGGGCCATGCACATGGTCCGGCGTCGAGATGGTGACTGCATCGATATCTTTTTCCTTGTCGAGCATCTCCCTGTAGTCGGCATAGAGCTTGGCATTGGGGAAATTGGCGATTGACTGCTTGGCGGAGCCCGAGAAGTCCACGTCACAGAGAGCGACGACACGCTCCCTGCCGTTGACAGAGGCGTTTTTGATATCGGAAATTCCCTTGCCTCCGGCGCCGATGGCAGCGAGGTTGAGCTGGTCAGAAGGGGCAGTGAAGCCGACACCGCCCAGAACATGTCTTGGGACGATAAAAATCGAGGAGGCGATTGCTGCGTTTTTGATAAAATCCCTTCTTGACTGTTCTGTAGTCTTTTTGGATGGTTTCATGGGTAAAGTTTTATTGACTTAATGATGTTGGAAGATAGGGGCTGAGCGAGGAAAATCCAATTGAAATTATAAAAGGATTTCCCGTTGGATTGGGAAGTTTAAACCTTCAGGACGATTTTCTGGCAATTCGATCAAAAAAAAATCGCAAATGCTTTCGGATTTCGAAAACACCTGCGATTGAGGTTGATGAACAGTGTCTTTACTCAAATTCTAATTTTCAAAGTGATTGAAGGAACTGCTCTCGGCAGGTTTCCGGCATATTTTGGGAGATATATCGGCTCGTTGGTGAAACTCAATGCCGCGGCTTTTTTCTTGTTTTTACCAGCGCTGATAAGGAGTGGGATGCTGCCGACAACTGATAATCCGCCGACCCACATCATCACGGTGCCTGCTGCAAAGCCATCTTCCGCGCCTGAGGAGCAATTTCCTCCAATGCATGAGGTTAATTGGTCTAAACCGCTTACGGCCATCAATGTGCCTCCGATCGAAAACAAGACAATTCCGCCTCCCAAAAGGATGGCACCAGCTTTTGTCTTTTTTCGGCTTTTTTCCAGATAGTCTTGTTTGGTCATTTCTTGGGCACTAGCAATGAAGGGTGTTGACACCAACAATGCTGAAATCAGGAAAGCTAAAGCAATGTGTGTTTTCATGGTTATTTGGGTTTTGGGATGGGAAAAATCTCGAACTTTTTTGCAGAATATTGACGATGATTTTCTTGTAAATCATTGATAATAAATATACTAAAAATGGTTTGAAGATACCTTTGATAAGTAATTTTTCATTCTCGAAGGGTCAAAAATAAACTTCCATTCCCCGAAAAACGCCCTGCTTTATCCCATGGAAAAAATACCCGCTTGCCCCGCCTGCAGTTCACTTTGTGGATATGAAATCGACGGCAAACTCGTTTGTCCCGAATGTGGATTTGAATGGGTGGCAGAAGTTGCGGAAGAAATTGGAGCATTTGTCGTGAAAGATGCAAACAGCAATATCCTGGCTGATGGCGATACGGTAGTCGTGGTCAAAGACCTGCCCGTCAAAGGTGCAGTGAAAGCGATCAAAGCCGGTACCAAAGTCAAAAATATCCGCTTGGTCGAAGGTGACCACAATATCGACTGCAAAATCGAAGGTTTCGGTGCGATGGCATTGAAGTCTGAGTTCGTGCGAAAGGGATAAAAAAATATTCATCCCTTGGATCGAATCCAAAGGATGAATATTTGCTAAGCTTCTTTCTTATTCTTCCCCGATTTTCCGAAGCGAAAATTTATACCCTTGCACTACGGCGATGGCGTAAAATACCAGGTCGATGCCACTGAAGGTTCCGATCATCACATCCGGCAAAAAGGAATAATAGAATAGAAACAGGGTATCGATATATCCCTGGCTTTCCTGATTGGCAACAAAGCCGATGATGATCAGGAAATTCCCCAACATACAGCTCAACAACGCAATCACCGCCCCACTGATGCCAAAAACCGGATCTATTCCCTTGCCTCCGGCGCCGATGGTCGCGAGATTGAGATGGTCAGAAGGGGCAGTGAAGCCGAAACCTCCCAGAACATGTCTTGGGACGATAAAAATCGAGGAGGCGATTGCTGCGTTATTGATAAAATCCCCTCTTGACTGTTCTGTAGTCTTTTTGGATGGTTTCATGGGTAAAGTTTTATTGACTCAATGATGTTGGAAGATCGGGGCTGAGGGAGGAAAAAGCAATTGAAATTATAAAAGGATTTGCCTTTGGATTGGGAACTCTAAACCTTCAGGACGATTTTCCGGCAATTCAATCAACAAAAAAAAATCGCAAATGCTTTCGGATTTCGAAAACACCTGCGATTGAGAATTATAAAAAGAAACTTCGCCTAAATCCGGATTTTCAAAGTGATTGAAGGAACCGCCCTCGGCAGGTTTCCGGCATATTTTGGGACATATATCGGTTCATTGGAGAAACTCATTTCCGCGGCTTTTTTCCTGTTGTTCCCAGCGCTGATGAAGAGCGGAATGCTGGCTGCGGCGGACAGTGCACCAATCAATATCATCACGCCACCTGCTTCAACTCCATTTCCCGCCGTCTGGGAACAATTCAAACCAATACAGGTGATAGTGTAACTGACTGTATTGGTGGCTATTACAATCGCCCCGACACCTACAAAGGCTGTTCCTCCTCCCAACAGGATGAACCCCGTTCTTTTCTGTTTTCGGCTTTTTTCCAGATAGCCTTGTTTGGTCATTTCTTGGGCACTAGCAATGAAGGGTGTTGACACCAACAATGCTGAAATCAGGAAAGCTAAAGCAATGTGTGTTTTCATGGTTATTTGGGTTTTGGGATGGGAAAAATCTCGAACTTTTTTGCGGAATATTGACGATGATTTTCTTGTAAATCATTGATAATAAATATACTAAAAATGGTTTGAAGATACCTTTGATAAGTAATTTTTCGTTCTCGAAGGATCAAAAATAAACTTCCATTCCCCAAAAAACGCTCTACATTTACCACATGGAAAAAAAACCTCCTTGCCCTGCCTGCAATTCACTTTATGGATATGAAATGGACGGAAAACTCGTTTGTCCCGAATGTGGATTTGAATGGGTGGCAGAAGTTGCCGGAGAAATTGGAGCATTTGTCGTGAAAGATGCAAACGGCAATATCCTGGCTGACGGCGATACGGTAGTCGTGGTCAAGGACCTTCCCGTCAAAGGTGCAGTGAAAGCGATCAAAGCCGGTACCAAAGTCAAAAATATCCGCTTGGTCGAAGGTGACCACAATATCGACTGCAAAATCGAAGGTTTCGGTGCGATGGCATTGAAGTCTGAGTTTGTGCGAAAGGGATAAAAAAAAATTCATCCCTTGGATCGAATCTAAAGGATGAATTTTTGCTAAGATTCTTTCTTATTCTTCCCCGATTTTCCGAAACGAAAATTTATACCCTTGCACTACGGCGATGGCGTAAAACACCAGGTCGATACCACTAAATGTCTCCATCATGACATCAGGCAGGTAGGAATAGTCGAACAGGAAAAGTGTCTCGATGTATCCGAGGTTTTCTTGATTGGAGAGAAATCCGATCACGCTGAAGAAATTTCCCAATAAGCAGCTCGACAAGGCAATGATAGCGCCACTGATACCGAATATTTGGTCGATTCCTTTCCCCATCTGCCTAATTGCGAGTCCCACGCCGAAGCCAATGGCCAGCGCCATATACCCGATTTGGAAGCCGGTCGCTACGGTAATTACTCCCCACAGGATTGCCCCCAAGGATCCGGCAATGATGCCCGCGGAAAGACCCAGCGGCAGATTTTGTTCACCCCGCAGTTCGGATAAAGGAGCTACGAAACGTCCATTTGACTCCTGTAGTTTGACGTTTCCGTCTTCGGAGAAATCAGGGCATTCGCTCTCGAAAGCAGCAACCTCCCCGGTGAGGGCACAGACCAGTCCATGTTCGGCATCAAATCTGCGGTTTACGCATTGCCTGCAAAATTGCAGTTGTTCTTCTCTTGTCATAGTGTGGGAAAATGGGGTAAAAACGGGTTTTGGCTTCACAAAAAAATGCTCTTGTGCCAAGTAGGTGATCAGCAGTAAAAGAATTCTTTTTGTGTGGTGCCTAAGATTGTAAAAATCGCGATTCAAGTCAATAGCTTGTGCGGGGTATTTTTAGTTTTTAGGGAAACAGGAACGAAAAAATAGAAAGACCCTTTTCCAAAAGGGTCCATTAACGAGCAATAGATCGTAAACAGTGTATCCCGAAGCTTCCAGCCTATCTATTTTTCAAATTGAGTATACTTTAAATTCACCTGATTATTTACTTCGGCTCAACCAAAATCTCAAAATCATCAAAAAATGCCTGTCCTTTGGTTCCGGGCATCATGACGGCGAACGGAATGAGGAAAATTGTTTTTCTCGTAAAATTCGGAAGCTGTAATTCCAACACATGATTTTCCAATTTTCCATTTACGGGGTTAGGTTCTGTGGTCAGCGTATGGGATTCATTGACAGAGGCTCCTGTTGTGCCGATTTTTGTATCGTAAACCCTCATAGCAATAGCTACCCCAGGTCCTTCCAAATTTTCCGCATTGACTTTTGTACGCAAAATCACCGTGGCGCCTTCGGGGATATTGGGAACTTCGAGCTGTTTGTAGATATAGCCTGTATTTTGGCCATTTCCTGTAGAAGAAATTCCCAAAAACGTGGTGCTTGAATTCGGATGAATTCCTCTTGATACTGCGTAATTGCCATTATCGTTAGAGAAACTCCAAAAGGGGTCAGATAACTCATTTTTGAAAAAAACCGGATTTTCTGCAAAATTTTGCCCAAAATCAATGCACTGTTCGTTGGCAGCTAATCTGTCAAATAACTCATCTAGATAATATTCCCGAAGCTCAGGTTCATTTTCCTTGTATAGGGAAATTTGATTTACTACCTCAGTCATCATACTCAGATACCGACCGTTGCACATTTTAGTCTCATCATGAGGCAGATTTAAAAATGCGTGCCCCAATTCATGAAAAAAAAGACTTTCACGGTCCAAGTCAGATTTTGAGGACCATCCACAAGTTGGATTTTTGGAAATAAGCACGGTTCTTCTTCCTGTTTGAGGATTCCTGTTGTAGCCAATTCCACAGTAAGTAGTATTGTCTGAGAGCCGGATTTCATCGACGTAGGCAATGTCCAAGCCTGAAAAATTGAAATTATAGCCTCTCCGTTTCGCCTCCGTTTCAAATCTGTCCAGGAAAATCTTCAGGTCCGGGAATTCCTCTTGGGTGATATCAGGAGTATTTTCCTCAGACTGATCACAGGCTTGAAAACCCATAAAGACAACAAAAATCAAGGCGAGTTTAAAAGAATTTCTCATGGAGAACAGATTTGAAAGTGTAACATGTATGTTTACACGGTTAAACTTAATTTATTGTTCTTAAACATAAAGTAATAAAGACAAAAAACCACCACACAACTTCCCGTTGAGTGGTGGTTTCCAATTCTTTGATTTCTAAATAGCAATTAGGATAGCTTCGCCAGCGACTCTTCCAATGTCTTGATTTTGGCTTCGGCGTCGGCTTGTTTTTTGCGCTCCGTTTCGACCACGGCAGCAGGTGCCGAGCTTACAAAGCGCTCGTTTTCCAATTTTTTCATCACCGTTGCCAAAAAGCCTTTGGTGTATTCCAATTCCTTGCTCAGGTTTTCGCGTTCTTTTTCGACATCCACTTCAGCCGCCATTGGGATAAAGCATTCGTCTGCCTTGACCACAAAGCTGATCGCGTTGTCGACCTTTTCCCCGAATTGGAGTTCCGAAAGGTTCGCCAGTTTCTTCAGCACGGCCTCGAATTTTTGGTACAACCCAGGCTGCTTGGTATTGATGGCGAGGCTGAGGCTTTCCTTTGGGGAAATGCCTTTCGCGTTGCGTGTATTCCGGACCTGTGACACGACCTCGAATACCTGACTGGCTTCAACAATCGGTTTTTCGTCAAAGGATTTCGCAGTTGGCCAAGACGATATGATCAAGGCTTCCGCGGTAGACCTTTCCCTCATCTGCTGCCACAGTTCCTCGGTGAGGAAAGGCATGAAGGGATGCAGGATTTTGAGGATATCTTCGAAAAGCCCAATTGTTTTGTCCAAGGTCGGCCTGTCGATAGGCTGTTGGTAGGCTGGTTTGATCATTTCCAAGTACCAAGAGCAGAAATCATCCCATACCAATTTATAGGTGGCCATCAGCGCATCGGAAATCCTGAACTTGTCGAAATGGTCCTCGATTTCGGCTAGCGCCTGTTGGAACCGGTTTTCAAACCAGTCGATCGATGCTGCATTGGCATCACCGCTAGCGTTTTCGTCGATTTCCCAGCCCTTTACAAGACGGAAAGCATTCCAGATCTTGTTGGCGAAGTTCCGGCCTTGCTCGACGAGTTTTTCGTCAAAGGGAAGGTCATTGCCGGCAGGGGAGGAGAAGAGCATTCCCGTCCTGACGCCGTCCGCTCCATAATTGGCGATAAGGTCCAATGGATCCGGAGAATTGCCCAGCGACTTGGACATTTTCCGGCCCAATTTGTCGCGCACGATGCCCGTGAGGTAGACGTTTCTGAATGGCTTTTCACCCAGGTATTCGTATCCAGCGATGATCATCCGCGCCACCCAGAAGAAAAGGATTTCGGGGGCCGTCACCAGATCGTTGGTAGGATAGTAGTACTTGAGGTCTTCATTCGGCTTTCCGGTCGAAAACACGTCTGTATCGAAAACCGAAATCGGCCATAGCCAAGACGAAAACCAGGTGTCCAACACGTCCTCGTCCTGCTTGAGCTCTTCGATTGCGAAATTGGTACCGAACTTGGCATTGGCGATCTCAAGGGCTGTTTCTTTGGTTTTGGCCACCACAAACTCTCCGTTCGGCAGATAGAAAGCGGGGATTTGGTGGCCCCACCAGAGTTGCCGGGAAATGCACCAATCGCGTACATTTTCCATCCATGCCCTGTACATGTTCTTGAACTTGGGTGGATACAATTGGATGACATCGTCCATCACCGCGCTCAACGCGGGTTTGGTGATTTCCTCCATTTTCAAAAACCACTGCAGGGAAAGCTTCGGTTCGATGACCGCATCTGTCCGCTCTGAATGGCCCACGTTGGATTTGTAGTCTTCTATTTTTTCCAACTGACCGATTTCGTCGAGCAGCTTGCCTATCTTTTTCCGCGCTATGAATCGGTCCTCACCGACAAGGATTTGGGCTTTTTCATTGAGCTTGCCATCGTCGTTGAGGATGTCGATAACGGGGAGTCTGTGTTTGATTCCCAGTTCGTAGTCGTTGACGTCGTGGGCCGGGGTGACTTTCAGGCAGCCGGTACCAAATTCCATATCCACGTACTCGTCTTCGATGATGGGAACTGCGCGGTTGATCAATGGAATTATGGCCTTTTTCCCCTTCAAATGGGCAAATCGCAGGTCATTGGGATTGATACAGATGGCTACATCGGCCATGATGGTTTCGGGCCGGGTGGTGGCGATGGTCAAATATTCCGCCTCCGATCCTTCGATTTTGTAGCGGATGTAGTAAAGTTTGGAGGAAATCTCCTTCATGATCACCTCGTCATCCGACAAGGCGGTCTTGCCCTGCGGGTCCCAATTGACCATGCGGACGCCACGGTAAATTTTTCCTTTGTTGTACAGATCGACGAAAACCGAGATCACCGCATCGCTGAGGTCGGGGTCCATGGTAAACTTGGTACGATCCCAATCGCAGGATGCACCGAGCTTTTTGAGTTGCTCGAGGATAATGCCGCCGTACTTTTCCTTCCATTCCCAGGAATACTTGAGGAATTCCTCCCGGGTGATCGATTTTTTGTCGATTCCCCTTTCTTTCAGCATGGAAACGACCTTGGCTTCTGTAGCGATGGACGCGTGGTCAGTCCCGGGTACCCAGCAGGCGTTTTTGCCTTGCATGCGGGCCTTTCTGATCAATACGTCTTGGATCGTATTGTTGAGCATATGGCCCATGTGCAGGACGCCCGTCACGTTGGGCGGGGGAATGACGATGGTATAGGGTTCTTTGGAAGGATCAACTTTGGATGAAAAAAAACCATTGGCCATCCAATAGGCGTACCATTTGGCTTCGGCTTCTGCGGGGTTATATTTAGTTGCTAACGACATCGATGATTTGAAAGGCTTTTCGAGGCGCAAAATTAAGGTTTTTTCCCAAGACCCTGTCGATTTGTGCCAAAGCATGTCAGCAGGTTTGGGTTTTTTCCAACAAAAAAGCCCAGACACAGGTCCGGGCTCCATTTATCCTTTTTTGTTTGCCTAGGCTTTGATCACAGAGAAATCAAAGGTCTCAAGGAACTTCGTAGTGAAGTTTCCTTTTCTGAAGTCGACGTTGTCCAAGAGCGCAATATGGAAGGGGATGGTGGTTTTGATGCCATCGATCACAAATTCCTCCAAGGCGCGCTTCATCCTGACGATTACCTCTTCCCTTGATTGTCCCCTGACGATCAGCTTGGCGATCATGGAGTCATAGTTCGGTGGAATGACGTAACCTGCATACACGTGGCTGTCGACCCGTACGCCCTTTCCTCCCGGCATGTGGAGGTTAAGGATTTTACCTGGGCTTGGCCTGAAACCGTTGGCGGGGTCCTCGGCATTGATTCGGCATTCCATGGAATACAGTTTCGGAAAATAATTCCTGCCGGAGATTTTCTCACCCGCCGCCACTTTGATTTGTTCCTTGATCAAGTCAAAATCAGTGACTTCCTCGGTAATGGGATGCTCCACCTGGATACGGGTGTTCATCTCCATAAAGTAGAAGTTGCGGTTTTTGTCGACCAAAAATTCGATTGTTCCCGCGCCTTCATAGGCAATGGCTTCTGCACCTTTGATGGCTGCTTTGCCCATGGCTTCCCGGAGTTCGTCGGTCATGAAGGGAGAAGGGGTTTCCTCCACCAGTTTTTGGTGCCTTCTTTGAATGGAACAGTCCCTTTCTGAGAGATGGCAAGCCCTTCCTGTGCTGTCACCGACGATTTGGATTTCGATATGGCGGGGCTCCTCAACGAATTTTTCGAGATAAAGCCCGTCGTTTCCGAAGGCTGCACCCGCTTCTTGCCGGGCGTCGTCCCAGGCTTTTTTGAATTCACTTTCGGACTTCACGATCCGCATACCGCGTCCGCCACCACCGGCTGTGGCCTTTAGGATGACTGGGTAGCCCATTTCGTTGGCGATCTTGACGCCCTGTTCGATGCTTTCCAATAGTCCTTCCGAACCCGGGATTGTCGGCACGCCTGCTTCCTTCATGGTCGCTTTGGCGGTCGCTTTGTCTCCCATTTTATTGATCATCTCAGGGCTTGCACCGATGAACTTGATGCCGTATTCCTCACAAATTCTGGAGAACTCGGCATTTTCGGACAGGAATCCATAGCCGGGATGGATAGCGTCAGCATTGGTGATTTCGGCTGCCGCGATGATTCTGGGTATGTTGAGATAGGATTCCCTGCTTGGGGGAGGTCCGATACAGACTGCCTCATCCGCAAAACGGACGTGGAGGCTGTCTTTGTCGGCGGTGGAGTAGACGGCCACGGTCTTGATGCCCATTTCCTTGCAGGAACGGATCACCCTCAGGGCAATTTCTCCACGATTCGCTATAAGTATTTTCTTGAACACGGGATTTCGGGTTGGTGATACAAAAATTATCCTGCTGGGTCTACAAGGAAAAGCGGCTGGTCATATTCGACTGGGGTTGCGTTTTCGACAAGTATCTTGACAATCTTTCCGGACACCTCGGATTCGATTTCATTGAAAAGCTTCATGGCTTCGATAATGCATACGGTCTGTCCCGCGGATACGGTATCCCCAACGTTCACAAAATTGTCCGAATCCGGATTGGGAGTTCTGTAGAATGTACCAATCATCGGGGATTTGATCTCGACGTATCTGGAGGTATCTTCTTTGGCTGGCGCAGGGGCAGGTGCGGGTGCAGCAGCTACAGGTGCCGCCGCCACAGGTTGGGCGACTGCTACGGGTGCTGCCATCGGGAGCGTCTCAACCTTTACAGTTGGCGCTTCTGCGTATTTTTTGATTGACAATTTGAATTCTTCGGTTTCGATTTTGACTTCGGCGAGTCCTGAATTGGAAATGAAGTCAATTAAATCCTGGATTTCTTTTGCTTTCATGATTTTAGATTTTTGGACCCATTGGCTATTCTGGATCCTGTTAAGGTTGGTAATCAAACAAAGAAGCTATGTAATTTAACCAAATCACATAGCTTCCGGAAATTATTTTACTCTTTCGGAATAAGAACCATCCCGGGTATCCACCCTGATCATGATGTCCTGATCCACAAAAAGCGGCACCATCACTACCGCACCGGTCTCCAAAGTAGCTGGCTTCATGGCGTTTGTGGCTGTGTCACCCTTGATGCCGGGTTCTGTGTAGGTAATCATCAGTTCTACAAAAGGTGGAAGTTCCACGGAGAGCGGAGTCTCTGTTTCGGCATGTACCAATACATCTACCATTTGTCCTTCCTTCAGCAACTTGGGCCTTTCGATGAGTTTTTCCTGGATGGAAATCTGTTCGAAAGACTCAGTGTCCATGAAATTGTAGCCGAAGTCATCTTGGTAGATAAACTGGTGGGGTCTTTTCTCGACTCTGGCTGTGACGACTTTTTCACCCGCCGTGTAGGTTTTGTCCAGCACTTTGCCGGAGGTAAGACTCTTGAGTTTTGTTCTCACGAATGCGCCCCCTTTTCCGGGTTTCACGTGCTGGAAATCCACAATGGTGTAGATGTCATTGTTCATTTCAAGGCACAATCCGGTTTTGAAATCTGCTGTAGTTGCCATTATTCTTGTATCTCTAAATTGGTTATTGCTTTATTTTGGGTCATATCCCCACTTGAGGTAAATCGATCCCCAGGTGAAGCCGCCGCCGAAGGCAGCGAGAATGATGTTGTCCCCTTTCTTTAGCTGGGATTCATAGTCCCAAAGACAAAGCGGGAGCGTCCCTGCGGTTGTGTTGCCATAGCGCTCAATGTTGAGCATGACTTTTTCTGGGCCTATGCCCATGCGGTTGGCTGTGGCATCGATGATACGTTTGTTGGCTTGGTGGGGGACAAGCCATGCGATATCGTCTGCGACCAGTTGGTTCCGATCCATGATTTGGGCACTGACCTCGGCCATATTGGTTACTGCAAACTTAAATACCGTAGATCCTTCTTGGTAAGCATAATGTTCCCGTGCTGCGACTGTTTCCGCAGTGGCGGGCTTACGGCTTCCGCCTGCTTTCATATGTAGGTAAGGGGCGCCAGATCCGTCCGATAGCAAAAGGGAATCCATCACGCCGACTTCTTCCTCTGTGGGTTCCAATAGTACCGCGCCTCCGCCGTCGCCAAAAATGATGCAGGTAGCCCTGTCTTGGTAATCTATGATGGCCGACATTTTGTCTGCCCCAACGACGATAACTTTTTTATGCATGCCTGTTTCGATAAACTGGCTGCCCATGGTAAGGGCGTAAAGGAATCCCGAACAGGCAGCTGAGATGTCAAAACTGTAGCTTTTTGTCGCGCCCACGCCATCAGCGATGATATTGGCTGTGGCGGGAAAGGGCATGTCAGGCGTGACCGTCGCGCAAATGATGAGTTCGATGTCCTCTGGGTTGGTGTTGGTTTTTTCAAGCAAGCCTTTGACGGCATTGATCCCGATTACGGAGGTGCCTTTGTTTTCACCTTTTAGGATCCTCCTTTCCTTGATGCCTGTCCTGGTGACGATCCATTCGTCATTGGTGTCGACCATGGTTTCGAGCTCACGGTTGGTCAGGACGTAATCCGGAACCCATCCGTGTACGCCGGTAATGACTGCTCTGGTTTTTTTCATACTTGTGGTTTTGAAGGCATTTCCAAGAGAATGGATACCTCAGATGCTGGCTTATTTGAGAATGTCAAATCTTCGGTGATTAGGAGTCCCTGTTCCGAAGTCAAGGCGACAAAATTATCTAAAATGTCCATTTCCACCAAAGTTTTTTGGCTTTTGCGACTTCAGTCGAAAAATGGGCTCCTAGGGTCTGTTTTGGTATATTGCCATTCCCAAATCAATCGGGATTGTTTTTGGCGTTGCCGAACAGAACGGGCAACAAAAAAATCCATTCCGGTTTCCCAGAATGGATTCTTATATGGTTTTCAGTCGACCGTAAATTATGCAGTCGTTTCTTTTTCTTGGATCACTTGACCTTTGTAGTACAATTTGCCATCCAACCAGAATGCTCTGTGTGGCAGATGGAGTTCACCTGTGGTAGGGCATTTGTAAAGTCCTGGTGCTGTCAATTTATAGTGAGTTCTCCTTTTGTCCCTCCTGGTTGTCGAAATTTTGTGTTTAGGATGTGCCATTTCTATGTCTAATTAAGATTATTCGTCGTTTTTCAATTTTTTCAATATATCCCATCTAGGGTCTACTCTTTCTTCTTTTGATTCCTCTTCATCCGAGGGAATTTCATCTTCTTCCTCTAATTCGTCCATAAACGATTCGATTTCGGATTCGAATTCCTCATCCTCTTCCTCGTCTTCGGCTGTCCGATAATCCGGGTGGATCTTTTTTGCCGGCAAAGCCAAGAGAATGTACTCGTAGATCAACTGTGCCACGTTGACGCTCGGCGTGTCTTTGGTAATCATGAAGACATCTTCACTGATCTCCTCTTCTACGGGGCCGTATTTGTAAACCACCTTTTCGTGCAAGTCCAAAGGCTCGTCAAACGGTTCCAAACTCCGGTCACAAGTCAGGTTGACAGTGCCGTGGATATGGAAATCCACCTCCATCACCGAGACTGTTTTGGTAAGATTTACGTCAACTTCAATATTGGCGCCGTTGAGCCAATCATTTGCCTGATAGTGCTCGAAGAACTTGTCGCCTACCTCAAACTTGAAAGCGTGCCTGCCATCCTTTAGCCTGATGACATCGATTTCATATGCTTTGATGAGTTTCACGGCCTCGTTTCTTCAATCAAGATCGCAAATTTAGAGAAATGCTCCGGAAAAATAAAATTCGGCTTCAAATAATTTACAGGCATAAAACCCAAAGGGAATTTCAGTCCTCGTCTTTATAGCAAAGTCAATCGATTTTGGCTGTCAATGCTAGCGTCTTTAGTCGGACCGCTCACTTTATTTTCGTTATTGGTTATTGAGTTATTGAGTTAGAAGGTTGGAAAGTTATTAGGTTATTAAGTTATTGGTCATTGGTTATTGGGATTTCCGTTCTACCTACCCCTCTTGCTTCTTGTCTCTTGGTTCCCGCCTCTAATCTCTCGTTTCTCCCTCAACTTTCCCCACTCTCATCCCAACCGCCCCTGTGGCGGATGATGTCGTAGGCAGCGAGGACGGCTTCCCGCATAGAGCCTTCGTCGGCTTGGTTTTTTCCGGCAATGTTGTAAGCAGTGCCATGGTCCGGAGAGGTGCGTACTACAGGTAGTCCGGCCGTGAAATTGACCCCGGTCTCAAAAGCCATGGATTTGAAAGGAATCAGACCCTGGTCGTGGTACATGGCAAGGATGCCGTCAAACTTCTTATGCTGCAGCATGCCGAAAAACCCATCGGCGGGATAAGGTCCAAATACCAATTGCCCCTTGTCTTTGTATTCTTTGATCACCGGCTTGATGATGTTGTTTTCTTCGGTACCCAAAAGTCCTTCTTCGCCCGCATGGGGATTCAGACCGAGGACCGCGATTTTTGGTTTTCCTACGCCAAAATCATTCTTCAATGACTGCAGCATGATTTCAAGTTTGGATTTGATCCGATCTGCAGTCACCTGCTTGCTGACCTCGCTGAGTGGGAGATGGCCCGTCACCAAGCCCACGCGGATATCCTCCGAAACGAGGAACATCAGACTGTCTTTGACACCTAGCGCCTCGGTCAGGTATTCCGTGTGGCCTACAAACTTCACCGTCTCGGAATTGATATTGTGCTTATTGAGCGGAGCGGTGACAAGGGCTTCGATGCTGCCGTCTTTGAGGTCCTTGATGGCATGGTTGAGCGCCGCCAAGGCCAATTTTCCAGCTTCTTGGGTCTCCGCGCCGGGCATCACTTCGGGACTCTCCTCGACCACATTGATGAGATTGACTTTCTTGTGGTGGACTTCTTGGATGTTTTTGATCTGCATGAAGTTGAAATCCTCCAAACCGAGGTGTTTCCTGTAAAAAGTGATCGCTTTGCCGTGGGCATATATCAAAGGAGTCACCAATCTCAGGATGCGGTTGTCCATCAAAGCTTTCAAAGTGACTTCCGGTCCGATTCCGTTGATATCTCCGATACTGATTCCGATGACTGGCTTGTTTTTTCTTGGGTTCATGTATTTGATTGAAAAGAAACGTTGGAAAAAAGAGTTACACAAACAAAAACAAGCCAAAATCAGGCAACCGAAGGCCAAATCGGCTTGGCATCCATTCACCCTGCGGGTAAATTAATCCTATGCCTTTGTGATAATTCTCTTATTTTTGACCTGCAATTTATAGAAATAATTTTCATGGCGCACATCCAAAACGTCAAAGCCAAAAAACACCTTGGGCAGCATTTTCTCACCGATCTCAGTATCGCTGAGCGAATCGCCGGCAGCCTGACCGGGCATCAGGGGACCAACAAGGTCCTCGAGATCGGTCCGGGGATGGGTGTGTTGACGGATTTTTTGCTGCGCAAGGATTGGGATCTGTACCTGGTGGATGTCGACCATGAGTCCATCGTGTACCTACATGGGAAGTACCCCGACTTGGGCGAGCGAATCATCGAGGCGGATTATCTCCGCAAGGATTTCTCCCCGATCATGAACGGGCCTTACATCGTCGCTGGAAATTTTCCCTACAATATTTCCTCCCAGATTTTCTTCAAGGTCTTGGAGGAAAGAAACCAAGTGACCGAAGTGGTCTGCATGCTGCAGCGGGAAGTGGCGCAACGCATCGCATCCCCCAAAGGCAGCAAGGAATACGGCATTCTGTCGGTCTTGCTGCAGGCCTTCTATGATATAGAGTATCTTTTTACCGTACCGCCGGGCGTATTCAATCCGCCGCCCAAGGTTCATTCGGGTGTGATCCGATTGAAAAGGAACACGACCGAGCGACTTGCCTGTGATGAAAAGCTATTCTTCCGCGTCGTCAAGCAAGGTTTTGGCACCCGAAGAAAAACGCTCAGGAATTCCCTGAAGGCCTTGGGCCTGTCTGAGGAATTGAAATTGGATCCGGTCTTGGACCTGCGAGCCGAGCAACTCGACGTCGCGGATTTTGTGCAACTCACCCTTAAACTTCAGCCATCTTGGAACAAATAAAGTCATTTGAGCTGTCCAAGGAGTTTTTGGAGAGCTTGCAGGAAAACATCGAATCCCAACACAATGAGCTGATCATCCAATCGCTGGATGGGGCCAATGTGGCTGATATCGCCTCCCTGCTCGATGAGCTCAATATGGACGAGGCCATATATGTGCTGCGGCTTTTGAACCCTTCGATGGCTGCTGATATCCTGATCGAAATGGATGAAGATCCGCTCGGCATGGTCATCAAGGAGCTCGAGCCCACGGAGCTGGCCCTGCTGATCGACCAAATGGAGTCCGATGATGCTGCAGATATCCTGATCCTGATGCCTGCTAAGGAACGCGAGGATGTCATCAGTCACTTGCAGGAGCGGGAAAAGTCAGCCAACATCCTGGACCTCCTTCGCTACGACGAGGACTCTGCGGGCGGGTTGATGGCCAAGGAATTCATCAAAGCCAACAAAAACTGGAACGTGGTCCAGACCATTGAGGAGATCCGTCGCCAAGCCGAGAAGGTGGAGAAAATCTATTCGATCTATGTGGTAGACAATAGGCAGCATTTGCTGGGGCGGGTATCGCTGAAGAAAATCATTCTCTCCTCGGCAGATACCAAAATTTCCGACATCTATGAAAAGGAAATTATCTCCATCCCCACCCATATGGATGGGGAGCACGTCGCCGAAATCATGCGGAAATATGACTTGGAATCGGTACCCGTCGTCAACGCCAAAAACCGCCTTGTCGGCAGGATTACCGTCGATGATATCCTCGACTTGATGCGGGAACAGACTGACGAGGATATCCAGGCTATGACCGGTATCTCGGACGATATCGAGGAATCCGACTCCATCTTCAAGATTTCCAAAGCCCGGCTGCCGTGGTTGTTGATTGGGGTGATTGGGGGATTGCTGGGGGCGAAGATCATCGGCTTTTTTGAAGATGGCCTCAGCAGGTATATCGCACTGGCTTCCTTTATTCCGTTGGTAGCTGCTACGGGCGGAAACGTAGGCATACAGTCTTCATCCCTGGTGGTACAGACCTTGGCTTCCAAGTCCGTGTTTGACGATACACCTTGGCAGCGTTTTGTCAAGGGTGTGATGATTGCCCTGGTAAATGGCATCGTATTGGGTGGATTTGTGTTTTTGGTGGTGAAGTTTGTCTATGGATTCGACGCGATTTTTGGATTGACGATTGGATTGGCCATGTTCTGCGTGGTTTTGTTGGCATCCTTTATGGGTACGGTGACGCCTTTGGTACTCAACAAATTTGGCATCAACCCCGCAATCGCGTCAGGTCCCTTTATCACGACGGCCAATGACCTTTTGGGTCTTGCCGTGTACTTTGGTGTGGCGATGGCCCTGCTGAATATGTGAGCTGAGCAAACGGTGCTTACTTTCTTTATACCTTTTTATTTAGTGGAATTTGTAATTCCCCAGATCTCAAACTATATTCCGCTGTGGTGTTTGGTCCTGAATTCCGATTGCTTCCCCACGACTGTCGTGGATGGTGATGATGTTGGGGTGTAATTTCATCCGCTATGAATATCGGGATCCACCCAATCCACAATCAAAGGTCTATACCACAATGAGAGGGGGATCCGCAGCAGACCAGTTGTTAAAATTGCATAGTGTATATCCCCTTAGTCATAAAACTTTTGATTGGCGACGAATTCCAGGATTTCCAAATAAATTTTGACCATGAAACCAACTGTCTATTTCCTTTTCTTACTGTTGAACAGTTGCGTATCTAGATCAACAGAAATGACTGTCGCGTGTACATTGTCCTATTCGGTTCCAACTAATACGCTTTATACGAATATTGTTAGTTATAAAAATGATGTATATCTGTCTAGTGGTTCATACCTTAAAGTATACAAAATGGACTCTCTGGGAGTTTACCGTGATTGGACGCAAAATTTCTACAGTCTGTCCTCTATTTTGACAATAGATGATACTGTTTTCCTAGAAATGAATGATGACATGATAAGGAATGAAAAGGAATTACTAAAAAAAGAAATCATAAGCAAGTTTGATCCAGTAGACAGTATTGAATATGAAACCTTAGAAGACGAGTTTGAAATTAAGATGCACAATACAATCCCTTTAGTTTATAATAGGATTCAACAATCTAAAATTAGCCTGTTACCCCTGAAAGAAGAAGGGGGATGTTATAAACTTATCTATGTTTACGAGCCGAGAGAATTTTTATTATTACGTGAGGAAAGATTTAAATTACCGAATAGAATAGGTGATTTCCAATTATTTGAGTATTCATTCGCTTCAAATGAATTATTCCTTTGTTTTTGAATTATCAATCGACCGTATTCTGTGCGGTCGTAGAATGGGCTAGGTGCCAATACACCCCACATGGATGAAGTACGATTTGGGCTCTAGGAGTAACAAGCAATTACGCCTTTCCATCATGAAGAATTTGTAATTCCTTCGTTTAAAAACAATATTCCAATTCGACAACTTGTCTATCGAATGCAATTGCAAATTGGTTTTGATACCGGAGTGGAATTGCATCCGCGATGAATATCGGGATCCAACCAGTGCACAATCAAAAGTCTATACTACACAGATGGGTGGGAGTGTTCATTCTGGTTTTTTTTCTTCATTTTTTCTTTGGATAAGGAATATTGCGCCAATCGATTTGAATCGATATTTTCGCCTACCCAAAATCTACCTGACATGCGACATTCCTACTCGATTCTGATTTCTATTGTACTCTTTTTAGGCCTCTTTGGCTGTAAGTCGGAGGAAAAAACGGCAGAGGTTTTTATGCCCAAGTTTTTCACCGACCACATGGTGGTCCAGCGCAACCAACCCATCCGGGTATGGGGCGACGGTACGCCCGGGCAAAAGGTCGTCGGTACCTTCAACAACCAACAGAAGGATACCCGCGTCGATGCCGATGGCTATTGGCTGTTGGAGTTTGATGCACTCCCTGCCTCCGGGCCCTATGAACTCGACATCAACGGCAAAAAAATCCGCGATATCCAGGTCGGCGATGTATGGGTGGCTGGAGGTCAATCCAACATGGAATGGGTCATGAGTGGCGAGGTGGAAGGCCTGGCAGAAGAAGTTGCAGATGCCGAGTATCCCTTGATCCGGTTTTTCAAAATCCCCCACGATTACGATGCCAAGGCAAAGTATGATGTCCGGGGAGGACAATGGGTACAGGCAAGCGCAGACAATATCCTGAGCTTTTCGGCCGTAGCCTGGTTTTTTGCGAAGCGCCTGCATCTCGAAAAAGGCGTAGCGGTCGGCATCATCGAATCCAACTGGGGTGGTACGCCGGCACAGGGCTGGACCGCTGCGGAGAAACTGCTGGAAATGGACGCCTATCGGGACAAAGCCAAGGACGTGCTCGACCGGCAGGATTATTGGATTCAGGAGGTGATTGACAATAAAGTCCGGGAACTGAAACGCAACGACCTTGTCCTTGCTCCCCAAAACGGTGAAATCCAAGGTGTCGTCAATCCGGATTATGATGATTCGGCATGGCAGACGGTGAACCTGCCGGCAGACAATCCCCTGAAGGATATCGCATGGTTCAGGAAGAAATTCACCGTCAATCAGACTGAGGGCGTTAAGCTCAATCTGGGCGATATCCAGCAAATGGCGTACATCTACTTGAATGGAGGCCGGCTGCTGTTCAAGGATTTTGGGCAAAGCCTGGATGAGTTTATCATACCTGCAGGGATGCTCAAGAAAGGTGAAAACCTGCTGGCTGTCCGCATTGTCAATACTTGGAACAATGCCCCGGTTTTGGGCAAAGAAGGACAATTTTACGTCAAGGAAAGTAACCGCACGATCAGTCTTGAGGGACCTTGGAAGTTTTCCAATACGATTGAGGAATCCCTGCCTGTGGTCGAATGGCACAATTGGCTCCCGGGCATGATGTACAATGCCATGATAGCTCCCATTGTGAAGTATCCGATCGCGGGCGTCATTTGGTACCAAGGCGAAAGCAATACCGGGGAGCATGCCCACTACCGCCAGCTTTTTGGCACGATGATCCAAAACTGGCGCGAAAGCTGGGGAATCGGGGATTTTCCTTTCCTATTTGTACAGCTCGCCAACTTTATGGAAAGAAAGCCCATCCAGCCCGATTCCAATTGGGCCTTTCTCCGGGAAGCACAGACCCAGGCGCTGGAGCTCCCCAAAACCGGTATGGCAGTGACCATTGATATCGGTGAAGCGGACGACATTCATCCTAGGAATAAAAAAGACGTCGGTCTCAGACTTTGGCAAGCGGCACGAAAGGTAGCCTATGGGGAGGAAGTGGTCCACTCCGGACCGATGCTCAAATCAGCCAAGGTAGAGGGAGGAAAAGTGCTCCTAGAATTGGACCATGTGGGAGAGGGGCTTGTGCTTTCTGATGGCGGCAAATCAGTCAAGGGTTTTATCTTGGCTGGTTCCGATGGGAATTTTGTTCTGGCAAAGGCTGAGATAACCGGCAAGGACCAAATCACCGTCTCCCATTCCGGCATCAAGTCCCCGACAGAAATCCGCTATGCTTGGGCAGACAATCCCGAGGTGAATCTCTACAATTCTGAAAAGCTCCCCGCGGTGCCGTTTAGGAAGACCTTGGGCGAATGATTTCCAGTAAGCCTATTGTCTGCGCTGTCCAAATCCCCAACTGAGGCCCATTTGGACATCGGCTGTGCCTCGGTTGGCCAACAGCGAGGTGAGGACGGTTTGTGAGCTGAGGAAAAATCCCCCGTAGCGGAAGCCCAAGCCACCCGTAAGTTCGGAGATTTGGAAGTAGCCCCAAGGCGAGAACACCTCAAATTTGCCAAAAAGCATGCTCGGCGTGACTGCAAACACATTCACAAATGGGACTTGGTTGTTTTTGTCCTGGTTTTTGACCATTTGCTGCCAAAAGGCACTTACAAAAAACTGATCCGTTAACTTGATTTCTGAATACAGCGCAAAAGTCGTTGGCAATCCAACTTGGATGTTTTCCTGTGTTTCATCCAAAGTGAAGAATCCTGACTCTGTGAGTTGGTCTAGTGTGTTTTCAAGATCCAAGTCGAACCTATCGATGCGGAAAGAGCTTCCTGCAGGAATGTTGATACGCAGGTTATTGGAGACGTTGCTGGTGCCAAACTTCAGGTTGCCGATGTTGGTGACCGAGATGCCGGAATTGATCCAAACCTTTCCATTTTTCTTTGCCTGGTAATTGACTCCAAGGTCAAGTCCAACAGAGCTGGGAGAGTTGATTTCAAGGTTGCTATAGTCCAGTCGAAGGTTTCGGGCATCGATAATATCCCTGTTGTAGGTCAGGTTCATGGTGCCACTGGCATTGGAAAGGCTGGCTACACCGTTTTGCACGGTAAGTGTTCCAGAGAGCTGACTTACACCCACGTTGGTATAGTTGACAGGCACGAAGATCTTGATATTGCTGCCGACCGAGAGCTTTGAGTTGGCGTTGTTGATCAATTCCCGCCCCACGACGATGCCCGATTCAAACCACATGACACCGTTCACCCGCTGGTTGTTAGGATTGCTGAGTTGATAAGTAGTCCCGCCCGATGCAGAAGCGCTTCTGATCACACTGTTGCCAAGATCGGGATTGATTTGGTGGAGTGCTACCCGTGAGTTGAATTGGTTTGCCCAGCCCAGGGACCATTTGCCGAGATTAATTCCGAAGGAAGGCAAAAGTGCAGACCCGTGAGTATCCCCGTTCACTTGGGTGTTGGCTTTGGACATCAGGTCCTCCAACAGGTTTTCTTGTATGGAAGTAAGATCTGAGAAACTCAGGATGTTATTAACGAACAAGGCATTGACGCCCACGAAATTCACTTCGACTTTGCGGTCGAAATTGTTGATTTCGGCGGGATTCATCATGACGCTCACCATTGATTTTCTGGTGCTGTTTTGGATGCCCACATAGGAATGTTGGGCAGTGGCCAAGATCGGGAGGAGAAGCAATATGGGGAGGGCGATTAGGGATTTCATAGTGAAGGGGCTTGGCGACAAAATTACGCCAAAAACTCAAGACAAAACCTATAAGTTAGCCATGCTTTGAAGAATGATTACAATCCTCATTTCCGGGTTGCAAACCATTATACCAATTCATTCGGCCTGAATCGAATTGATCTCGGGTAAGAAAACGCATGGGGCATTTCCCCAGACCGGATATTTTTTTGGATCGATTGCCAAAACATTGGATCGAACAGCCGGCTATGGACTTCAAAAAAATAGTCCCTGATATCAGCCCGGCCGATCATAAACCTTTTGAAATCCTCGGGAAACACGTCCCTTGGCCCGATTTCGTACCAAGGTTCGGGAGAATATATCTGCTCGTAGGTTTCAGGCTTGGGTTTTGCCCGGAAATTCATGTCTGTCACAAATTCGATTTCATCGTAATCATAGAAAATGACACGTTTTTGCCGCGTTACGCCAAAGTTTTTGATCATCATGTCCCCCGGGAAAATATTGGCTTGTGCCAATTCCGTGATGGCATTGCCGTAGTCTTCGACGACCTGCTTGGCTTCTTCGAGGTTGCAGTTATCCAAGTAAATGTTCAGCGGGGTCATCCTACGCTCGATATATACGTGCTTGAGAATCAGTTCTTCTCCCCGGATTTCCAAAAGCGAATTGACCGTACCGCGCAATTCTGCCATCAGATCAGGATGAATCCTGCGAAGCGGAAGGTGGAATTCCTCAAATTCGTGGGTATCCGCCATCCTGCCCACGCGGTCGTGCAGGCCGACGAGCTTGTATTTTTCCCGGACTTCCTGGCGCGTCATGGTCTTGGGTGGATCAAAATAGTCCTTGATCATCTTGAACACGATGTTGTAGGAGGGGAGGGTAAATACCGTCATCACCATACCCTTGATGCCTTCGGCTATCACAAATTGGTCATCACTATGTGCTAAGTGATTCAGAAGGTCGCGGTAAAATTCCGTTTTGCCGTGCTTGTTAAACCCGATGGAGTTATACAGTTCGTGGATTTTCTTGTTGGGAATGACGGAATTCAAAAATGAAACAAGTTGTGAAGGGACATCTACCTTCACCATGAAGTAGGAGCGCGTATAGCTAAAAAGGCCCGACATCAAAATCGGGTCAAAGATCAGGGTGTCGACAAAAACGCCCTTTGAGCCATATAGGAATGGGATGATGAAGGGCATCCATTTTCCCCCAAGTCTTGTCCGTCCGATGAGATAGGCGGATTTTCCCCTGAAAAAGATGGATTTCCAAATCTGCGTGATCGTATCTGCGTCCGGCTTGTATCTAGTTAAAATCACGTTTTTGACCGCGGTCTCAAGGAAATGGATATCTGCCTCCGGGTCCATCAGGGGCGCTCCGAAATCATAGTCGGAAAAGATTTTTCGAAGTATTGGGACCAAACCCATGTTGGCAGAGTAGGTATTGAACAAGTGGCCGTTAGGCAGAAGGTCGCAGGAATTGTAGCCTTCATGCACATACATCAGCGCTTCGTTGATGGCTAGCCCTGGATAGGTTTTTCGGATGACCGAGTTAAAAAATGTCTCTGCGAGTTCCTTTTCGTTTCTTCCCGCTATCAGACGGGAATAAATGCCCTTTGTATCCCTCCAAAAGAAGAAGTCGCTTGCATAGAGACCGATTTCGGCAAGCACCTTGGTTTTGGTTTGGGCGACATGGTCTTTGTAAAGGCGCAGCCGCTTTCTTTGGTTTTCCCGCTTTGCCGCCCAATCTCTCATTTTGTAAAACCGTGGCGAATTATCCGTGTGGATGTGGAAATTTTGGAGGTAATGCTGGAAACCCTCTTGGATAAGTACGGCGGTATGATAGGAGGGGTCGACTTCCACGGATTAATGTTGTTTGACTGGGGTTGAATTTAATCATATTCGACAGGAACGAAGCGGCTTTGCGGGCGAAGAATCTTCCGAATTTTCGATCTGCGACTTGAGCATGTTTATAGGGTATATTTTGCAAATTCATTGAAAGTCAGGTGGATTTGTGGTTTAGTTGGTAAAACAAGGCGCCGAATTGGAAATTTTTTCTCGGGATGCCAGATTTTTTAACTTCCAAAAAAATGTTTTAAGTAAGCAAAATCAGGTAACTTAAAACGTGATTTTGACACGGAAACTTTTTTTCAATCTCGCAGAATAAAATTTTCGCAATCGATTGTTTGTAGAATTTGAAAACATTACATACCTTTCAAACGGTTATTCATACATTGAATATCTACAATAGGTTTAATAGGTTTGAGAGATAAAAAAGGTCTGGACAATGTTCGGACCTTTTTTGATTTATGGGGTTTTTGTGTTTGATTCGTGTTTTCACCAATCATGATGCATACCCGAATCGAGAGATGTTTTCTCAGCAAATTTTCTTTGTTGTTGCTTGGATTGCTGGCTGCATGTTCATTTCAAAAGGAGAAAACAGAGGAGGTTTCCGAGTCCATCCAGCTCAGCAGGGAAGAAGAAATGGCCCAATTGCTGGCCTCAGGTATCCAGCAAACGCCTGCTTGGGCTTCCCATTGGAAATCCATAGATAATTTGTTTGACCCCAGTGCTTTTCAACTCAGTAAACAGCTGGAGTATGAGGATTTGGAATGGCCGGAGGAGAACTTTATCCAGGCGGGAAATCCTTTTTTCCCCTATCTCATTCCCCATCCCGACGGATTGGGAGTGGTGGATATCTACAGCTATAAAGTAGTCATTCCCGAGGAGGGAAGTGTGGCTTTCAATCCCGATTCGGAGGTGATTTTTTTCAGATCCAATGGCATGCGGCAAAGACTCTTGTTCATTGGGCCTTCGGGAGGATTTCAGGAAGCTGTATGGGTATCACCTGACTATTTGATGGTATCCGGATTTTTTGAATATGAAAATGGCGTCAGTCCGATGGTTTGGCTGGTCAATGTGGCCGATAGAAGCTATATCGAGTATTCCAGCCCACTTCGGATATCCCAATATCCCAAATCTAAATACCTGAAAGAGAAGTTGAAGAACATTCCTTTCCCCCAAGATGAAGCTGGTACAGATCGTCAATAGGCTGGAAATTTTGCTAAGGCAACCCTTGCCGGGGATCGAGGGGCAGCTTTCTATGGCACCGATGCCGATTGACACCAAGCGGTTCCAGATTCGGGAGGACCACCGCAAAGGCGCCGTACTGATGCTGCTTTTCCCTGACCAAAGCAGTGCCTTTGTCCCCTTTATCAAACGGCCCGAGTATCCGGGCGTGCATGGAGGTCAGGTATCCTTCCCCGGTGGGAAATTCGAGGAAGGAGATAGCTCGTTGGAGTCTACCGCGCTGAGAGAAGCAGAGGAAGAGATCGGGGTGGATGCATCCAAAGTCAAGATTTTGGGACACCTGTCAGACGTTTATATCCCTCCGTCCAATTTTTTGGTAAGGCCATTTATCGGTTTTGTGGAGGAAAAGCCACTATTCAAGCCTGATCCGATAGAAGTGGAGAGGATCATTTCTTGTCCTTTTCCCAGTTTGATTGACGCCAACATCCGAAAAATCACCAAAGTGAAGGGCAGTTCGGGCTTTCAATTTGACGCGCCGTATTTTGACATCGAGCAAGAAGTCGTATGGGGTGCGACAGCCATGATGTTGGGTGAGTTCACTTACTTGTGGGAGAAATCCAGACTTTGATCTTTTGGGCTTTTGTGGTATTGTTGTAAGCAAAGCTGGAAACCTATGCAAGAGAATATTCCTCTGATTGCCAATGATGCCGTTGTATTTGGTTTGTTGATGACGATTTTGGCTTTTGTTTTTGCCACTTCGGCGAGTAGGAAGCCATTTTGGACCAAGTTTTACAGGATCGTACCCTCGGTGCTCCTGTGTTATTTTATTCCGGCTGTTTTCAACTCGCTTGGCATTATTTCCGGAGAATCTTCCGGTCTGTACAAAATTGCCTCCCGCTATATGTTGCCAGCCTCGCTGGTGCTTTTGACGGTAAGTATCGATCTGAAAGGGATTTTGAAATTGGGGCCAAAAGCCTTAATTATTTTTTTGGCTGGGACAGTGGGTGTGATGATCGGTGGACCGATTGCACTTTTTACTGTATCCCGATTCTTCCCGGATATTCTTTCGGGGACAGGACCTGACGAACTTTGGAGGGGGCTTTCCACGATTGCGGGAAGCTGGATAGGAGGAGGTGCCAACCAAACGGCCATGTTGGAGGTTTTTGGAGCGAGCCCGGAATTGTTCAGCCAGATGATCGCAGTGGATGTACTGGTAGCCAATCTTTGGATGGCGGTTTTGCTCTATTGGGCGGCAAAGCCCGAGAAAATCGACCGCTTGTTTAAAGCCGACAGCAGCGCCATCATGGAGCTTCAGGAAAAGGTGGAAAAGTACCGTGCGGGAATTATGAGAATGCCAAACCTGAGTGATACGATGATGATCTTGGGCGTAGGGTTTGCGATTACCGGTCTGTCACATTGGATTGCGGACATTGTAGCGCCTTTTATTGGGACCAATTATCCAAACTTGAAGCAATATTCGCTTGATTCAACCTTTTTCTGGATCGTGGTGATTGCGACGACGGGCGGATTGCTTTTGTCCTTTACCAAAGCCAGGGAGTTGGAAGGTGTCGGCGCGTCCCGATTGGGTTCGGTGCTTCTGTATATCCTTGTCGCTACGATCGGGATGCAGATGGACTTGGGCGCGGTCTTGGATAATCCTGTTTTCTTCCTGATTGGAATCATTTGGATCATCATCCATATGCTGACGATGCTGATTGTGGCTTATCTGATCAAGGCGCCGTTCTTTTACGTGGCTGTGGGTTCCCAAGCTAATATAGGCGGCGCGGCTTCAGCACCCATAGTAGCTTCCGCCTTCAATCCATCCCTGGCGCCCGTGGGTGTGCTGATGGCCGTATTGGGATATGCCGCCGGTACTTATGGCGCCTATCTTAGCGGATTGGTCATGCAGTGGGTATATGGGATGTAATCATCAAGCAGAATGTAAGAAGGCAAAGGCAGTTTGGATTTGGCGAAAGCAAGAATGACTATTCAACAAGCTAATTCTATTGGCGGTCGCGGTCACTTTCTTGATAGAATGACGAATAATGAACACCGAATATCCAATGTTGAATTTTGAAAACCCAAGTTAAGGCCGGAGAGTTAAAGGAATTACTCTGCACTTGGTTCTTGGCGCTAAACCTCGTACTTCCAACTTCCTACTTCCAACCTTATATGGGTAACCACCGAAAATTCATCTTCGTCTGCAATGGCTCCGACTGCAAGGGGGAGGGTTGCAAGGAATTGGGCAAAGAGATTAAAGAATTGACCCAGTCTGGGCATAACAAGGGTAAATTCAAGATCATCAAAACCAAATGCATGGACTTTTGCAAATCTGCCCCAGTTGTCATTTATCACAATGAGGTGATCAAAAAGGCGGACATCGCCCATGTGAAGAAAAAAATCGAACATTGATTGACACGAAAAAAAAAAGGCCGAATCATCTTCGGCCTTTTCTGTTGGTGAAAACCAGCTCAATCAGTCAATTCCATTGAAAAACCTGCTCCAACGGATCTTGTTGAACATGGATTTGTGCTTGTCCAAAGAGAGCCACAGGAACCAAGCTTTGCCCACAATATGGTCCTCGGGAACAAAACCCCAATACCGGGAGTCCAATGAGTCGTGGCGGTTGTCACCCATCATGAAATAATAGTCCTGCTTGAAGGTGTAATTTGTGACTTTTTGCCCATCGATGAAGAGCTCGTTGTTTTCGACCTTCACATCTTTATGTCCTTCGAACTTCTGGATAGTGTAGGCGTACTTTGCGATATTGTCTTTGTTTATCTCGATCGTCCAGCCTTTACCGGGGATTTCCAAAGGACCGTAGTTGTCCTTGTTCCAGCCAAAATAAGAACCATCAGGGAATACCCTTGGGTCACCAAGACCCACGCGATCCATGCGTTTGGTGATGTTTCCGACCGCGGGGGATTTTTTCAATTCCGCAATGGTTTCTTCCGTCGCCATGACCATATAGCCTGAGGCATCGGAAAAGGGACGATAACTGTCCTGGTTGATGCCGTATTCGTCAAAGAAATCCGAGGTGAGGTTTCTGCTGCTCATCACGTCGTAGGAAAACTGCATCTCTGCGGGATTCTGTTGCGCCTCGCCGTTGACAAAAATCTGCGTTTCCCTGATTTCAAGGACGTCTCCGGGAATCGCCACTGCCCGTTTGATATAATTGGTCTTGAGATCTACAGGATATTCCAATTCTGCGGGATAATTGAAAACCACCACGTCATTCCGCTCTACATCCGAAAACCCGGGAAGCCTATAGTAGGGCAATTGGATCCAATCCACATACGAGTTCAAGTCGGTTCCCCAGATTTTTTGGTGGGTAAGCGGAACTTGAAGCGGTGTTCTGGGAACGCGGGTTCCGTAGTGCATTTTGCTTACAAACAGGAAATCTCCTACGAGGAGTGATTTTTCCATGGAGGCAGTAGGTATGGTAAATGGTTCTAACAGCAACCATCTGATTAAGCTCGCGGCAATCACCGCAAACACCAAAGCATCTACCCACTCACGGGCAGCTGATTTTTTCTTTTTTGGTTCAGTCATCGGAATTTAAATTTCAGAAAGATAGGAATTCGTTCATCGAAAATATGCCTTTTCTACCGATTATCCATTCGGCCACAAGGACCGCACCCAAGGCGAAGCCCTTGCGGCTATGGGCTGTATGTATGATCTCGATATCGTCGATTTCGGATTGGTAGCGTATAATATGGGTGCCAGGCGCGGGATCTATTCGTTTGGAGGTGATGGGTAAAACGTCAGCGGCTGTGGTTTGGCCTTGGTTGAGCTCCCAAGATTTAACCTCTTTTAACTCTGCGAGGATGCCTTCGGCCAAGGTAATGGCTGTACCGCTCGGCGCATCTTTTTTCTCGGTATGGTGGATTTCTTCGATGCTGGCCTTGTATTCGTGTTGGCCCTGCATCAGCGACGCCAAAAACTGATTCACTTTGAAGAAGATATTGACGCCAATGCTGTAGTTGGAAGCGTAGAAGAATGCTGTATTTTTTTCCAATGTCAATGCTTCCACTTCGGGTTTGCGATTGAGCCAGCCTGTCGTACCGGACACAACCGGAATTCCCCTGCTGATAGCCCAAGAGATATTTTCAACCGCGGCATCCGGTTGGCTGAACTCGATTGCCACGTCAATTGAAGCTGGATCGAGTTTTTCCAAATCAGCACGGTTATCGATATTGATTTTTCCGACTATGGCATGTCCACGGGATTCGGCGATTTCACCGATGATTTTTCCCATTTTTCCATAGCCCAATAATAGAATGTTCATCTTTTAAAATTTGATCTTAAGGGAAAGGCCCGTGACGGTACCGCCTGCAGCGAGCATCTCAAAGTTGGGTTCGAACTTGAAACTCAGGTCATCAGTCACATCAAAGGCCGACAAGTGCGCGTCCACAAAGGCATCTACGATATTGAGTGCATAAATACCAACAAACAGGAAATAATTCAAATCCCTATTACGGCGCCAATAGTCGATGTTACGCACCAAGCCTTCCCTGTTGAGGCCCGGAAAAGGCCTGTCTGTACTCGTGGGATTTTGGTCGTAAATCGCCAAGGCGTCCAAAAACAGCTCGTAGCGCCTGTTGTTGTACTCGATAAAATAGATGTTGGCGGCAAAGCCCGTATAGATGATCGGTACCTTCCAAGGCTTGCCGTTGTAGATTTGTCCGGCACCAGGAAGGATTGCGGAGAGGATCATCGCTTTACTCGGATTTTTGATGTCTTTCTGCGTAAGCTCCAACTTGATCGTATCCTGTGCGTCCGAGATAAGCCTTTGCGCCTTGCAATTGACGAAAGTGCAAAAAACAAAAAGAGCAATGAGAGTAAGTACCTTCATTGCTTGTGTGGGGGATATCACCCTTGTATGCAATCTTTCCTTTTCCAAGGCTTAGATGATCTCCAATATTTCCAAAATTCTGTTCAGGTCTTCCGAGGAATGGAACGGGATTTTGATCTCGCCTTTACTTTTAGCGTCAGACTTCAGATGTACCTTTGTCCCAAAATGGTTGGCAAGCCTTTGCTGGATTTTTCCCAATTCATATTTTCTCAAAGGATCCAAAGCGGGTTCCTGTCTCTCGGTTTTTTCCTCATTCTCTTGGTTGAGGGATTTTACAAGTTCCTCCACTTTTCTTACGCTGAGTTCTTCGGCGAGTACCTTTTTGAAGATCGCCAATTGCTTGTCGATACTGTCTACGTTGATAAGCGCCCGGGCGTGGCCCATGCTGATCCTATTGTCCCGAAGACCTGCTTGGATATCGGGCGGTAGTTTAAGGAGACGGAGGTAATTGTTGACTGTAGTTCTGTTTTTGCCTACGCGGTCGCCCAGTTCTTCCTGCTTGAGGTTGCACTCTGCGAGTAGCCTTTGGTAGGAATGGGCGATTTCCAAGGCGTTGAGGTTTTCCCTTTGAATGTTTTCGATCAGAGCCATTTCCAACATCTGTTGGTCATTGGCAGTGCGCACATATGCGGGAATTTTTTCCAACCCCGCCATTTTGGAAGCTTGGAACCTTCTTTCTCCCGAGATCAATTGGTATTCTCCCTCGGCAAGCTTTCGGACCGTAATCGGTTGGATGATTCCTTGTACCTTGATGGATTCGGAGAGCTCTTCCAAGGCAGTTTTGTCAAAATGCGTCCTTGGCTGAAAAGGATTGACTTGGATGTCCGAAAGGCTGATGTCGTAGATCCCCGCTACCGGATGTGATGGAATCAGGGTTTCGTTTTTTGTCTTCTGTGGAGAATCCTGCAGCAAGGCCCCCAATCCTCTACCCAGCGCACTTTTCTTTGGGGTTGGTTTTTTGTCGTCCATAGCTTCATTCATCAGTTTACTTTTTCCATGCCGTTTTTGACGGCAATTTCCTGTGCCAAATTCAGGTAGGCCACAGCGCCTTTACCCTCCGCATCAAAAGCAATCACCGGAAGGCCAAAGCTTGGCGACTCGCTCAGGCGGACATTTCGCGGGATGATCGTTTCAAAAACAAGGTTTTTGAAATGCAACCGCACTTCGTCCACAACTTGGTTGGAAAGCCTCAAGCGTACATCGTACATCGTCAGGAGAATTCCCTCTATTTCCAGATCCGGGTTGAGGCGGGTTTGGATAATTTTAATCGTATTGAGCAACTTGCCCAAACCCTCGAGCGCGAAATACTCGCACTGCACGGGAATGATCACAGAATTGGCAGCCGTAAGGGCATTGATCGTAATGAGCCCGAGGGATGGAGAGCAGTCAATGATTACAAAATCGTATTTGTCCTTGACATGCTGGATCACCGACTTCATCTTTTCCTCCCGGTTTTCGAGGTTGATCATTTCCACCTCTGCACCGACCAGGTCGATGTGGGAGGGGACCAGGTCAAGATTTTCGATTTCCGTCTTGTGGATGATGGTATGGATATCCACACCGTCGACCATACATTCGTAAATGCTTTTGTCGATTTCTTTGGGATCATGTCCCAAACCTGAGGTAGTGTTTGCCTGTGGGTCAGCGTCTATCACCAAGGTTTTGTATTCCAATACCGCCAAACTTGCCGCGAGATTCATGGCAGTGGTCGTTTTTCCTACGCCTCCTTTCTGGTTGGCGATTGCGATTACTTTTCCCATAAAATACCTTAGAGGGTAATAGAGTCTCCAATATTAAGCAAAATCAATTCTTTTCCTGCCTCGGCTGCGGCTTTTTTTGCCGCCTCTTGGTCGATGGCGATGTACGGAAATGTGTCGTAATGCATTCCGATGATCCGCTTTGTTCCCACCCAATCCGCAGCTTTGATTGCGTCCTTGATACCCATTGTGAAGTTATCACCGATCGGCATGATCGCGAAATCAACCTTGAATTCCTCGCCAATCAGCTTCATGTCGTAGGTCAACGCGGTATCTCCAGCGTAATAGAAGCAACCATCGGCATGCTCGATCACAAACCCGCCGGGATTGCCTCCCGAAGAGCCGTCGGGAAGCGTACTGCTGTGGACGGCAGCCACGGATTTTACTCTACCAAAATCAAACTGTTTGCTGCCTCCGATATTCATGGGGTGGTATTTTTCCACACCCTTTTGGGCAAACCATACTGCGATTTCATAATTGGAAACGATCATGGCGTTGTTCCTTTTGGCAATGCTTTCGGCATCTGCCACGTGGTCTTCGTGTCCATGACTTAGCAGAATGTAATCCGCACCTATCGATGTCGGGTCGATTTTGGACGCTTTTGGATTGGGGCTGATAAATGGGTCGAAGAGTACGTTTTTGTTTTGGATTCTTGCGAGAAAGGAAGAATGTCCGAGGTAGGTGAGTTCGATCATGAAGGAGGATGATTGGATTACCTTAGCTTACAAATATATCATTTATATTTTTCCACGAAACGAATTGTTATCCACATGTCGGTTTCCGAAATGTTAATTCGCTGGCTATGAGCCTGCAAGGAGCGACAAAAAAAGGAGGCTCTCAGGAGCCTCCTTTTTATTGTTTCTTTTTGTTGGCCTCGGCGGCCTTCATGGCATCTTCCAGTCTTTGCTGGAATTTTGACTTCTTTTTGTTGACATTCTTGACCTTGTTGGCTTCGATTTTTTCGCGGATTTTGGCATCATCGACAAACAGCTTGATCAAAGCTTGTTGCCCGAATGTCACCATATTGGAGACGAAATAATAGAAACTTAATGCAGCCGGGAAGGAGTTTAACACAAACATAAACACCACAGGCATGATGTAGCCAAGGTTTTTCATTGGCCCGGCCTGTGCAGTCAGCTGGTTGTTGAAATGGGTATAGGCAATCTGCGACACCGTCATCAATATCGTAAACAGACTGACGTGCGAACCATAGAAAGGAATCGCAAATGGCAGCCTCAGGATAGAGTCATAGGTAGACAAATCATGCGCCCAAAGGAAAGACTGTTGGCGAAGCTCAATCGCATTGGGGAAGAAAAAGAACATCGCAAACAGGAACGGCATCTGCAGCAACAGCGGCAAGCAGCCCGAAATCGGGCTCACACCCAATTGCCCAAAGAGCTTCATCTGCTCCTGCTGCATTTTGGTGGGATCGTCGCCGTATTTTTCTTTCAGCTCGTCGATTTCCGGCTTGATGACCCGCATCTTCGCCATCCCGATGTAGGACTTGTATGTCAGAGGGAATAGGGCCAACTTGATGATCAATACGATCAGGATGATAATCACCCCATAGTTGGTGAAGTATTTCTCCAAAAACTGGAACAGGTTGACGATGATGTATTTGTTGACCCAACTGACAAAGAAGTAGCCCATGTCCACGTTGTTCTCAAAGCCATCGGTGACTCTTTTGAGGACGTTGTAGCGGTTGGGTCCAAAGTAATATTGCACCGCCGCTTGGTTGTTTTCCAAGGGAAGAACCAAGGAGACTGAGACATTTTTGATAGATAGCGTATCCTTGGGAGTTTCCTGAAGGAGTTTTCCACCAGAAAACGCATTGCCCGCAATGATACCAGTGGTGAAGAATCTTTGACTAAAGCTTACCCATTTGGTGGCTTCGGTGAGTTCGTCTTGATCTGTCTCGGAAGTAGTGCTCAGGTAATCGTGGCTTCCCGCAGCGGAAAAGAAGTTGATGTTGGTTTTTCTTCTTGATTCCTCAATGTCGGCTTCTTGGCGGATAAGCCTGTCGTTCCATTGGATCTGGACTTGCTTGTCTTTCAGATTGGCTGCGAAGCCGTTGATCTCCAAGTTTTTGTCCACCACATAGCTGCCATTGCGGAGGGTGTAGGTGCGGACGATTGAACCATTTTCACCTTTTGCAATGAAGGTCAATACCGAAGCCTCGACTTCATCCACCACGGTTTTTGAAACGGTGGGATTGAAATAAAACTGATTGAGGCTCAGTGGCCCTTTGTCAGTTTCGATGCTGTAGGAAAGGTCGGAGCTGTTTTGGTCCAAAAGGAAAACGGGACGCTGGTCCCAAGTCTTGTATTCCTTCAGTTCGACTTTCGTGATCTCGGCGCCTTTGGTATTGAAGGTGACGATGATGTTGTCATTTTCCAACACAACCTCCTCGGCTGCCCCTTTGGTCATCGGCGCAAATGCACCAAATTGTCTGACTGCTACCAAGTCCTGAATGCTGTCATTCAGTTCGACTTGGGAAGCTTCTGGGGTCGTTTCGGTGGGGTTTGAGGGGCTCGCCACCTCAGTCGTTGTGGTGTTTTCTTCGGTTGGTGTTTCTGGTGGCTTTGCGAAAAAGATCGAATACACCAGCAATACTGCTGCGAAAAGGATCAAGCCGATCGCTTGGTTTCTGTCCATAAATTAAAATTAGTACTTATCCATTTACAAGCGGCAGACAAAAGAAATCCATCTTGGAACTTTGGATTGCCGATGTGTTTGGACAAATGTGATGCAATTATTTGATTTTCTTGTTGGCAATGGTTGCGCTGATAAACTTCACAAACAACGGATGTGGATTCAGCACGGTACTCTTGTATTCTGGGTGGAATTGTGTTCCCAAAAACCATGGGTGGTTTTTGAGCTCGACGATTTCCACCAATTTTGAATCTGGGTTGATGCCGGAAGGAATCAGGCCATGCGATTCGATTTGCTCCAGGTATTCATTGTTGAACTCGTACCTGTGGCGGTGCCGTTCGTGGATTTTGTTTTTCCCATAGGCCTGCGCCGCCTTGCTGCCTTTTTTGAGTTCGCAAGGATACGAACCCAAACGCATCGTTCCGCCCATGAGTTGGACATTTTTTTGTTCTTCCATCAAGGCAATCACTGGATGGGGCGTATTTGGAGCCATTTCGGTGCTGCTGGCATTTTTCAGACCCAACACATTGCGCGCAAATTCGATTACGGCAACCTGCATTCCTAGGCAAATCCCAAAGAACGGTACCCCATTTTCGCGCGCAAATTTAACGGTTTCTATTTTTCCTTCAAGTCCTCTTTCGCCGAATCCTGGCGCTACCACGATGCCGTCGAGGCCTTCCAATCTTCGCGTCACAGTTTCGGGTTGAAGATCTTCGGACGAGATTAGCTTGAGGTGGACCTTGCTTTCACAAGCCGCCGCAGCATGCGTAAACGCCTCGATAATTGACTTGTAGGCGTCGGGAAGGGAGACGTATTTGCCAACGAGGCCGATCGTCACTTCTTGGGTCGGATTTTTGAGTTTGCCAAGGAAATCTTTCCATTGCTCGAGATCGGCATTGTTGCGGGTGCCCATTTTGAGCTTGCTCATGACGCGCTCGTCGAGTTTTTCCTTTTTCATCAGGAGTGGGACGTCGTAGATGGTCTCCGCGTCCATGGCCTCGATGACGCTGTTGAGCTCGACGTTGCAGAAGAGGGAGAGTTTCTTTTTGACCTCGATCGGAAGTGGATGTTCGGTCCGGCAGACAAGAATGTCCGGCTGGATACCCGCTTCGAGGAGTTGCTTGACAGAGTGCTGGGTCGGCTTGGTTTTGAGTTCCTTGGCCGCCGCGAGATAAGGAATCAGGGTCAGGTGGATAACGAGGAAATTGCTGGCGCCGATTTCCCACTTGGCTTGGCGTACCGCTTCGATAAAGGGAAGCGATTCGATATCCCCCACGCAGCCACCGATTTCCGTGATGATGACATCGTATTTGCCATCCTCGCCCAACTTGAAAAAGTTCCGCTTTATCTCATCCGTGATGTGCGGGATGACTTGGACGGTTTTGCCAAGGAATTCGCCCTTGCGCTCCTTGGTAATGACGTTGAAATAGATCCTGCCCGTGGTGACGTTATTGGCCTGGGAAGTCGGAGTATTGAGGAAGCGCTCGTAGTGACCGAGGTCCAAATCCGTCTCCGCACCGTCCTCGGTGACATAGCATTCCCCGTGTTCGTAGGGGTTGAGCGTCCCCGGGTCGATGTTGAGGTACGGGTCAAATTTCTGGATGGTGACGCTAAAACCTCTGGCTTGGAGCAGTTTGGCCAAGGAGGCGGCGATGATGCCTTTTCCCAAGGAGGAAGTCACGCCTCCAGTGATAAAGATATATTTGGTGGATTGGCCCATAAGAAGGGTGGGATGTTGTTGCGTTTGGTTTCTTATGGGATTCAAAGGTAGGGGAAATTTTCGAAAGGATTGAGATGAGGGATTGGAAGATTGAAAAATTGGAAAATTGGGCGATGTTTGGTGGTAAAGCGCCAATCAGGTCTGCAAGGCAGAAAGTTGAAAAATCTGCTGGCTGACAATACGCTTAAACGCTGCCTCAATCCCTGAGCTTTCCCAATTGTATAAAAACCTGATTTTAAGCTGATTATTTTTGGCTGGGAAAAAAATTGAGTTTGTTATGGGTAGGGTTATATTTGTTACAAGGCCAACATTTCACCTGATCGAGGATCATTGGATATTTGGTTCGGAAATCATGCTTTTCTAGTTTCTTGGGGCTTAGGTCCTATCGGATTTTGGCTTCCAATTTTAATCCTTGTCTGACTTTGTAATCCAATAAACCAATTTATGGCACAGAATCAGGGTACGGTACTGCGATTCGCTTTGCTTGCGGTGCTGATTTTGTCAGTTCAGGCTTTTTCCGGCTGTACGAAGCAATCCACCATTGCTGAACCGTTACGGCAAGGGACTGACGTAGATACCGCCTCACTGTACGTCTGGAGTAAATTGCTGGATAGCGCTGCCTGGAGAAAGAACTATAATTTTCAGATGTTCAGTGTCGGGGACGAATTGTGGGTGTTTCACCCTGATGGAACTTGGTGGTCCAAAGATGGGACTTTATGGGAAAAAGCCCCTTTGACCAATGCGATCAAGAACTTGGCCTTTTTGGATTATGTCCAATTCAAGGGCTCGATTTACGGATTGGGGTATTTTGAGGGAAATGTGGAGCGGTTCCAATTTAGGCCTGAGATTTACAAAACCACAGATTTCAAAACTTGGTCAACTTTGGCAAGCGATAGCAACCTGCCGCAGCGGTTTTTTTACCATCCCTTTGTATTTCAAAACAAAATCTGGATCATCGGCGGGGAGGATTCCCGGCGTAAATACGCAGATATATGGAACTCTGAGGATGGTATCCATTGGGTGAAACAAAAAGACAATCTTCCTTTAGGTGAGCGCAGCGGCAGCCAGGTGGTTCAGTTGGATGGCAAGCTATACCTGTTGGATAACGACGTCTGGATATCCCATGATGGTCTGAATTGGGAACTTGTGACTGAGGAAATCGTCCCGGGAGAGGAAATTTTCGGGTATGCGGCGATGGTCCTGGATGGGAAAATTTGGCTTTTAGGCTGCAACAGGAATGGGCAGTTTTCGAGTCAGGTATTAATCAGTGCGGATGGAAAGCACTGGCAAACACAGCAGGCACCATGGGCACCGCGTGGGGGAATCGCTGCCACGGTGCACAAGGGTAAAATCTACATGACCGGCGGGAAATATGGGGGCACACCCAATCACCCTGACTTCAGGTACGACAATGATGTATGGGTACTTGAAAAAAGAAAATCCCAATAAACCCAAACCGATTTTCAGCAATTTTTACACTCTAAATATATCACGATGCCCTATTCAATCGGTACAAAACAAAACCCCATGGTACTCAAGACGCCACCGCTGACCAGTGAGTACACCATGCATGTGGAGGAAAAGGATGGCAAGCCGGTGTTGGTCTGCACGGTAGGAAAAACTGTCCTCCATTACAATATCGCCTGCATCGACGACCTGCACGCCATGCTCAAACAGCACGGGGATTGGATGGAGTTGGGTAGTGCGGATGAGCAAAAGCCCGCCAAGGAAGGCACGGTCGAGGCTTGGGGTCGCGCCGCATCCAATCCCGTGGGCGGCTGGTACGGACTCAAAAAAGGCCTGAGGGGGAGATTCGGTATGTACATTCCGCCACTGATGGAAGCCCTCGGATTGGCTGAAGTCACCCATGAAGCCAAAGGAAACAGGATGAGGGCGAGGTGATTGGCCCTTTTGCCAGGTTTTTTCAATCGATACATATTGCAGATCGGTTTACTCTGGATAAATTTCGGTCCAGCCAGAGAAAATCAATTTTTCCATTTTTAAATTAATCAAGATGAAAATCACCGCCTTTGCAGGTAGCAACAGCAGCAGGTCCATCAACAAAAAATTGGTTGAATACACCTTGAAGGCCTTTCCGGAATTTGAAATCAAGCTTCTGGATCTCAACGATTTCGAAATGCCGATCTATTCGATGGATCGTGAAAAAAATACCGGAATTCCAGAAAAGGCTTATGAATTTCGTACGCAGTTGGCCCAATCCGATGCCATCATCTGCTCCCTCGCCGAGCACAATCGGGCGTATACCGTTGCTTTCAAAAATATCTTTGACTGGTGCAGCCGGATTGATATGAACATTTTCGCCAACAAACCCATGCTGTTGATGAGTACCTCGCCGGGCGGATTTGGAGGGGGCAATGTCATGAACCTTGCCGAGGCCTTCTTTCCAAAATGTGGAGCAAATATCATTGAGACGTTTTCTTTGCCCTCCTTCCATCAAAACTTCCCGGAGGCCGACATCGTGAACGAGGAACTGAAAAAGGAGCATGCTGCAAAAGTTGTGGTGTTCAAGGCGGAGTTGCGTAATGCCTGAAGTTATCGATTCTTGGATTGTGGTCCTTCATGAGTGACATTTAAGCGAATTGCCCTTTAGGTTTTTTGAAAAGGCAGTTTAAACATCCTGTGGTGTCTCGCTCTTTTGATAATCCGTTTTCCAAAAAAAAGGAAAATTGTACGGATAAAAATTTTATATTTGTACGTATATACAAACACAGGATGGATACCAAACTCACTTTAAAACTCGAAAAGGAGGTTATCGAAAAGGCGAAGGAATATGCCTCGGCCCAGAGAAGAAGTTTGTCGAGCTTGGTCGAATCCTATCTCAAATCCCTTGTCACAAAAGAAAACCCTGAATCTGATCCAGAGATTTCTCCCTATGTGAAAAGCTTGAAAACAGGAGTCAAGGTGCCCTTGGATTTGGACCCGAAGGAGGTTTACAGTGATTTTTTGGCCGAAAAGTATAAATGAAAGACAGGTTATTCCTTGATACGAATATTGTGCTGGACCTGCTTGGCGAACGGGATCCTTTTTATCTACCGGCCGCAATAATTGCCACCCTGTCTGATCAAGGGGAAATAGACATCGTCGTTTCCGCGTTGACATATTCCACGGTATACTATGTTCTTTCAAAGTTTGAGGGCAAAGAAGTTGCAAGGGAAAAAGTCCAGAAGTTCAAGGTTTTGGCACAAACGGCTGACCTGACAGATCAAATTATCGACAAAGCGTTTTTGTCAAGGTTCAAGGATTTTGAGGATGCGCTGCAGTATTATTGTGCCCTTAGTCAGCAATGCAACCTTATCATTACAAGAAACGGAGGGGATTTCAAAAACTCGGAAATTCCGGTCTTGGGACCCGATGAATACCTTAAAAGTCTGCTGGCAAAGTAAGAGCCTAAGCTTAACTTTGTCGCTTTCCGATCGAATGTTTTTTGGTACCACGGCCGTAGAAGGCCCAAAACAACGTATTGGCACTCATATAGCATTAAAATGATGAGACTTTCACCATCCACCGCCATCAAAATACTCGTTGGCATTACCGCGGCTGCTATTTTTTTCCATCTCCTGATTTTGGTCCGGATCATCCCATATGACATCACTTGGGGTGGTAGACTGAAATCCGATGCGGAGATGTACGTCTTCGAATCGGTCTCCATCTTGATCAATGGGTTCTATATTTATGTCCTGCTGCAAAAAGGAGATTTCATCCGGCGGGCATTTAGCCAAAAGGCCATCAGCACCATCCTATGGATTTTCTTCGCACTTTTTGTCCTCAATACAATGGGCAATTTGGTAGCAGCAACGAATTTCGAGAAGGGCTTTGCAGTCCTTACCTTGGTAAATGCGGGTCTATTATGGATAATCAACCGAGCTCAGGAATAACCGGCTGTTTAATTCGGGAATTGTGAAAAATGTCTGATGATGCCGCCTGTTTTTTTTCCATTTTTCCCCAAAACACATTTTTAGTAGGCTGCTTCCAATAATCCGACTTATTTTTGGGACAAATTCGCAGGGAATGGAAATCAAGGAAATCGTAGCCGAAATCAAGAAAAGCGGACGGGTTTGTATTTTGGAGGGTAGCGGGCAAATATTGGAACTTATCGCGCCCAATGCTTGGAACAAGGAGCAAGACGCCAAGGATGGGGTTTTTCTTTTGTTTGAGATTTTCCAAATAAGGACGATCGCCGAGCCGTTTTCAGAGATTTCCCTCGACATCGTGGAGTTTGCCACGAAGCCAACGATTTACCATTCTCCGGCCAGCAAAATGCTACCCGCAGGTCCCGTTCAGGATGGATTGGTACGCTTTGCCCTGATCAAAAAGGACTTTTGGAACAAACTGTTGTTTGCCTATTCCCAAGCCCTTATCCTTCAGTTTCCCAAGGGAAAAAAGGCCATGTTTGAGACCAAGGAATACTTCCCCCTGCTGAGTGCCGGCACAAAGGAGATGTTTCTTGATGGAGAGGGCTTGGTAAAAATTCTCAAAGCATGAATTTCAAGGAGCAACTCGATCAACAGGAAATATTCGCACGCGTCGGTAGAATCGCCGACCAATTGGGCATGGAAACCTATGTCGTGGGCGGCTATGTCCGTGATCTTATCCTGAACCGTCCCAGCAAGGACATTGACTTCGTCTGTGTAGGTTCGGGCATACAGTTGGCCCATGCGGTAGCAGCGAGTTTTGACAAGCATGTTCCCCTGAATGTTTTCAAGAACTTCGGTACGGCCAATATCCGACTGGATGATTGGGACGTGGAGTTTGTGGGTGCAAGGAGGGAATCCTACCGGCATGACTCGCGCAAGCCGATTGTAGAAGACGGCACGCTGCAGGAAGACCAAGAGCGCCGTGATTTCACGATCAACGCACTCGCTATTTGTGTGAATGCGGCGCGCTATGGAGAATTGATTGATCCCTTCGATGGATTGGGTGATATGAAGCGGAAGATCATCCGCACGCCCACGGATCCGATTATCACCTTTTCGGACGATCCTCTGCGGATGATGCGGGCGATCCGCTTTGCGGCGCAGCTTCATTTCGACATTGAGCCGGAGACCTTCATGGCCATCGTGCATGATGCCCACCGTATTCAGATCGTGTCCGCCGAGCGGGTGATCGACGAGTTGAACAAGATCATCATGACGCCGAAGCCTTCGTATGGCTTCAAGCTTCTATTTGTAAGTAAATTGTTGCAGGAGATTTTTCCTGAAATGGTTGAGCTCCAAGGAGTGGATTCTGTCGGCGATAAGTCCCACAAGGACAATTTCTACCATACGCTGCAGGTGTTGGACAATGTTTGCCAGATGTCGGACAACCTTTGGCTGCGTTGGGCAGCGATACTGCACGATATTGCGAAGCCCGCCACCAAGCGTTTTAACCCGAAAGTCGGATGGACTTTCCACGGGCATGAAGACCGTGGCGCGCGGATGGTTCCGGGGATTTTCCGCAGATTGAAGTTGCCGATGGATGAGCGGATGAAATATGTCCAAAACCTCGTTCGCCTGCATTTGCGGCCTATTGCGCTCGTTTCGGACAAGGTCACGGATTCGGCTGTTCGGAGATTGCTTTTCGATGCAGGGGATGAAGTGGAGGACCTGATGAAACTTTGCCGGGCGGATATTACCTCCAAAAACAACAACAAGGTGCAGAAGTTTTTGGCCAATTTTGACAAGGTGGAAGCCAAGATGCTGGAGGTGGAGGAGAAAGACCATGTCCGCAATTTTCAACCTCCGGTATCTGGTGAAGAAATCATGGAGATTTTCGGCCTTCCCCCGTCCAAAGCCGTAGGAGACCTCAAAGAACAGATCAAAGAAGCGATTCTCGACGGACAAATTCAGAACAACAAGGAGGAAGCTTTGGACTTATTATATAAATTAGCCGCCCACAAAGGCATTCAAGCGAAAAATTAACCCCATGCAAAGATTCATACTTACCCTGGCCTTTATCGGCCTAACAGCGACTTCCCTGATTGCACAAGAACAGAATGTGGATACAGAAGCCAACAGGAAGGCAAACGATGCGGACCGCAAAGTGTACCAAATGGCCATGCGGTACAACGACCTTGCTGTGGCAAGGATGAAGCTGCATGAACTGATGGAGCGCAATCCTACTAACCTTAGCTATTTGGAGACTTTGGTTTCCCTGTATTTTGAGGCTGGGCAGTACACTTCCGCTGCCGTTTCCGCCTTGGATCTGCTGGAGAAAAATGACCAAAGCCTCGTTGGTATCGAAGTGGCAGCTTATTCATTGGAACAGTTGGGGGCTTTTGATCGTGCTTTGCCGCAGTTTGAGCGTCATTACCTCTTGACTGGGAATTTGTTCAGTCTTTACAAAACTGCGTACATGCAATATTCGCTCAATAGGCAGGAAGAAGCCCTCAATTCCATCACCATGATCGTGAAAAATCCAAAATCTTCCGATGAAAAAGTAGGCTTCCCAAAGGCTGACAATACAAACCAAGAAGTCAGCATCAAGGCCGCGGCGCTCAATCTAAAGGGAATGGTTTACATGTACCAAAAGAACAAAACAGAGGCGCTGCAGGCATTCAACCAAGCTTTGGAATTGGTTCCGGATTTTGAACTTGCCAAGGAAAATGTGAAGGAGGCCCAAAAGCTCTAAACCATCATGAACTTGTTACCCTTCAAGAAACCATCCCCAAAACGGATGGTTTTTTTGTTGATGAAGAAAAGGTTTCCCATCGGTGGAAATCCGAAATATTGACTTAAAGGAATGTCACTGATTATTAATCCTAAATGAACGAATCGGATTTGTTTCTTCAATTACGACAGAATGATTTTGCTATTTTTTGTTTTAAAGTATTGATTATCAATGGTTAACTGTGTGATGAGGCGATTAGTTTGGAAGCAGGCCTTCAGTTAACTTTTTGTAAACGCGAGGTGTTACAATTCATTTTTTGATAACAGTCGTTTTTAGGTGATCGGTTTTTCGGCCTCTACTTTTGGCGAATTGAAAACCACCTATGAAGCTTCATTTACTTGGATTTGGCGCCTTGGCCTTGTTAAGCCTTGGCTGTAGCCCGGGAGCAAAGGAACTTTCCGCTCCCATCAAACCACTCTTTGTTTCCGGTCAAGTCATCCATGATACCGATGATCCGGCAATTTGGATCAACCCAGACAATCCTTCCCAAAGTTTGGTGATAGGCACCGACAAGGACCAAGACGGCGCACTGTATGTCTTTGACCTGGAGGGGAAAACGATCGATTCCCTTGTCGTGCGCAATCTCCAGCGTCCCAACAACGTGGATGTGGCTTACGGTCTCAAAATGGGCGAGAGAAGAATGGATTTTGCGGTCACAGGAGAGCGGTTTACTTCGAAACTGCGATTTTACTCATTGCCTGACATGAAGGAAATCCACCCTGGAGGTGTTGAGGTCTATGTCGGGGAGACCGGCGATATGTATCGCGATCTGATGGGTGTGGCGGTTTACCACGACCAGACCAATGACAAGCACTACGTATTTGCTGGCAGGAAAAACGGCCCGACGGACGGGACCTATCTGTGGCAATATGAAATCATCGCCAGTGACAGCACCTTGGACTTGGCCTTGGTCCGGAAGTTTGGCAAGTACAGTGGACAAAAGGAAATCGAAGCCATCGCGGTCGACAACGAACTTGGCTATGTCTACTACAGTGACGAAGGCGTAGGCGTCCGAAAATACCATGCGGACCCTGCCAAAGGCAACGATGAGTTGGCACTATTTGCGACCGAAGGATTCACACTGGACCACGAAGGCATTTCGATCTACAAACTCAACGACAAGGAAGGCTACATCCTTGTCTCCAATCAGGAAGCCAATCTTTTTCATGTTTTTCCAAGGGAAGGCGAATCTGGAGATCCCCACAGCCACAAACTCATCACCACGATAGCCACGAGCACGATTTCCAGTGACGGCTCGGAGGTGACGAGCACGACATTGCCTCCTCACTACCCAAAAGGGCTTTTTGTCGCCATGTCAGATGATAAAACCTTCCAATTCTACCGCTGGGAGGACCTTGCCGGTGACAAATTGAAATCCAAAGAATAGAACAGACTAAACTTAACCTATATGAAAAAACAAGTACTCTTTCTCACAATCCTGGTCGGTTGGATGAGCATGGCATCTGTGATGGCCCAAGGTGTCATCCGTGGCAAGGTCATCGACGACCAAAACCTATCCCTTCCCGGCGCTAACGTGATTCTGGAAGGTACGGTCAAAGGCTCCGTCACCAACCAGTTGGGGGACTTTGTGATCCTGGATGTTCCCGCTGGCAATTACAAGGTGATTGTCACCTATTTGGGTTACAATTCATCCAGTCGCGAGGTGACATTGGCAGATGGACAAACCTTGGACCTCAGGTTCCAACTTGATCCGGGTACGCTGGACGGCGTCGAGGTAATCGTTTTTGGTGACAGGCTAAAGGGCCAAGCACGCGCGCTCAACCAACAAAAAACCAATTCCAACATCACTAACATTGTTGCTGCTGATCAGATTGGACGGTTTCCAGACGCCAATATCGGCGATGCGATCAAAAGGATACCTGGAATCACCATGCAAAATGACCAAGGGGAAGCCCGGAACATCATCATCCGCGGGATGGCGCCAGAATTGAATTCTGTCATGATCAATGGGGAAAGGGTCCCCTCTGCAGAAGGTGACAATAGGCGAATCCAAATGGACCTGATTCCATCCGATATGATCCAGACCATCGAAGTCAACAAGAGTGTACTTCCTGATATGGATGCCGACGCGATTGGCGGTGCGGTGAACTTGGTGACGAGAAAGGCACCCAACGGACTACGGGTTTCAGGTACTGCGGCATCCGGCTACAATTTCCTATCCAGCAAACCTATCTGGACCGGTGGACTGATCATTGGCGACAGGGTATTCAATGACAAGCTTGGCGTCATTTTCTCGGGCTCCTACAACAACCATAACTTCGGTTCGGACAATTATGAGGCGCAATGGGTAGAAACAGATGATCCCAACAACCCGGTTGTTGTCAACTCTTTTGACATCAGAAAATATGATGTGCAGCGGGTTCGTCGAAGTGCTTCCTTGGCATTGGATTATGAGTTCAACCGCAACCACAGCATCATCCTCAACACCATGTACAATTGGAGGGATGACTGGGAAAATAGGTATCGTTTCCGTGTAGACCGGACCGACCTCCCTTTTGGAACCGGGAATTTTACCCAAATCGAGCCAAACCTATTTCAGATGCGTGGTAGGACGGCCATCCAAACGAAAGGCGGTATCGACAATGACCGCGTGAGAAACACAAGGTTGGAAGACCAACGGGTCGTCAACGCGACGCTGTCAGGTAGCCACCTTTTCAATAGGTTGAAAATGACTTGGAATGCAACCTACGCCAAGGCTTCAGAAGACAGACCTAACGAACGTTATATTACCCACAGGGGAAATGCCGACGTAATTCTCGATATACGTGACCCATTCAAAGTCCTCACCTCGCTGGTCAATGAGGACAGTAGATTGGGACTTGGATTGAACGAAATCTATGAATCCAACAACAATACCTACGAAGAGGATTTCAATTCCCGATTGGATTTTGCCCTGCCATATGCTGGCAACAAAGGATTGCTGAAATTTGGCGGTAGGCTCCGTGACAAATACAAGCAGCGCACGGACTCATATGATGTGTATGACCCGATTGTCGATCTAGGAACCGATGGCAACAGACTTGGCGGGCTTCCAACCAGTTTACAAAACGACCGGGTCTTCCTCAACGGCCCACAATACGTACCAGGAAGGTTTGTCACCAAGGAGTTCTTGGGAGGATTGAATCTGTATGACGAAAGCCTTTTTGATTATGAGGATGCCGTGGGTGAATACATCACGGGTAACTATGAGGCTTCGGAAAGAATCACTGCGGGGTATGTGATGACGGACTACCAATTCAATCCCAAGCTTTCTGCCATATTTGGATTGCGTTTGGAAAATACCAGCCTGGAATACAGAGGCTATGAATTTGATGAGGATAATGGGACCTTCCAGCAGTCTGCGACCGTAACCGACAACTACAACAACTTCATGCCGGGTGCGCATTTCAAATATGATTTGAGGGAAAACCAGATTGTCCGCTTGGCTTGGGCTAACACCATCGCCCGTCCAAATTACTTCGATTTGGTGCCATACGCCATTTTCAGCCCGGACAACCAGACTTTGCAGCGCGGAAATCCAAACTTGGTGCCGACCACATCCATGAACTTTGACCTGATGTACGAGCATTATTATAAGTCGGTGGGTGTGTTTTCGGCAGGCGGTTTTTACAAAGACGTGGATAATTTTATCTACCAAAAAACCCAATTGAACATCAACGACCCCGATTTCGGGCAATTGCTGGAGTCAACCCGTCCGGAAAACGGTGGTACCGCCAATGTCTACGGATTTGAAACGTCGATCCAAAGGCAATTTGACTTCTTGCCAGGCATATGGAAAGGATTGGGGATTTTCGCGAATTACACCTTTACCGATTCAAGGACAACTGGTATTCAAGAGCGTGAAAACGACAACCTGAAGCTCCCAGGAACGGCTCGAAACATGTTCAATGCTTCCCTTTCTTTTGAGACAGAGAAAATCGTATTGAGAGTTTCCGTCAACCATGCCAGTGGTTATTTGGATGAAGTCGGAAGCTCGACTTTCGACGACTTCTACTATGACCGTCAGACATTCCTTGATGTGAATGCCTCCTATGCGATTACCAAAAACTGGAGATTTTTCGCAGAGGCCAACAACTTGACCAATCAACCTTTGCGCTACTACCAAGGAATCAGGCCACGTACGGCACAGGAGGAATATTACAACATCAGGATGAACTTCGGTGTGAAGTTTGACCTGTTTGATTGATACAAATAAAAAAAGCAGCCGAATCATGGCTGCTTATCAAAAGGCCCGACAGTTTTCAAAAAGCCGTCGGGCTTTTTTTTGCCTTTAAGGTTTCAAGAAAAACCGCATTTTCTGCTTGCCGACACCGCCAAGCCCGACATAGAATTTGATTGCGCGGGCATTGAACTCTGGTGTTTGCCATTGGATATTGACACAGTTTTTTTCCCGGGCAACTTTGCGGATGCGTTCCATGATATCCGCACCTATGCCCATACTGCGGCAATTCTCGTTGAGATATAGGCAATCCATATACAAGAACGGCGCTGCATCCCAAGTCGAAAAGTCGAATGTGAACGAGGCAAAACCCTCCGCTTTTCCCCCAATATCCACGATCCAGCAGTTCAATCTTTTGTTCGGGCCAAAAATTGCCTCGCGAAGTCCTTCCGCTTTTCCCTCCGGGTCGTATTCCGCCCTTTCATAGGCGGCATGGTCCGCACAAAGTTGGACTAATGCGGGGAGGTCCTTTTCTTCACAGGGTCTGATGACGTACTTCATGGGTTATGTTAGGCTTGGTGAAAGATCAGTTTAGGGTGGTAAAATGGCCAAAAAAATTGACTTCCTGAAAAAGAACTGTCCAAACTTTATAAAGGGTAGTAGAGGGGATATACAAAGTAATAGAACATCAAACCCGAAAAGATGCTGGCAATCACAAAGCTAATCAACAGTATTTTTCCATATTGGAGTACCTGACGCACCTTGCCGTCTTTTTCCTGCACGATCTTACTGGTACCGGGAATATACCCCTGCACCAAAGCTAGTGTGGTCATAAAATAGGATACCAGCAGAAAAAGGATGCTGAAAAATATCTCGATCACTTGAATTTTCGTCTTGATTGGAAAGTAATATATTTTTGAAAGAACCTGAATGCCAAGCTAAAAACTTCACAATTTCTTAATGGAGTATTTTGCAATTATTGATTCGGCAGTGCGGCAAATCATGGATTTTCCTAGGTATCATTCAGTATGTAATTTCGATTCACTCCTTTGGTGACCGCCTCCTGCCGACAAAAAGTCTAGCTTTCGAAGATTCGCCAGTTGGCAGAATCACGTATATTTGAATAGCGTCCGATTTAGAAAATAGCCATTATCAAAAAGTTTATCCGCATTTTTTTCAAAACCTTGGGAATCAGTCTTGCAGTAATCTTGCTGTTGCTGATTGGCGTTTTCTTTTTCATCAGAAGCCCTTGGGGTCAAGGTATCATCGTCCAAAAGGCTACCAAGTTTGTCTCCCGAAAAACTGGCACCACAGTTTCATTAGATCATTTGTTTATCACGTTTCGAGGAAATATTTATTTAGAGGGACTTTTTTTAGATGATTATCAGGGTGATACGCTCGCCTATGTCAAGGAACTTGAAACGGGCATTGCGTTGATGCCGCTGATTCGAGAAGGGGCCATCCATGTTTCGCGGGTAGATTTGGAAGGACTACACGCCAATATTGCAGTGGACAGTGTTTCCGGTAAGTTTAATTTTGATTTTTTGATCGAGGCCTTTGTCAGTCCGGATACGGCAAAAGTCGAGAAGGAACCAAGTCCATTTCCTGATATCCAGCTTGGTCCAATTGATCTTCGGGATGTACGGTTTGCCTATTTCGATGGAGCGGGAGGGATGGATTTAAAGGCCAACTGGAACCGGGTCCAACTCGATATCGGTAAACTCGACCTCAATCGGATGGATTTCGCTGTCAGCAAGGCGGAGATCGACAAGGCAGATATCAGTTTCGTCCAGCGTTTTTACCAATTTTCTGAACCGGACACAGCGACAGAAGCTGTTCCTTTGCCAATCGTGGTTCTTGAAAAACTTGATGTCACGCAGTCCAAATTCCTCTACCGTTCCATTCCGGATGGCATTATTGCCAATGTTGATCTCGGTACCCTTCAACTTTCACTTCCCGAGGCCAATCTTGAAGACCAAAAAATTCTTCTCCGTTCCCTTTTGCTAAAGGACACAGACGTCGCGTTGCAGATGGATCAGCAAACTCCGCCACAAGCTGCCACAGTCAGTTCTGAACCTGCGCCCTTTTCGTGGCCTGAGTGGTGGCTCGAGGTCGGCAGTTTCGAGATTCAAAATTCAAACATCAAATACACTTCGGGTTCTCCTCGTCTCGTTCCCGGTCTTTTTAATGCAGATGCCGTCGAACTATCCAACCTCGAACTCGGCCTGAATAACCTTTATCTCAAAGACCAACAATTGCGGGGAAATTTGGATGGAATATCCTTCCAGGAACGCAGTGGGTTACTGTTGCAGCGGTTCTCCGTCAATCTGGGAATGGATGACCAATCGCTTAGTTTGAACGATTTGCGGGCAGAAAGCAACGAATCAAGATTGGCGGGAAGCTTTTCCTTGGGTTACCAATCTTTGGCCGCTTTGATCGAAAATCCCGAAAAAGCTGCGTTTTCGATCGATTTGGAAAATGCCCAAACACGCGGTGCTGAGGCCTTGTTTTTTGCGCCCGAATTGGCGCGGGACAGCTATTTCAAGGAGTTTATGAGAAATGGCATCCGCGCTTCCGGAAAGGTGAGCGGAAACCAAAACAGGATTTCGATCCCGAGATTTGACTTGGGCTATGGGCGTGAGACCACGCTTCATATCGGAAATACGAGCATTGTCCAGTGGATGCAACCAGAGAAAATCAAAGTTTCCGCGCCGGATTTTAGGTTTCGTACCAAAGGACGAGTCTTGGATCCTTTTTTGGATGTATATGATTTTCAAATTCCCGAGGATATATCCCTTACCGCAAAGGTCGTAGGGGATATTGAGAAAGGAACGGCTGATCTTGCCTTGGAGACCAGTGACGGAGATGTGTTTTTTGAAGGGAAACTCCTACATGGTGGAATCTACGAGTTGAATTCCCAGCTGCGCGTCGTAGACCTGGATTTTGGGAAGATATTATCAATCCCCGATTTTTCGCCTATCAGCATGGAGACGAGTCTTGCTGGCAAAGGAAGTACCTTGTATGACTTGGAAGGTGTGCTGGGTGTGGCTTTTCAGCGTCTGGAATTCAAGGGAAAAGATTTATCCGACTTGGTTTTGCGCGTTGATGCCAAAGACACCCTAGCCAATTTGACTTTGGCTTTGGCGGAGGATTTTTTGGATGTGGCATTGGGAGCCGAGATCCGGTATGACACGTTGAATCCCGCCATGGATATGGAGATGGACCTGAAGATGCTGGACCTGAATGCCTTGGGGCTTGTCAAGCAAAATATCCAAATGGGATTCAAGCTTCAGGGACAAGTCTCGGGATTGCTGGACGACTTGCGACTGATGGCCCAAACAAGCGAGGGGTCCTTTCAGACTGACCGTAAGTCATACCCTATGGGCGATATCCGGCTTGAGGCCCGTGTAGCTACGTTGGAAACTGATGTGAGGCTGCTTTCGGATTTTCTCTGGGGGAGTCTGAACGTGGAGGGAGAATTGGCCCAATTAGCACCTTCGCTTACCCGCTATTTTGAGTATCAGATTTTGGGCAAAGCTTTTGAAGTCGATACATTGGATATCAAGGCCTTAGCAAAAATCGACTTCCGGTCCACACCTTTCCTTGACCAGCTATTCCTGCCTGATTTGCAGGGAATGGATACGGTCCATATTGATTTGGCTTACGATGCGAAGCGCCGGGATTTTAGCTCGACTGTTGAACTCCTGTGGGCGCAGTACCTCGATGCACGATTGGATAGCTTTGATGTTGAAATTATAGGGACAGGGGATTTGCTGACAGTTGATTTGGGTTTCAAAAAACTGGAATATAGCCCGATCTCCATGGATCTCACGGGATTTGAGGCGGATTTCAGGCAGGGTAATGGCGAATTGTCTTTCTTTTCCAAACAAGGTGAAACACTTTACAACCAAATAGCAGCCGAATTGGAATTCAAAGGAGACACGGTGGCCCTGCGGGTGACACCGGAGGGATTGGTATTTAACAAAGAACCCTGGAAAACGCCCATCGACAATGAGGTCATATATGCTCCGAAATACCTTGCGATCCACAATTTCAATTTTACCAATGCGGCACAACGTATTGGCTTTTTGACCGACGATCCCAAAATCCTCGAGCCACACATTGCGCTTGAGTTCGAAAACTACGATATCAATACCCTCATTGGTTTTCTAAATCCAGATGAGCCTTTGGCTAAGGGAATCGTGAATGGTGAGATTGCAGGTATCGATCCTTTCAGGGAGCTGGGTCTACTTGCAGATATGGATATTCGGGATTTTGAGGTCTTATCAGTACCACTCGGACGCTTGGATTTGGGTGCGCAGGCGAGTAGTCTGAAATCCTATGATTTTAACCTGGCCTTGAAAGAAGGAAAAATCGATCTCGATATATTGGGTGCACTCACAGCGGATACAGTGAGTACAAACCTTGACCTCCAGGTGAACCTGAATGCCCTTCAGGTTTCATTGTTGGAAATCCTTACGGATTCAGCGATACGTGAAGGAAAAGGAATAATCACCGGTGATATCAAGATCGATGGGTCCATCCAAGCTCCAAGGTACGCGGGAGAGCTTCGGTTCAAGGATGCAGGCCTATTGGTCTCCGAATTGAATACACGTTTCTCGATGCAGGATGAGGTTTTCCGCATGGACAATGCCAAGTTTGTATTCGATGATTTCACCATCAAAGACGAAGTGGGGGACGCTTTTGTCATTGACGGAAATATCGACACGAGCGATCCAACCAATCCTTCCTTGGACCTGCGCCTAAACACGAAAGAATTCCAAGTCATGAATTCGACCCGCAAGGACAGCGATTTGTTTTTTGGCCATGCGACGGTTGATCTGGACATGAAGATCGGAGGAACGGTCAATCTCCCCGTGGTCAACATGCAATTGAAAGTCAACGAGGGTACCGAAATCAGCTTTATTGTACCCGAAGACCAAGTGGACATGGTCGAGCGGACCGGCGTGGTACTTTTTGTCAACCAAAAGGATCCATATGACATCCTTTACAAGCGGGAAGGTGATTTTAGGACTAAAGGCCTGACGGGATATGATGTCCATGCCAACCTTCGTGTCGATCCCAAAACAGTTTTTAACCTTATTGTGGACGAGAGGACAGGGGATAACCTGCGCCTGCAGGGAGAGGCAGACTTGAATATGGTGATGAACCCTAACGGGGATATCTCGCTCTCGGGTCGATATCAAGTCGGCAGCGGGCATTATGAGATGAACCTGTTTGGTTTGGTCAACAGGCGTTTTGAATTGGCGGAGGGAAGTACCGTAGTTTGGACTGGTGAACCTATGCTGGCCAAGCTCGATCTTCGCGCTATTTACAATGTCCGGACTTCTGCCGCCGAGCTGATGCAGGCCCAACTTTCTGGAACGACCAACGATACGCGGAGCCAATTCCGTCAGGTACTTCCATTCATGGTTTACCTGAATGTCGAGGGAGAAATCCTGAAGCCAGAGATATCCTTTGCCCTTGACATGGCAGAGAATGAAAGGGGTGCTTTTGGAGGCAGTGTCTACGGCACGATTCAGCAGATTAATGAGAAGGATGACGAATTGACCAAGCAGGTGTTTTCCCTCTTGGTGCTGAATCAGTTCTTCCCAGTTATGGGCAATGACGGTTCGGGCGGTGGCTCGGTCAATTTGGCCAGGTCATCCGTTAGCCAAGTGCTTTCCAGTCAGCTTAATGCACTTTCGGATAAGCTGTTTGGCAACTCGGGCTTCTCCGTGGATTTCAACTTGGATTCCTATCAGGATTTCCAGTCCGGGACAGGAGAGGACCGGACGCAGCTCAGCGTAGCAGCGAAGCAATCGCTTTTCGATGATCGCTTGGTAATATCCGTAGGGGGGCAGATGGACGTCGAGGGCGGTAACCAACAGACAAACCAAGGAGAGGCAATGTTTGGGGACGTGAGCGTAGAGTATCTCCTTGACACCAGGGGCAAATGGCGGGCCAAGGCCTACCGGAAAAACACCTTTGAATCCGTCATTGACGGTCAGTTGATCGTGACCGGGGTATCCTTTATATTCAACAAGGAGTTCAACGAATTCATCGATTTGTGGCGCAAATCCGCCCAAGAGATTCTCATCGAGGAGGAGGAAAAGAAACGAAGGGAAACCAGAAAGGAACGAAAGAAAGCCGAGAAGCAAGAGAAATGAGAAATACGGTAACCATACTGTCCTTTTTAGCCCTGTTGCTCCAGTTTTCCTGTAGCGTGAAGAAATTTATTCCCCAAGGAGAAAAACTGTACACCGGTTACAATTTGGATTTTGAAGTTCCATTGGAAAAAAGGGAAAAAGCTACCCTGCAGGCTGAAGTCGAGTCATTGATTAAGCCTTCACCCAACGGCAAGATCTTTGGTGTCAGGTTTGGTCTTTGGGCGCATTACAAGGCTCAAAAGGAGAAGCCTGGATTTATCAACCGGTTTTTTAATAAGAGATTTGGGGAAGCACCCGTCTATTTGAGCAACGTACAGCCCGATAGAACCTTGGGCGTAATCATGAATCGGCTCGAAAACAAGGGATACTTTTTTGGTGAATCGTCCAAAGAGGTTTTGGAAGAGGGAAAGTTTGCTTCTGTGAACTACAAAATCACCTTGGGCCGGCCGTATATTTTGGAAACGTACCAACTGCTGCAGGATTCCTTGGAGGTCATGCAGGTGATCAACAATAATCTCGCAAATACAGCAATGGTGAAGGGCACACGCCTTGACTTGGACTTACTAAAGGCGGAGAGATCCCGAATCGACCAAGAACTCAAAGCCTTGGGCTACTACAACTTCAACCCAGACCTATTGATCTTCGAAGCGGACACCAACCAATATCCCGATCGGCGGTTTGATTTGTACCTGCGCTTCAAGGGTGATGCGCCGGAGAAATCCAAATTTCCCTATACCATCCGTGACATCAAGGTATTCCCAAATTATTCGATCAATGCGGACAAGGCACGGGTAGATACGGTGGTAGTCAACGACATTGATTTTATTCAGGATGAGTTGTTTTTCAGGCCGGAATTGTTGGAGAAATATATTCTTTTCAAAAATGGGACCTTGTTTAACCCACAGATTTCACGGACCACCTCGGGAAGGCTTTCCGCCATTGGCAATTTCCGCTACGTGAATATTTCTTTTGATGAAGCCGATTCGGTGCGGAGTGAGGATGGTACCTATCCGCTCAACGCCCGTATCCTACTTTCCCCACTCAACAAACGGGCCTTGCGTGCCGAGATCCAAGGAGTGACCAAGTCCAACAGCTTTGTTGGGCCAGCCTTGATACTGAATTACCAAAATCGCAACATTTTCAAAGGAGGGGAAATCTTCCAACTTACTGGGAAATTGGGCTATGAGCAACAAATCCTCGCAGGTGACCGGGATGCGCAGCAATCTATCGAGCTTGGGTTCAACGCCTCGTTGATCTTCCCCAGGGTAATCTTTCCCGGTTCGGTGACGGACCGATTCAAGTTTTCGATTCCCAAGACGCGGGTATCACTCGGTTTGGAATATCAAAAAAGGACAGATCTATACCTCATCAATACCTACAATGCGTCTTTCGGCTATTTCTGGAATGTCAATCGATATGTGTTGCACGAATTCAATCCCATCAGTTTGAGCATAGTGAACCTGAGAAGCACCACGCCTGAGTTTGATGATATTTTGGAACAGAATCCCTTTTTACGCCGAAGCTTTGAGCAACAGTTCATCGCCGGGATGAATTACACCTTCAATTACAACCAACTTGTGGACAAAGAAAGGCGGAATCCCATCTTTTTCGCGGCGTCCTTGGATTTGGCAGGGAATGGATTTGGACTCGTCAATGAGCTGACAAACAGCGATACCCCCGGTTTTATTTTTGGCTTGGAATATGCCCAATATGTAAAAGGCGACATGGACCTGAGGTTTTACCATAAGTTTTCCAGCGAAGTGGTGTTTGCCAGCCGCTTATATGGGGGGCTGGGCGTGCCGCTGGGACCTTCGCTATCGCTGCCATTTGTGAAGCAGTTTTTTGCTGGCGGTCCCAACTCAGTCCGAGCCTTCAGGATACGAGCCCTGGGTCCCGGTACCTATATTCCAGAAGAAGCCAATACAAGCGGGTTTTTTGACCAGGCAGGTGATATCCGCATGGAGGGCAATGTGGAATTGCGTTTTCCATTTAACAAATACTTAAAGGGTGCTTTTTTTGCAGATGCTGGTAACATATGGTTGTGGAACAACAACGAGACGCTTAAAGGAGGGCAGTTTTCCAGCAATTGGGCAAAGGAGCTCGGTGTGGGTGCTGGACTCGGACTCAGGGTTGATATCCAGTTGTTTGTCTTGCGGTTTGATTTGGCATTTCCGGTCCGCAAGCCTTGGCTGCCGGAGGATGAACGCTGGCTTTCCGATTTTAATGTTTTTGATAGCGCTTGGCGCAGAGAAAATATGGTCCTCAATTTTGCTATTGGTTATCCATTCTAGTGTTTTTCCTCAATTCGAAGTTTCGGTATCGGGAGTTTTTTGAACGTAAAATATTGGCAACCTAGACTTGCAACTAGGATGGCAAATTCCGGTTGATATCCATCGTCCCTTGATCAAAATCAAAAAAGCTGGAATTGGACGGAAACGTCTAAATCCCGATCCGGTTTTCGGTAATTTTGAAGTCTAGCTGTCGGCTTGCGCCAGTTGATTAACGGTTAAATGGGTGTACAAAATATGGCTATTCCACGGACTAATGGTGGGAAATTACCTTACATTTGATTTCTCAAAATATTTTCAATCAAATCAATCAATAACTATGAAGAAGTTAATTTTCGCGGCAATTCTTGTGCTGATTTTCGCCAATTTTTCACTGTCAAATGAGGCCAATGCCCAATCCAACAAGGAAGAGGTCGAGTTTATCCAATCCATTTTTGGCATGGAAAAGAAACAGGCTGTTGCCGGGTTTCTAAACCTGCCGCCAAGCGACCCATTTTGGGTTCTCTATGACGAGTATGAGACCCAAAGAAAAGCGTTGGGAGCCGAACGCATCAAGGCAATTGAAGACTATGCAAAGGTGTACAGCAACATGCAGGACGCTGATTTCGATAAGGTTGTAGCAAACATGAATTCATTAAGAAGCAAGAATGACAAACTGATCGATACTTATTATAAAAAGATCAGAAAAGCATCTGGGTCAAAGGTTGCTGCGCAATTTTATCAAATCGAGGAGTATATCCTGAGCGAAATCAGGGCTGCAATCCTAGGGTCACTTCCGTTCATTGGCGAACTTGACTAATAGCTTCCGGAAATGAGCATTCTTGAAAACCCGTTTTGTCCTAAGGCGGGTTTTCAAGTAAAGGGACTGTTCATTTTTACATCGTTATGTGCAGAGATCGGGATTTGTGTCTGACGGACATTACGATTTGATTTCATCAACCCCGCCTGGGGCAATGCCGAAATTTTTACTGAAGATCTTTTTCTCAACCTGTGATTTGATAGCCTATGAAAGCCAAAACCGTTAGGGTGAGCTTTGTTATTCTATTCAATGTGTTGTTTGCAACAAGTGGTTTTGCCCAGGAAAATAAGCCAAAAAGCAATTGGTTTAACTTGTACGGTTTTGGGCGTACCAACTTTGTATGGGACAACCAAGACCTAGGTCGTAGTGACCTTTTCGTTCCGGCCAACATCAAAGTTGGGCAGCCGAGGAATCCAAATTTCTTTATAGGTGCCAAACAGACGAGAATCGGCATCGATTTCCATCAGACCGTGGGTGACGAAGAGCTATTTATCAAACTTGAAGGCGATTTCCACAACGATGCCTCTGATGCGACAGGAATATTCCGGATGCGGCATGCTTTGGTGAAATACAAATTTGCCATGATCGGAATGGATTGGAGTAACTTTTTTGATATTGATGCCAACCCAATCGCAGTTGATTTTGAAGGTCCCAATAGTTCCACGCTAGCGAGGACACCCCAAATTATGTTTGCGACTTACAGATCAAAAAATCGGCTCGCGATTTCTTTTGAAAACCCAATTGAGAAGATCACTTTGGGCGGCAACATCACGGCATTGCCTGAGCGGTTTCCCGACGTTATTGGTTCTTACAGGGTCAATGGAGATTTCGGCTTTGTAAAGGGCGCCGCACTCTTCCGCGAGGTGCGGTATGAGAGCGACCAAGCAAGAAGTGTTTTTGGATATGGTTTTACAATCCTGTCTGCATTGAAAATCGGCGATTCGGATAGATTGAAGTTTCAGGGCGTGACGGGAAATGGTATTGCGCGCTACATACAGGGAGCAGTCAATCTCAATTATGATGCGATCTTCAACGGTACCCCCGAAATGGAATCACTCCATATGACAGGAGCAAATATTTCCTACCAACATTTTTGGGCCAAGCACATACATTCGTCTCTAACCGCTGGCTGGTTGGGAGTGGCGGATAATCCAAACCTCAAGCCGTCGGATTACAAAAGCAGTCTTTATGGGTCTGCGAATATTTTCTGGGATGCCATACAGAACTTGAGCTTTGGATGGGAAGCATTGGCTGGACAAAGGACAAATATCGATGGCAGTAGCGGTTCTGCACTCCGTCTACAGATGAACGCTACGTACAAATTCAACCATTCCAACAAATAAAAACTTTCCGTACTATGAAAACGACAGTTTTTCCAAAATTGATTCTGGGTGCATTTCTCGGTTGGTTTGCATGCTCTCCAAAGCCCGCGACCGAGACGACTGAAACGACCGAGGCTAATGAAATCGAAAATACAGCCCCTGACGCCCAAGGGAAGCGAACCATGGGGTATGCGTTGCCGGGACTTGAACACGGGCTTTGCCAGTCTCCCATCAACATTCAATCAGCTAGCACAGGAGAGGAAGGGAAACATTTGATCACCTTAGATTTCAAAGATGAAATCAATAAGGTCGAAAATCTCGGGCATACCGTCCAGCTGGATTTTGCAGAGGGGAGCACGATTACAGTCGATGATACTACTTTCAATTTCAAGCAATTTCACTTTCATACTCCCTCCGAGCATCAGATTGACGGGATTACCTATCCCATGGAAATGCACATTGTTAATCTACTTCCAAATGAAGATAAAAACGCTGTTCCTCAATACCTTGTGATTGGGATTCTCTTTAAGGAAGGAAAGGAAAGCAAGTTTATCAACGATTTCCTTGCTGCCATTCCAAAACAGGAACATGAAACCGCTGAACTCAAGCCGGGAACGGTAAAGATTGCAGACCTTGTGGGTACAATCCCAACCACCGCTCTGGGACATTACTACCATTACAAAGGCTCCCTGACCACGCCTCCCTATACCGAATCGGTGAGATGGTACATTGCAAAACACGTATATGAAGCGTCTTCAGCACAAATCGAAGCCATCAATAAAGTGGAAGGCAATAATGCAAGGCATGTGCAGGCGCTATACGGCAGGGCCGTTCTGACAAAATAGAAGCGTGTTTTCGACGACACAAGTAGAAGTAACATACAGAATTAAACTTTGCAACCGTGGATTCACTTTCCTTTGGCGACCATCAATTTGAAAAGCTACTAGACCGCCTTCATCTGAGATACTCTGAGAGGAAATTTCTCATCGTGAAGGTAGCATTGGCATTTTTCGTTTGTTGGTTGCCACTGGCGGTGCTTTCCTTGGTCTATGGAAATTTTTGGACTGGCCATTTCCATGATTCCTTTATCACTTCGCTTGAAGCTCAAACTAGATTCCTGGTTTCGCTTCCCATATTGATTCTTATTGAGCCAATGATCAATTTTAGGCTGAAAAAGACGTTGCTTCAGTTTCATGACGGCGGTCTCATTCCGGAACACCGGATCGAGGAATTTTGGAACCTGGTGAAGCGAAAGATCGGTTTTCTCCAAAATTCATGGACATATTTCGGAATCGTTGTGATCTGCTATATCCAGGTGGCCGCAATTTTTTATTTTGAGGTCAATTACACATCGCTTTCTAGCTGGCAATTGGAGGAGGTAAACGGAGAGATCGGGTTAAACACGGTCGGAAAATGGGCCGTATTTGTAAGCAGGCCGCTTACATTGTTTTTTATTTACAGGTGGATATTGAGGGTGTTTGTTTGGGGGAGGATTTTGGCGCGGATTTCAAACCTCGACTTGAGATTGTCTCCATTTCATGCGGATAGGGTTGGAGGTTTAGGCTTTTTGGCTTTCAGCGTATCCTATTTTGCGCCCTTTACATTCGCGGTATCAGTAGCTTTGGCGGGCAATGTTGCCGACTTGATGTTGGTCGACGGCATGAAGTTGGTAGATTTTCGTTTACCGCTTTTGGCGTATGTCATTTTGATAAGTCTGTTTTTTACTTACCCGCTTTTCGTTTTTTCCCGAAAATTGGTATCACTAAAGGAACGGAGCATTTTCAGCATGTATGATCAGATCAAATTTGTCTACCAAAAGGCCGAGTTGCCTCCGTCGCTTGGCGCCGAGTCCAAGCCTATGGAAGACGAAAAGATTGCCTACATCGCTTCCCTGTCCGATTTCAATGCCATGATGGACAATGTGCTCAATTTAAGGGCAGTCCCTTTTCAAGTCCGAGACCTCTTCCCCCTTTGGGCCCTGACACTTGTGCCATTCATCTTCGTCATCATGATCGAGATTCCACTTTCCGAAATCCTATCAAGGGTCGTGTCGACCTTGTTCTAGACATTTTGGGAATCCGTTGATTTTTTTTTGTTTTCCTGACAATTTGCCCATGTAGTGTTGCGGAAAAGTGATTATTTTTCACTTTTTGATCGAAAAACACAAACCTCACAACGCTGAAATAATGGCTTTTTCCAAAAAAACAACGCAGGGATGGCTGCATGTGGGTTATAAGATTTTCGCGGATGAAGGTCCCGAAGGAATACAGGTGGAAAGATTGGAAAGGATTCTTGGCGTCAACAAATCCAGTTTCTACCATTTTTTTGTCGACAAGGAAATTTTTATGAGTGAGTTGATAAAGCTTCATTTAGAACATGCGCAGAGATATGTAGCAAAAATCAAGAAGTTGGACAATTTTGATCCTGAGTTCATCGACCTTCTTGTGGCAGAGAAAGAGATCATATTGTTTCACAGGCAACTAAACAAGAATGCTGATAACGTGGTGTTTAGGAAAACCTTTATTGAGATCAATGCTGTAGTTGACTGCGAGATTTTGAGACTTTGGGCGAAGGAAATCCAACTGCCCCCAGACCCAGCCTTCAAACTATTCGATTTGGTACGTGACACTTTTTACAGCCGTATTAGCCCAAAGAATTATTCTGCAACAACTGTGCGGCAGATAGTTGACGAAGTCAAGCTATTTCTGGCACAGTTGGATAAGTGATCATTTCCTATATTCGGCCTCACCCTTTTTGCCGACGGTCGTCGATCAAGTAACCAGATTGCAGGAGACTTGAAATTGAGAAAACCTTGCTTGCCCTTTTCACGTTCCAGATGTCAGGTAAAGGTTAAAAAGTAAAAGTGTGAACGAGTTTAAGTTCAAGCGATTAAAAACGTCCCCTGATGGGGGCGTTTTTTTTTGGTTGCGCTTCGGGGCAAGAACACAATCTATCTCGTTCGCGGGTTGTAGGGAAATTGGTCTTAACGACTAAATATTGGTGATAAAAATCATAAAAATATCTAATGGTTTGCTTTGGATTCAGAGCAATTCGTTACATTTAGGGGTCTTGCGGGCACCATACAACCTACCGAACCACGTAAATGAGCGCAGTCCCTAGCTGCGCTTTTTACGTTTATGTAATAATGGGTCAAAAAATCAAAGAAGTGTTTCGGTAAATGGTTTTGCTACGCTTTTAATTGTCGTGAATTTTATCCATTCAGGCGCTTTTTGGTCTTGTGTTTTTCCGTCTTACTCCCTTCATTTGGATGCAGGTTTTTTGATCATATTCAAAATCTTTCCTCAGACATAACGCTACACGATATCTATATGCAGGCATTGAAACTCAAACTTAGACCTGAAATCACAGCACAATCGAAGTTTTCGAAGCAAATGCTTGTTTTCCAACAGCTGCTCGATGAAATCGAAACACGAAACATTCCCCCACACATTTATCAAAGGATCGCGGAAAAGATAGAGGGGCTGAATGTGATGGAGACTGGGGAGTTGCAAAAGAAGCTTTTTAAATCCCAATCTAGTATCGTCCGCTTGCTAGAGAAGGAACTCAAGTTGGTTCCCAAGACCTACTATCAGACTTTGTGGATGGTCTTGGGGATGTCCGCTTTTGGTCTTCCGCTAGGTGTAGCAATCGGAGCGGCGCTGGGAAATATGGCGTTTTTGGCAATTGGGTTGCCGATCGGAATGCCCATCGGGATGGCGATCGGGATGGCGATGGACAGGAAAGCAGCTCAAGAAGGACGGCAACTAAACGTGAGCCTGAGTGCCTGACCCATAGCAGGTTTATCTGATTGATATTATTGTAAATACTTGATTTTCAAACTGTATTTGGTGATATTGAAAGAAAAAAATCTGGAAATGGAGAACTTCGATACACTTTCGCAGGCGATTGACGGACTCAGGAAGCAAGGCTACGTGGAGGATTTTAACCTGAAACAAAATTGTCTGGAGTGCAGGCAGGGACAATTCAAGATATTCCACGATGAGTTTGAAATCGACAAGGTCTATCGCTTTGACGTGATGACCGATCCGGATGACCAATCGATTCTCTATGCCATTTCCTCCGACAAATACAGACTCAAAGGCCTTCTGGTCAATGCCTACGGCATTTACAGCGACCCGCTGGCGGATGAAATGATTGAGAAGTTAAGGCATCACTGACACGTTGCGCGGGTCTTTGTTCCAATTTGGTATCGGTTGTTTTCGTTCCGTTCAGTCTGTTCACTTTCGTGCAGTTTGGCGTCACCTTTTGAACATCGTAGAAAGCGAAAAATGCAAATACGGTTGCCTTTCGTGGTTTTTTTGTTTTGGAACAGGGATTGATCTGAATTTGAAAAACAATCAACCCCGATGGTAAGCTTTCTTCTTTGGATGATCTTGTTGGTGCTATGTTGGCCGCTCGCACTCTTGGCAATAATTCTATACCCAATTATTTGGCTGATTCTACTGCCGTTCAGGTTGTTGGGATTTGCGATTGACCTTTCTTTCTCATTTGTCAGAAACCTGCTGATGCTACCGTTTACCGTGCTTCAGAGAAGGTAAATGTAGGGTCGGGGTCTAAAAACCATCTTCTAGCTGCCGCATTTGTCGCAGCCACAGTTGCTCTTAGCCTTCGGCTTGGGTGAAATTTTTCTCCATGCCCAAGTCCCCAATACCGTAGCGAACAAGCCGAATACGATGATTTCCTGCCACATTTTAAGAGAGGATTTGATAGGTGATTAATGCCAGTAGGTAAGCGATAGCCGTCATTCCGATTCCCTGCAGGATCGGCCATTTCCAAGTTTTGGTCTCCCGATATACAACAGCAAGTGTACTCATACATTGCATCGCAAAAGCATAGAATACCATGAGCGAGAAACCTGTCGCAAGGTTGAAGACTTTTTCACCCGTTTGGGGGTTGGTTTCTTGCGCGAGTCTTTCCATGATGGTCAATTCATCATCCGCGTTGCCGATACTGTAGATCGTCGCGATCGTACCGACAAAAACCTCCCGGGCTGCAAATGAAGTCAGCAGTGCAATCCCGATTTTCCAATCATATCCAAGCGGCTTTATGACTGGCTCGATGCCTTTGCCCAAAATCCCGATGAAGGAGTTTTCAAGCTTTTGTGCTTCGAAATTTGTTCCGATTTCTTCCCATTCAGATTCTGGACTGTTTGCCAGGAGGGTTTCTTTTTCTGCTTCCAAAGCGTCCATGCGAGATGGCGGGCCATAGGATGCCAATACCCAAAGCACGATCGAGATAGAGAGAATGACCTTGCCTGCTTCCAGTACAAATACCTTTGATTTGTTATACATAGTCATGGCTACTGCTTTCCAGCGTGGCAACCTATATATCGGCAATTCTGTCAAAAGGTAGCTCAGTTCTTTGCCCTTGATGATTCCTTTCAAAACAAAGGCACCCAACAGTGTGCCGACTGTACCGAGAAGATACATTGCGAGCAATGCGATCGCCTGAAGATTGAATCCCCAAAACTGATCATCAGGAACAGTCAATCCTATCAAAATAACATAGACGGGGAGCCTTGCCGAGCAACTCATCCAAGGAGTCACCAATATCGTGATCAGGCGTTCTTTGGTATTGCTGATCGTTCGTGTAGCCATAACCCCCGGTATCGCGCAGGCCATGCCAGAAATCAACGGCACAACGCTTTTTCCGTGGAGCCCAAAGGGCCGCATGACACGGTCCATCAGGAATACTACCCTGGACAAATACCCGGTATCTTCCAAGAATGCCAAGAATCCAAACAAGAGCGCGATCTGAGGAATGAAAATCACTACCCCTCCGATACCGGGTACAATGCCTTCAGCCAATAGATCCGTCAATACTCCCGTGGGTAGATTTTCACTGATCCAAGTACCAGCCCAGGCAAAGCCTGCGTCGATCATATCCATCGGCACGCTTGCCCAAGCAAAAATCGCCTGGAAAATGAGCAACATGATTGATAGGAATACCAAATATCCGAGGATTGGATGCAGGAATACTCTATCCAATTTGAATGTCAGCGATTTACTTTGGGGCTTGGTCCTGGAGCTCGTCGCGCTGAGGAGGGATTGTATCTTTTGGTTTCGGACTTCGGTTTCGTTTAGTTGACTCTTTTTGGGGTCAAATCCGTGCGATCTCGTAAACGATTCCAGTCGGCTTCTCTCCTCTCGGGAAAGGTTGTTGTCCCAAGAACCAAATACCAACAATTGAAAAGCTTGGTATTCATTTCTGAATAGAAAATCTTGCTGGACCGTTTCGAGGAGCTTTTGTGGGGCAAGTGCTCTTGCATCCACAAACGGCTTTCCTATTTCAAATCGTTCTTCCACGATGAGCGCCTTGATGGCATCCATGCCCTCGTTGTTTCTCGCGTCAGTGATCACCATCGGTACCCCCAGCTGCTTATAAAGCTCATGGGTTTTGATTTGGATTCCCTTTTTCTCGGCCAAATCCTTCATGTTGATGATGAACGCCATAGGAATTCCCAAATCCAGCACTTGGGTTCCCAGGAGCAGGCTCCGTTCTAGGTTGCAGGCATCCAAGATGACCAAGACATAATCCGGTTTTTCTACACCCATGCCGTTCAATACACGGTGCGCTATCACTTCATCCTCCGATTTTGGGTAGAGCGAATAGGTCCCGGGAAGATCGATGATGTCAAAAGCTTTGATTCCGACTTTTATGTGGCCGACGGTTTTGTCAACCGTCACCCCGGGATAATTTCCAATTTTCTGGTTGAGACCAGTCAATTGGTTAAAGATACTGGACTTTCCGACATTGGGGTTTCCAATAATGGCGATCGTCTTGGTGCGGGTCTGGAGGCTTGTTTCCATGGGCTATTTGACGAGGATCAATTGGGCTTCCTGCTCCCTGATTGCCAAGATATTTTCGCCCACCTGAAACGCAATCGGTCCATGGAAAGGGGCTTGGTGGAGGAATTGAATCGACTTGCCCGGAATCAGCCCAATTTCAAGGAAATTCACAGAAAGGGGAGAGTCTTGGATGCGATCGATGGTGAATATACTATTTGGGGTAATTTCTGCTGCCGTCATATTTGGGTTCCGGGAGAAATCCAAGGTACTGCCCTCTCCGGATTTGCCTGCGCAATTTAATCCCTCTTGCCAGATTAACCAATTTATTTAGATTGGTTCTTGATAAAAATCATATGATTTGCATCATAAGTTTGGGCAATTCGAAAAATCTGAATCAGGGGACAACAGTGGACTCGATTTTTGACTTGGAAAATTCCAAGGGTGACAAAACCTTTCGCGCCAGTATCTGAAATAGTCCTTCAGGATTGTTATATTCGATTTTTAAACCCTTTCTACGATTTTGAAAATTTTGGATCAGATTAAAGGAGCTTGGGAAAAACTTCGCAGACTGCCGACAGCTGAGCGGTTTGCGTTGGCGCCCGTTTGGGTCCAACTGGTCGCAATATTCATCACTTCGGCTGTATTGATTTTCATGATGGCTCCTTTTCTGAGCCTTCGGCTGGCCTATATGATTTTTGCGGATCCGGCTTATTATTCGGAGGCAGAGGGTCCTTTGCAACTTGTGGTTGGCTTGGTTCAAGTGTTGCTTGGAATGGTGCTTTTTTCCTTTATCATTTCTGTTTTGTCAGCCGCTTTAGTCAAATACATCGAGAATATCAGAAGTGGTTCGCTTGGCTTTGTACGAAGTGGTCATATGATCTTTGTCAACTACAACGTGAAACTGCCTTTGATTTTGGACCAACTCGATATCCGTGCAAAGGCACGTGGCGTGACTGAGGAGATTGTACTCTTGTTTTCAGATATAGATACAGTGGCCAATTTCCGTAACCAAATGGATCCCAAACGCTGGAAAAACCTTGACATCTTTGTCCGACAGGGTGATTTGATGAATTTCAAGACATTCGAACGGATATCGGTTTTTGAAGCACTTTCTCTAGTCATCCTTCTTCCCGACAGGGCACAGAGTCATTTTTTGGCGGATAACATCAACCTGAAAATTCTGACGACCCTGGTGAACAATCAGCAATACCGGAAGCACTTGGAGGAGCGAAGGGCGTCAAGGAAGCCCGTCAAATGTTCGATCGAATTGTCCAATAATGCAGACTCGAGGGTGATTGCCCAGAAGATGTCCCAAGCGCTGTTTACTGTTATCACGCCGGGAGATGTGATTGGGAGTATTCTAGCGAGGGGAAAGGTGGATATTGTCTTCTACAAGGTATTCTTTGAAGTAATGGCCTTCGATGGATCCACGATCCATTTTGTCAATCCGCAGGTTTTTGGGTTGGAATTGGTAGGCAAGTCATTTGAGGAGCTTTATTTTGGTTTTGAGGGAGGCACTTTGCTCGGGTACTCCGGCATCAACCAAGCAGGTGAATACCGTATGCGGCTTTGTCCGTTTGGCCAAAATCTTACTTCGAGCGATTGGCTGTTGTTTTTGACAACCAAGGTCAACCGAATCGTTTTCAGACCTTCTGATGATTCGTTCAAATTAGAGAAGTTGGATGACATTATTCCGCCTACGGAGTCGGTCGCCAAGCAGATTTGTGTCATTGGCAATCACAATCCACTGGGAAATATTGATGATTTCATAGATGTTCAAAGTATGCGTGCACTTGAGGAGGCGCATTTCGTTTTCGATAATCAAGAAGAATACTTCTCAGACAAATTTCTGCAGCGACTCAAGTCTTCAAATTTTGAGAACATTGTCGTCAACTTGGACGATGAAACTGGATTTAGGCTCACCATGTGGCTGGTTTCCAAAGAGGGGGAAAACGATGATTTTCTCAAAAAAATCGTGACCATCCTCGGCGATCCTGTGACAGAAAATTTGCTCAGCCATTATCACCTCAAGTTCAATACGGTGTTATCCCATAAACTGTCAGCGCGATATATTGCCCAGATTTCGTTTCAAAAGAACCTGGATAGACTGTTTGAAGAGTTGGCATTTCCAGAGGGTGTGGAGTTCAATTTGTTGGAAATTGGCAAGCATATTCCCCATGATTTGGTGAATGATCGAAAAGAACTTACGAGGCTTTTGGCTGGACAGCAGTTGATTTATCTGGGGATAGTCGATGAGGATAAGAATGTTTATTTTGAAAGCAGCAATTTTGCGGCGGCCAAACAAATATTGGTATTGAGCCAGGGAGGTAGCGAAAACCCTGATTCGGCGCAGAGAGCGACTCTAGAATCAACCATTTCCAAGCAAAAATCCGCAGAATAGTAACCCTATGGATATCCAACCGAACAATCCTCTTCACGGCGTTAGACTTGTCGATATTTTGGAACACCTCGTCAACAGGTATGGATGGGCCAAGCTGGGTGAAAAGATTCCGATCCGATGCTTCACCCACGACCCGTCCATCAATTCCAGCCTGAAGTTTCTTCGAAAGACGGAGTGGGCAAGGAAAAAAGTTGAAGAACTTTATATCAGATCAATCCAACAAAAACAGCGCAAGGACACAGATCAGTGACGTTTTTTTCGCTAAAAAGTAGGTCTGGGAGAGAAATGGACAGGGGCGGCCTTTGCGACCGTCCCGTCTTTTTGCAGCAACAAATCAATACGTTCCGGGTATCAATTCTATCTTCCTGAATTGAACCGGGCCATGGTCGCCCTGAATCATGATCGGCCCTGGAAGCCCTTCTTGGCTATCCAATGCACCGCCCGTGATGCCCGGTATGATTTGGTCGCATATGATCGTTTTGCCGTTTGCAACGATTGTAACGCGTCTTCCAATAAGAGTAATTTCAAATTTTTGCCATTCGCCCGGGGATTTTTTGACCATTTCATTGGGTGTAAGGAAACCGTAAATACCTCCGAAGTAGACAGATGAAGGATAGTCGGTTTTACTGTCCTCGATTTGGACTTCGTAGCGGCCACGAAGGTAAATACCGCTGTTGCTTCCCTCTGGGTAGCGGAACTCTACGATCAATTTGAAGTCCTCAAACTTTGCGTCTGAGATCAAATTTGCGCCACTTTTTGGACTTGAGAGAACTCCGTCCTTGACAGTCCATTGGTTTTGGGTTTTGTCGGCATGCCAGCCGGCCAGGTCTTTACCGTTGAAGAGAGCGATGGATTTACCCCACTTGGGGGCTTTGTCTCGGACCAACCTTGGGGCACGCTCGCCGACAAAGCTGTATTTCTTTTGGTCGGGATAAGTAATCGTCCCCTTGATTTTTCCATCAACCAACTCTCCTTCCAATACCAAGTCGTTGTTGGCCATTTGCCATTGAGGAGGGATGCTGAATCCAAATTTCCCATTGTCAAAGGTCACCTTTGAGATCGGTCTCGCGCTTCCGTCGTTTCCGACAAAATGCCCCACCAAGGTACGGATGCCTGAAAGTTTGACTTCGAGCCACGAGGGGGCGGGCTTTCCATTCATGTCCAAGGTGATGTCCCAAGTGCCAATCAAATCCGCCTGATTGGCCATTGTCTTGTCATGATGGCCGAAGGCAATAGGGTGGTGAAAACTATAGGCCATCAAAATGGCGATCACAAAACTGATGGATTTGGAAAAAGGGCTGTATCTCATTTCGGATGCGTGTTTTATTGTGAGTCAAATTATGGATTTGAACCAAAGATTCAAAACCCCATTGATGCCAGCGGTGGCGGGTGGTTTTTTGAAAGGCAATAGAGACTTTTGCCCAGAATGCCAATCAGAGAACCATGCCGGATAAAATTGTGAAAAAAATTGAAAATTTTTTTTCGGGGCGTCTTCCAAGTGAATTTTGTGCGAAGTGCAGAATGCTTGGAACAAGTTTCAAATTCTGTTTTGTGTAATTTTCATCCGATCAAACGATGGGGAAAAGCGCTTGGAACGGAGTGGTTTTGGTCCTGATTGGGGGTTTGGATTTCCATTTTTTTCCCTCATCTTAGGATAAGAATCCAATAGTTCGATGCCTAGGATCGAGTTCGTTGTGTTCATAATCACCTAGTAATTAATCACCCACGCTTTTTATCCATTATGAAAAACAAGAAAAGATTGATCAAGGCAAATCTGTTTGCTTTGGTAATGGTCTTGGGCATTCTGACTGTTTACAGAATCCTTGGAATTCAAATCGGTCTCCATGAAGGAGCCTTCATGGCAAACGCCACTTTGCTCGCAGTTCCACAGTTTGGCTTCGTCTATTTTTATTGGAAGTCCATTTTGACGGAAGGCAAGAAGGCAGTTGCCTAAAAGATTTCTGACGTTTGCTTTCTGGTACCGGTACGGGTGGGATCGAAAAATTCCATCTGTACCGGTTTGGTTTTTTTATCCAAATCCCATCTGGTAATGTGGATTTGCTGACGACAGTTGAATTTTTCAGCCTTTGTTTGATGAACGGATAGCCGCTCGCAAAATACTTTTTCGGCATTTTGCATTCTCAGGTTCAATCGGTTAAGTTTAAGATAACCACTGACACTCGACCCAAATGAACCAGAAAACCATCTTGGCATGTATTGCCATTTGTTGCTTTTCCATCTCCTGTACCCGATCGGAAAAGGAAATGAAAGTTATCCCCGAACCCGAAGGAGACATTTATGCAGAGCACATTCGGAGTTCGGAGTATCAGACCCCGGAGGAAGAAATGGCTGATTTTGTTTTGCCACCGGGATTTGAGGTCACGCTTTTTGCCTCTGAACCGATGATTGGAAAGCCCATCAACATGGAGTTTGACGAAAAGGGGAGGCTATGGGTGAGCCAGTCGTTTGAGTACCCCTTTGCGGCGGAACCCGGCAAGGGCAAGGACCGCATATCTGTACTCGAAGATACCGATGGAGACGGGAGGGCGGACAAGATTACGCATATCGCAGAGGATCTGAATATTCCCATTGGCTTGCAGCCCGTAAAAAATGGCGTCATCGCCTACAGCATTCCCCATGTATATCGATTTTGGGATGACAATGGAGATGATATCGCGGAAAGAAGGGAAGTCTTGCTTGGGCCATTTGAGCACAAGGACACGCATGGCATGGTCAATAATCTATTTAGGGGATTTGATGGTTGGATACATGCCTCCCACGGATTTTCCAATGTGTCGAAGGTCGCCGGAAAAGATGGCGACACCATCAAGATGGTCTCGGGAAATACCTTCCGGTTCCGTCCCGATGGGAGTAGGGCAGAGAAAACCACCGACGGCCGTATCAATCCTTTTGGGTCTGATTATGATGAATTGGGCTACCACTACTCGGCTGATTGTCATACCATGCCGGTGTACCAATTGATTTGGGGAGGCAACTATACCCAATGGGGCAAGAAAACTCCCAATATGGGATTTGCACCGGAGATGATGGATTATGGATTGAATTCCACGGCACTCTCTGGGTTGGTTTACTATACTGACGACCAATTTCCGGAAAAGTACCGTCATAGCTTTTATTCAGGTGATGTGGTGACTTGCCGCATCAGCCGCAATACGATGGAATTCCAGGGAAGTACACCGAGGGCCACGCGGCAGGAGGATTTTTTGGTAAGCAAAGACCCTTGGTTCAGGCCTGTTGATATCAAGATCGGTCCGGACGGTGCGATGTACATCGCTGATTTTTACAACCGGATTATCGGCCATTACGAGGTGCCGCTTGACCATCCTGGGAGGGACCGAATTAGCGGAAGGATTTGGAAAATCACTTATAAAGGAAACCAAAGACCCATCACTGATTGGTCAAAGGCTACGAAAGACGAGTTGTTGGATGGGCTTGCGGGTCCGGTTTTGCATCAACGGATGATGGCCACGGATGAATTGGTTGACCGAATCGGACAAGTGGCCGTTACTGATTTGTTGGCACTTGCAAACAATCCGTCTACTCCGCCAGCGCAGCGCATCCAGATCAACTGGGCGTTGTATCGTTTGGGAGCCATGAATATGGACATGCTGTTTGGCGCCCTGGGCAATCCGGACAGGGGAGTGCGCATGCATGCCTACAGGCTTTTGGCAGAGTATCCGAGCCCCGATCCCAAATTGAGGGTAAAAGCAGTGACCGATTTAGCCGATCCTGATCCGCATATACAACGGGCAAGTGCAGAGTTTCTCAGCCGTCATCCGGGAATGGACAGCTACCAACGTTTGGTTGAAATCCATGAGGGAATCCCTGACTACGATACCCACTTGGCATACACCGTCAAAATGGCCCTTTTCCATCATTTGCAAATGCCAGAGATATTGAAACTTGCCGTCAACAAACCTTGGCCGAAGGATCAGGAGACCCTGCTGGCTTTGGTTTTGTCGGATATCCCAAGCTCCCAAGCTGCTGGGTTTATTCTGGCCCATGCGAAGCGATATGAAAGCGCCATGGAGCGCAACGTTGGTTTTGCCGAGGCGATGGCGAGAAGTTTGCCGGCAGCAAAAAGACCGGAACTGCTGGACTGGGCAAAGTGGGTCGCAAAAGACAACAGGAAGGACGCCCACGCTTTGGCCGCTGCATTGGATCAGGGATTTACCCAGGGAGGAAATCAGTCGCCAACGGGTTTTGAAACTTGGTACAAAGATTTGGCAGTGGAAATCCTGAAGACCTCGGCAAGTGGAAACCAATCAGAAGAATCACTAAAGGATCCTTTGCTTTTTGCGACTCAAACAGCCGGTCGATTTAAGATGGCTGACCAAATCCCTTCATTAACGGCACTTTTGACCAATGCTTCAAACGATGAGGATGTACGCGCGGAGGCAGCCAAATCCCTGATGACAATTGCCCCAGTTTACCAAAGCAAGGTGGTTGGCGATTATTTTAAAAACGTCAATGAGGCCGTATCCTTCCGACGGAAATTGGTCGCTATCCTGTCGATTTGGGACAATGATGCCGCCAGGAATTTATTGGCTGATGGATTGAAAAACTCCCCTCCGGAGTTGCAGGAGACAATTGCCGGATCCCTTGCCAAAAATCCCAAAGGCAAGACCATGTTGATGGACAGAATCAAAGCAGGTGAGGCCCCAGCGCGAATACTGTTGGCGAGAAATGTAAGCGAAGCCATGTTGAGCCATATTTCCCCTGACCAAAAGGCTCTTTTCGAATCACTGACGGCCAATTTGATCCCCGTATCGGAAGAGCGACAGAAATTAATCGATGCGCGGCTGGCCCGATTTGAACCCAGGGAGGAAATGCTCAATCCCGGTTCGAAGGTGTTTCAACAGCACTGTGTACAGTGCCATCAGATTGCCGGAAAGGGGGGACTGATCGGGCCCCAGTTGGATGGGATTGGTAATTGGGGCAAAGAGTCTTTGGCGACAAAGATTCTGGACCCGAACCGCAATATCACAGAGAATTTTAGAACCTATCATATTTCATTGAAAAATGGACAGACTATGACAGGTCTTTTCAGAAGGGAACAAGGTGAAACCACTGTTTTCGCAGATCAGACTGGGAAGGAATTTTCGGTTGCGAAAAGTGAAGTGAAGGAGATGAGCCCATCCAAATCCACTTTGATGCCAGACAATTTCCACGCTGTATTGACCGAATCCGAGTTTGATGCCTTGCTTACTTATTTGCTCAAAACCAAATAGTTGAAGATCCAAATGATGACCAAATTTATGCAAAATCTAAAAGCCATGTTGAATCCAAGGTTTCCCATTTTCCTCAGTCTATTCCTGTTGATGTGGTCGGGGGCATTTGCCCAAAAACCGCGTACCGCCGTTCCCGGCGATCGGATATCGTTCAAAAAACATGTCTTGACGAGGGAGTTCTTGGCGGAAGGCGTGGCTGTAGGTGACGTGAATCGTGATGGATTGGTGGATGTGATGGCGGGCGCGTATTGGTTTGAAGCACCGGATTGGAAGATGCAGGAAATGACGAAGCCGATAAAGTTCGAATACGATAAGGGCTATTCCAATGCGTTTGTCAGCCATGGAATCGACGTGAATCGGGATGGATGGGTGGATTTTGTGCGGATCGGATTTCCGGGAAAGGAAGTCATGTGGTATGAGAACCCCAAGAACCAGTCAGGGTATTGGAAAGCCCATGCAATCTATCCCACTTTGGGCAATGAGTCGGCAGGGTTTTACGATATTGATGCGGACGGGGATTTGGAAATCATCGGAGGAAATCCCTCTACAGGAGAAATCATTTGGCTCAAAGCCCCCAAATCCGGGAATGGCGAATGGACCCGCTATACCATCAACCCACAAGATGGCCTTGGTACGGCACCTTATTACCATGGCCTCGGAGTCGGTGATATGAATGGGGACGGTCGGATGGATGTGATCATCCGCGAGGGTTGGTGGGAGGGACCTGCGTACCCGACCCAATCAAACTGGAAATTCCATCCAGCCAATCTCGGTGAAGCGGCCGCACAGCTGTTTGCCTACGACTTCAATGGCGACGGCTTGAAGGATGTGCTTTCTTCCTCGGCGCACAACCAAGGGATTTGGTGGCATCAGCAAATAAATGACAATAGTGTCAGTTCTTGGAAAACACATACCATAGACACGACCTACACCCAGACCCATGCGCTTTCCCTCGTCGATATCAATGGAAATGGGATTCCCGATTTCGTGACGGGAAAGCGGTTTTTTGCCCATATGGGCGCTGATCCGGGAGAGTATGATACACCCTATTTGTATTGGTATGAGTTTGTCCCCGGCAAAGAACCGCGTTGGATTCCGCATGTGATAGACACTGATTCCGGAGTAGGGGTACAAGTCCTCACCCAAGATATCACAGGTGACGGACTGATGGACATCATTGTCGCGAATAAGAAGGGGGTGTTTGTTTTTGAGCAGGAGAGGTGAGGGCGGAGCGTGAAAAAAACAGTCCGGTGGACTGTTTTAGCGACGAGCCAGACCCTAAAGTTATTGGGAGCAGGGCTGTTCCCGAAGAACCAAAACGAAAAAAGGCTGAATTTCTTCAGCCTTTTCTTTTGCAGAGGAGGAGGGATTGACTTCGTCGATCCCGTATTGGGGGAGTTGCAAAAGAAAAGCCTCCTCACTTCGTTCGACTTGGGCTTTTTGCACTTCAAGCAGCTCAAGCAAGCTTGGCTCCTTAAAATGCAAAAAGCCCAGCGCTTTGCGCCAGGCTTTCTTTTGCAGAGGAGGAGGGATTCGAACCCCCGGAACCTCTCGGTTCAACGGTTTTCAAGACCGCCGCGATCGACCACTCTGCCACTCCTCTATGAAATTGAGTCGTTTTCAAGACCGCCGCTCCCGATAGCCATCGGGACGACCACTCTGCCACTCCTCTATGAAATTGAGTCGTTTTCAAGACCGCCGCTCCCGATAGCTATCGGGACGACCACTCTGCCACTCCTCTATGTGATCCGTTCTTTTACGGATTGCAAATGTAGATGGATTGCTGGAATTTGCAAAAAGGAAAAAGGCAAAAATTGATTGTTCTTGGCTAAGGAGCTCAATTTTTGGGACTTAAGTTTTTTACTCAAAACCATTCCTGCCGCATTTCGACGGTTACTTGGTCCAAGGACGACAGTCTTTTTCCCAAGCCATCCATTTTCACCAATTCATATTCGTAGAAATACCGCATCGCAGCCAATTTTCCGTGCAAAAAATCAGACTGGGCATTCTCCCTTTCCAATGATTCCGTGGCGGTGATTCCCATTGCAAGCCATCGCCAGGCCACCACCAGAATGCCCAAATACTCCAGGTACAAGGACGCATCCGCCAAAAATCCTTCCGGATCCCGGGGAGCTTTGGCGACAAGATGCTGGGTGAGGGCACCAGCCTTTTCGAGGTAGCGCTGAAGACTCTGGGAAAACGGCCTGAGTTTTTCTTGCTTTTCAGCCGAATGGATGGTTTCAACAATAGCCTTTGAGAGCAGTCTCAAAGCTATCCCGTCTTTCATCAGCACCTTTCTCCCCAACAAATCCATGCCGTGAATCCCCGTCGTACCCTCGTGGATAGGATGGATGCGGGCTTCGCGGTAGTATTGCTCGACAGGGAAATCCCGGGTGTACCCTGCGCCTCCAAGGACCTGAACCGCTGCGGAGGTCGTGAGGCAACACATTTCGGAAGGATATGATTTGGCTATTGGGGTCAATAAATCCAGCAGCAAAGCGGCTTCCTCGGCGTCTTTCCCGGCACCTGCATGTGCGATATCTGCCAATTGGGCACAATAAAGGATCAGGTTCAAGGCGCCTTCGGTAATCGCTTTTTGGAACAACAGCATCCGCTTGACATCGGCATGTTTGATGATGGGGACTTGGGGTTGGGAAAGGTCCTTTTCTCCGAGTTTCCTTCCCTGGGGCCGTTCTTTCGCATAGTCCAGGGAAGCGTAATAGGCAGCGGTGCCGATAGCGACTGCATTCATGCCGACGCCAATACGCGCTTCGTTCATCATTTGGAACATGTACGCAAGGCCTTGATGGGGTTCGCCAACCAGATATCCCTTACAACCATCCTGCGAGCCAATCATCAAATGGGCAATTGGAGCGCCTTTGTAGCCCATTTTGTGGTAGATACCCTCCGTCAGCACGTCATTGCCTTCTCCCGAGGGAACACGTTTTTGGGGTACCACAAACAGGGAAATGCCCTTTACCCCCAGTGGCGCACCGGGTATCTTGGCCAGCATGAGGTGAATTACGTTGTCGCAGGCATCATGGTCCCCGCAGGAAATGTAGATTTTTTGGCCCTTGATTTTGTAGACTCCGGGACGGTCGGTAGGGTGGGCCGTGGTCCTGATATCCGCCAAGGAAGATCCGGCATCGGGTTCAGTCAGTGCCATGGTGCCTTGCCATTTGCCGGACAGCATGTTTGGGATGAAGGTTTCCTTCAATGTTTGACTGCCGAAAGTCCGGATAAGATTTGCTGCTCCTGTGGTCAAAAACGGATAAACCGAAGCCGAATAATTGGCGGATTGGAAGATAAATCCGGCCGCCATGTGCATGACGCTGGGAAGTTGCTGTCCGCCTTCGTCGTAGGAAAAGGTGGCATTGATCCAGCCCCCTTCCGCGAATTGACGAATAATATCCCCCATGGCGGGGTGGACGTGGATTTTTCCGTCGACGAGTTGGGGCTCGTTCCTGTCCATATCCGTCAGGTGTGGCCGCAGTGACTGTGTCGCAATTTGCTCTGCACTATCCAGCACCATTTGAAAAGTTTCTCGATCATGGTCTTGGAAATAAGGAAACCTGCCGAGTTCCGTCACTTGGAGGTTTTCGAAAAGTTGGAAGTGAAGATCTTTTTTTGAGAAGTACATAGGTGAGGATTAGATTTGAGACACAAGACACAAGACACAAGACGCAAGAAGCAAGAGAACAGAGCCGAGATACGAGAAGCGAGATACGAGAAGCGAGAGGTTAGAAACGAGAAACGAGAAACGAGAAACAAGAGACGAGAACCGAGAAGCAAGAATCAAGAGACAAGAATCAAGAGACAAGAATCAAGAGTTAAGAAATGTCACTCGGGTTTTTCGACTTGATGCTGGCATTGAATCGCCAGATTCAGCTTAGCGAAATGGAGGCCGAATCTGTGGGCTGTGGACCCTTGACCGTGGTCGTTTCTATCGACTATGGTCTATGGACTAATAACTCAATAACCAATAAATCAATAACTTAGTAACCAATAACTCAATAACCAATAACCAATCCCCCAATCCCTATTTCCCCCCAATCTCCCTAATCACCCGACAGGGATTCCCGGCGGCGATGACATCGGCAGGTATGTCCTTGGTAACTACAGACCCTGCTCCAATGATGCTGCGGGGGCCGATTTTTACACCAGGGCAAATCACCGAACTTCCCCCAATCCAGACATCCTCACCAATTTCAATCGGTTTGGCGTATTCCAGGAGGCTTGCGCGTTCCTTCGCGTCTACGGGATGGGTAGCCGTGTAGAATTGGACATTGGGTCCCGCCATTGCCCGGTCTCCAAAGACAATCGGCATCACATCCAGGAACACACAATTGAAATTGAAGAAAACACCTTCGCCCAGAAGGATATTGTACCCATAGTCGCAATAAAACGGCGGCTCGATCCAACTTCCTTTTCCCATTTTTCCCAATAATTGCTCCAAAATCCCAGTCCGCTTTTCAACCTCTTCGGGAAACGCATCATTGTAGCTTTTTACCAGTTGCCGGGCGCGGATTCGCTCTGCCGTCAATAGGGGGTCCGCAGCCAGATAAAGCTCTCCGGACAGCATCTTTTCTTTCTCGGATTTCATGCTGATTTCATTTATCGTTTGTTTGTGATAGCCTCCAAAGCCCGCTTGGCCTGATCCAGGTGCCGAAGTTCATGGGCGGTGATGATGTCGAAAGCCCGCTCCAAGGTGTAGACGATGAGCTTATTGGCTGGGGAATGTATGACCGCATTCTTTTCAAGAAAAGGGATCATTTCCTTTATTTTCTCCTCAAATTCCCTTTGGTGAACCATAAACCTGCCGATGATTTCTGGATCGCCAATCTCTACCTTCGGTTCCCAAAGCGGAAAGGTTTTGTATTTCTTTTTGCCCCCATCGCTGATCGATTTGAAAACCATGTCGCCAAACATCTTGGTGAAAAAAGGAAACCTTCCGATAAATGCTCCATGGTAGGTCCCTCTTTTGAGGTTGTCAAAAATGGGGTAATAACTGCGGTTGATCGTGATCAGATGTTGCAGGTTTTCGGCGATGCTCCACTGTTGGGGATGTGGCTTGGCGTACAGCGTTTCCAAGTTCAGCCCCGCAAAGTGCGTCTCTACTTCTTTGGAGACGAAATGGAAGTTGTCTATCCAACTTTTGGTTTTATCGGAAATGCTCATTTTTTGGTGGATTGGGATAGTTCGGAAATTGCCTGCATCATCGTCTCAGCGGTATTTTTGCCCAAAGAAGTTCGGGTGAGGTATGCTGCATGTGGAAGCATGGGATCTTCAAAATAGCTGGGTTTGAGGATATAGCCGAGCGCGTCCTGCCCGAGTCCAAGCACAAATTTTGGCCCCTCAGGCATCATCTTTTTGGTTTCCAAGGAATGGAATGGCGTGCTTTCACCGGGATGCGTGGCAAAAGTAGCCTCGCCGATTCCGAACCAAGTGACTTCTGATTCGACCATTTCCCCGATGTTCCGATCAAAAATCCCCCCGGCAGCTAAGGCCTTCCAAGCTTCATTTTCGACGGGGAAGAGAATGGTTTTTCTACTGAAGAAAATACGGTCCGATTGCAAGGGCGTTTCTTTTTGGTGGGCATTGATGACCGTTTCGGCCAAGTCGCTTCCTCTTTGCAAGGCGATTTGGTAGTCGGCTTTGTCTTTCGGTTGCACCCAGCCGCCGATGGCACCTTGCAGGAAGAGATGTTCTCCGCCCCAATTTTTTTCCATGGCCTTATAGAAACCCGCCAGGTAATCGGCTGATATCTCGGAAAACACCGCATCCAAATGGGTTGGATGGCAGGCGAAATTGGTCAGGGATGCGACGGTTTTTTCTTCCTGATCGACAAAGCGAATAGAGGTCACTTCCCGGTCGATTTCCTCTCCGCAGATGTTTTCGACCCAAGATTCACCAAAACTGGCCCGTGCAAAACGGGCGCTGACGGGCTGTAGGGATTTGGAAGCTTCCAGGATTTGGGCAGAGATCGTTTGTACCAAAAAATCCATGTACTCGGGGTCCCGACCGCTTTGACTGTAATCTTTACCCCAAATCCCCACGACATCGGGTCCTGAATGGGTATGGGTGCTGGAGATGACAATGTTTTCAGGGGAAAAAGGAATATCAAAAGGCATCAGCGCCACGGCTTCCCGCACTTTTTGGAGTTCGGGATAAAGTAGTCCAATGCAGTCTACCGTTACCAAAGCAAGGGCTTTTTCTCCATCATACAGCACCACAGCTTTTGCATAGAGGCTGTCCAAAACCCCGGTGAACACCCGGTTTTGCTTGTCTCCGGCAATGAAGGCACCAAGTGGCGGATTGATGAACGCCTTCGAAACGCCTACAAAGAGTTCAGGGCCTTTTTTGGATTCCTTGGGCGTGGTGCAGCCAAGGAAAAACAAAACGCAAAGACTTAGAAAAAGCAGTTTTCTCATTTTGGATGGGTTTATTGGTAAGAGAAGCAATGCCATTGAAAGATAAAAATTCTTTCGCTAGAGGCAGATGATAAGACTGTTTTTATTGCTGCCTACCGAACTTATTTCCGGGATTGGGATGTTAGAAAATGTTTTTAACCCCACTATGGCAAAATCAAGACCGAAGGAAAACAGGGTCACTATGGCCCATGTTTTCAAAACCATCATTTGGCCCAGAAGGAGGCATCTTTTCACCGGCCTTTTTTTGATCATTATCTCAAGACTTTCCGGCCTCGTGCTTCCCGGAGCGAGTAAGTTTTTGATCGATGATGTGATTCCATCCAACGACCTCGACTTGCTAAAGTGGCTGGTCATTGCAGTTGTCGCGTCCATTACGATTCAAGCAGTCACCTCTTACGCATTGACCCAAATCCTGTCCGTGGAGGCCCAGCATTTGATCTCGCAACTCCGTGCCAAGGTCCAGCGCCACATCATTCAGTTGCCCATCAGGTTTTTTGACAATACCAAAACAGGCGAGTTGGTATCCCGCATCATGACTGACGTGGAGGGTGTGCGTAATCTGGTGGGTACCGGCTTTGCCCAAATGATTGGCGGGGTGTTGACGGCGGCAATTTCTTTGGGCTTGTTGATCTACATTTCGCCGCTGATGACTTTGTACGTCTTGGTACCTGTGATCATTTTTGGGCTTATTTCATTAAAGGCTTTTGGAAAAATCCGACCCATTTTCAGGGAGCGGGGTAAAATCAACGCCGAAGTCACGGGCCGACTGACAGAGACCTTGGGCGGTATCCGCGTAATCAAAGGCTTCAATGCGGAAGCGCAGGAGATCAAGACCTTTGAGTCCGGGGTAGAGAGGCTCTATCTCAATGTGAAGGCATCTTTGACTGCGACGAGTTTTGTGACATCCTCGGCGACGTTTCTGCTCGGTTTGGCTTCGGCCGGCATTATGGGCATCGGTGGCTATATGATCATGGATGGGCAGATGACCTTTGGGGACTTTTTGGCATTTACGCTTTACCTCGGCTTTATGATCGCGCCCATCGTCCAAATGAGCAATATCGGCAGCCAGTTTACGGAGGCATTTGCAGGACTGGACCGGACCGAGGAGATCATGAATACGCCCTTGGAGAATGCTTCCGGCAAACGTACCATCCAACTCCCCGGACTGAAGGGAGACATCCAATTCAAGAACGTTTCCTTCGCTTACGAAGAGGGGAAGGAGGTTTTGAAAAACATCAGCTTCCATGCTCCTGCGGGTTCGGTGACAGCTTTGGTGGGGACTTCAGGTTCGGGAAAAACGACCATCGCTGGATTGGCAGCCTCGTTTTTGAATCCGGAATCGGGTATGATTACCGTGGATGGGGTGGATTTGCAGCAGTTGACCTTGGATTCCTACCGTTCCCAGTTGGGCGTAGTGTTGCAGGATGATTTCCTATTTGAGGGAACGATCCGGGAAAATATCCTTTTCCCCAGACCAAGCGCGACTGAATCCCAACTACTGCAAGCAGTAAAGGCGGCCCATGTGCATGAGTTTACGGATAGGTTCGAAAAGGGCTTGGATACTCTGATCGGGGAACGTGGCGTCAAGCTGTCGGGCGGACAAAGGCAACGGATCGCAATCGCACGGGCGATATTGGCTGATCCGCGGATTCTGGTATTGGACGAGGCTACTTCCAATCTTGATACGGAAAGCGAATCCTTGATTCAGGCGAGCCTCAAGGAATTGATGCAGGGAAGGACGACTTTTGTGATCGCCCACAGGCTCAGCACCATCCGACAGGCAGATCAGATCCTAGTGATCGAGCATGGCCAAATCGCCGAACAGGGCCAGCATGAAGAACTGATCGAGAAGAAAGGAAGATACTATCAGCTGTACACCTATCAGGCGAGGATTTGATCAAGAACGGAGAGGGAAGTAGAGGAGTCGGAAAGAGAATGGCTACTGTTTATCATCGACCTAATGCCTATGAGTATAGCGCAAGCCAGAGAAAATAAAATAGAAACTGTTATTTTTGAATAAATTGAAAGTTATGGCAAGGCTTACATTGGAAATCGAAGACAAGAAACTCAAGTTTTTCAAAGACTTGGTCCAACACCTCTCATTTGTGAAAATCGCTGAATCCGAATTGGACGAGGACACGGACGAGCAGGTACGTGAAAATCTGAAGGCCAGCGCTAAGGAACTGAAGGAGGTTTTAGAGGGAAAAAAGAAATCAAGACCCGCCAGAGAATTCTTGGAGGAGTTATGAAATTCCGGGTAGATTCCATTAAAAGCTTCGAACGAGAGGCTCAGCGCTTGAAAAGAAAATTCCCGTCCCTCAAAAATGAACTCGGCCAATTGATTGATGACTTAGAATCGAATCCCTTCCAGGGCACACCCCTAGGAAGGGGATTCTATAAAATCAGGTTGGCAATTAAGTCGAAAGGTAAGGGAAAGAGTGGTGGCGCAAGGGTCGTTACTTTTGTCAAAGTGGTGGATGAATTGGTATATCTTGCTTCGATATATGATAAATCTGAAAAATCAGACATCAGTATCGAAGAGCTGAATAGGCTTTTTGGGGAAGTCGAATGAGGGTTATCTGAGTATTTCTTAAGCGGGAGAAATTTAAAGAGAAAGTGTTAATTTTGATTGAATCGAAAGTTATTTGCGATTCCCTATGCTTTCAATAAGTTGACCACATATGGAAAAGGTTTAAAAGGAACCCAGCGGGTTCCGGATGACACCGTGTTTTTGGTGCCGAAACCGGATGAATTTGTAGGTTTTTAGTTGTTTTAGACATAACTCTATGAAAAACAGTAGATTGAGAATAACGATTGAAAATCCTTGCAATAAGATAGATTGGACAAGTATGTCTGACTATGAAAGAGGGAAATTTTGTTCAATCTGCTCTAGGGGTGTAGTAGATTTCTCTAAAATGACAGATGGCGAAATCGTCAATTATCTGAACAGAAGTGAAGAAGCTATTTGTGCCAGGTTAAATAAAAGCCAAATGAATAGGGTTTTGGAAATCAACAAACCCAATAAAATCAACCATTGGAATAAAATTGCTGCAACATTTGCTTTAATGACATTTACAACGGTTGCTTCTGCAAATAATGTCCTAGACAATGGTTTAAAGATGGAGTTGAGCATTAATGAATCGATAGAAGATAAGAAGAAGTATATAGTTAAAAATCAATCAAATGACAGCATTCCCAAAATCATTAAGGGTAAAGTCATCGAAGAGGGTTGGGATCACCCTGTTCAAACAACTGTATTTGTAATGGGTACAAAAATCAAAGTAGAAACAGACTCTTTGGGTAATTTTGAAATATTAATCCCAAAAAAATATAGGAAAGAAGAGATTACGCTTGTAGTTGAATCTACAGGAGTAGAAGGAGACACTGTGTTAACTTTAAATGTTTCAGAGTTGCCAAAAGATGAGGTAATTATTACTAAAAAACCGATGGCAATCGGAGAAGTAATTAGGATTAGATGGTGGCAATTTTGGAAGTAAAATAGACGAGAGTAAAAATTATAGGGCAAAGAAAACCTCGGGCTTTAGGTGGAGGCCTAGTAAGGTTTTTTTAGTATTTTTCATGTCCGGGAGTTCTATCAGCTGTTCTTTTTGGGTGACAAATCCCGATTAAGGAAAACAAACAGTTATTTCAAGAATCAAAACAATATTGTTCCAATCATTCAATCCTGACCCGCAATTTTTCCCTCGTTGACCTTTATCCAATAACCCTGTAACCAATCACTTTCACCTCCCCTTCAAACACGTCTTTAGTCCCGTCTGGATATCGGTCGGCTTGAGGCCATAAGCCTTTTCGATCTTGGAGGAATCAAAGCAATAGTCTTGGTCCAATTGGTAACGGAGTTCGACAACTTCCTTGAGAATCGGGGTAAAAATGCCCAACAGCTTGACCATCCATGCAGGCACGACCATCAGCTTGTTGCTCATGTTCAGCTCCTTTGCCACTATTTCCACCACTTCTTGTCCAGTTGGATACTCAGGGGAAGTCGGCAGATGCCATACTTGGTTCCAGGCGCTTTCGTGCTGCACCAATTCGGCCATGGCCCGGGCGCAATCGGGGATATAGGTAAACGAGTGCTTCTTGCTGCCGCTGTACAGCCATTGTGGCGTCTTGCCAGCCAGCATCCGGTTGATGACGGTTTCATGGAGGAAACTCAATTTGGCGCCAGGGCCATAGAAATCCGCCGCCCTCACAATCATGGCTGTCAATTTGGAGGAACTGATCGCATCCAATACCATCTGCGCTATCTTTGCCCGTACTTTTCCCTTTCCGCTTTCCGGCCGCATGGGCGTGTCCTCGGTCAGGTGACCGACATGTTTCGGGTCATAGGCATACATGTTGTCAAAAAAGACCAGCCGTGCACCGTGTTTCTCGCAGGCGTTCAGTACGTTTTCCATGATCACCGGCCATTGTTGTTGCCAGGTTTTCACGTTGTAGGGAATACCCGTCACCAAATACACCACAGAGGAACCAGCCACAGCTTTTTCAACATCCGTCGAATTCCATAAATCGGCCTTTACCAATTCATCGTTGGCGTTAATGGCTTTCGGGTTTCTGGAAACGAGGCGGATTTGGACCGGCTTTTTGGAAAGTTCAGTGGCGAGCGCGGTGCCGATATTGCCCGTGGAGCCCAAAATGGTGTGAATGGTAGAGGTAGCCATTGGTGTCATCGGTTTTGAATAGTGAAGATTATTTGACGGCTTCGACCTTGTAGCCCGCTTTTCGCAGTAATTGGATCACGCCAGAATCGGACGGCAGGTGGCCGGCACCGACAGCAATGAAGGCAGATTGGTTTTTGATCAGCTCTTCGATTTTTGGGATCCAGTTTTCGTTTCTTTGCTTCAACAGCAGGTCACCGTATTGTTGGAACATCTCATTGTCCGTGATGATCTGATACATTTTTTGGAGGTCTTGCGAAAGGTAGGTTTCGACGAGTTGGTTGAGTTCGGCAAGCGCGTCCTTTTCCGTTACCATTTCTGCTAGATCATCGATTTGGATCTTTTGCGGGATTTGGTCAAACATGCCAATTTGGAATGCGGCTGTCTCGAGGCCGATCACTTTCTTTCCTTGGGATTTTGCTTTTTCGGTGAAAAAAGTCTCGTAACTGCTCTGCTGCTCGCAGGGAAGCATTTTGATCATCACCATTGAGGACAATACAAAAGGCTTCAGAATGCCCAATTGGTCCAGTCCGGCCCCATAGTGCTGGGTCAAAAATCCACTCAGCGCGGCTGCCTGCTCGTCTGTGAATTCGCCTTTGATATTCTTGAAACCGGGATTGATGGAGAGCTGCTGCATTTCGGCCATCAGGTTCGGGTCGGTCATGTCGATTTCCAAAGCAAGGACTTGGGCGGATTCGAGGGCTTTTTCGATTTTTGGTTCCATCCAGAACTGCTCCTCGCAGATGATGTGGATTGTGCCAAACAGGTAGGAATCCTGTTTCAAGCCTTTTCCGCTGATCCGCCAGAGAAGTGAATTGTCAAGGGTCTGTGAAATGGATTGGAGGACGAATAGCACGGAAAAGGCCAGCGCTAAAAATGTTTTCGATTGGACGGATTTCATATACAAGGATTTCAACAAATGGTTTTAGGATTTCAACTTTAATCAAATATACTGACCTGCGGTGTAAAATGGTATTGTTGTTAAGGGTTGCAGGAAAAAGGTGATGGGTCAGTCTTTTCTCATTCATGGAAGGCCCGCGTGTAACGATTGTCACAAAATATGGGATAGGAAATCTGCATTTTTATGCCGTTCAATTAATTTGCCTAAGTCCATGCTTTGCACGAATATGTAGGTATCATCTCACCAAACTTAATTTAAACCCAAAATGAACCCATCCAAAAGAGACTTCCTCAAGAAAATGACCGCACTCGGTGCAGGGTCCGGCTTGCTTCCATTCAGCGGCTTGGCCAATGCAATTGGGCATTCGGAGGAGCAGACAGGTAAGCCAGAAAGGTTTACTGTCGGCCTGTTTCAGACTACCGATGTGCATTGTCAGTTGCATCCCCATGATGAGCTCTTTTGGGAAAACGGAAAGACCGTCTTTAGGAAAACAGGTGGATACGCTGAAATGGCCGCTTTTTTGGAAAAGGAAAGGGCAAAGTATAAACATTCTTTTCTGGTCGATACAGGCGACATGTTCCAAGGTTCCATGCTTTCGGTCAAAACCGAAGGCCAGGCTTTTGTGCCGATTTTGAATGCCCTCGACTACGACTTATATCTTCCGGGTAACTGGGAAGTGATTTATTATAAGCCAGCCATGCAGTCCCTGATGGGATCGCTGTATGCGCCAAAAGTCTGCGCCAATATGTACCATGACCTCGGCAATGGGGAAAAAGGCGAGCTGATTTTTCCTCCCTACTACATTTGGCATGTCAATGGCGTCAAAATCGGATTTCTTGGCTACAATGACCATTTGGTCCCACAGCGTCAATCCCCGAACTACAGCAAAGGGATCATTTTCACCAAACCGGAATACAACCTCAAGCACTACGTCGATGTCCTCCGTAACCAGGAAAAGTGTGCATTTGTCGCCGTACTTTCCCATACGGGCCTTTCGCAGGAGATACACTTGGGCAACCTTCCGGAATGCGAAGGTGTGGATTATATCTTTGGGGCCGATACCCACGAGCGTGTGCGTGTACCGATCCAATGCAAATATGCCAAAGTAGTGCAGCCAGGGGCTTTTGGATCTTTTGTAGGGAAATTGGAATTGACTTTCGAAGGCGGAAAAGTGGTAGGGGAGCGCTATAGCCTTTTGGAAGTGGATGCGAACAAAACGAAACCCTCAAAGGAAATGCGGGATTTGGTACAACAAGCCGAAGCGCCGTTTTTATCCGAAATCAACGAGGTGGTAGGTCATTCGACAATTCCGCTCTATAGATATTTTGTGATCGAAAATCCGATCGATACGATGGTCTTGGATGCCTTGGATTGGCAGTTGCCAAACATTGATATCATCCTGTCTAATGGTTTTAGGTTTTGTCCGCCCAGAGCCACACCCGACGGAACCGGAAATATTCCAATCACCAAAGGCTTTATTTTTGACATGCTGCCGGTGGATTCGGTCGTGCGAACAGGAGAAGTCACGGGTGCACAAATCAAAACTTGGCTCGAACGCGAACTCAACAACGTATTCGCAGAAGATGCCTCCAAGCGGTTTGGGGGTTGGGTGACCAAGTTCAAAGGCATGGAGGTAGAATTCTATGCGTACGGCGAGGAAGGCAAGCGGGTGAAGTCCATTACCGTCGGCGGTCAGGCAATCATCGATGACAAAGTGTACTCCATCGCGGCCTGCGAGCGGGACGGAGACCCTGCGGATATGATCTGCCGGATGCGCAATGTGAAAAACACCCAAAACACGTCCTACACGCTTCATCAGGTGATGGTCAACTACCTCAAAGCCAATTCCCCGGTGACGCCGACGCCAAGGGGAGCCGCTAAGGCATTGGACGCCCCCGCTACGCTGCTGACCCAGGTTCGGGGAGTTGACTATGAATTTCGATAAAATGAAGCAAGGGCTCCAATAAACCGGTTTTTGGTATTGGAGCCCTTGCTTTGAATGTATTGTAAAAACCGAAGAATTACCGTCTCCAGCGATTTTTGCGGTTTTTGTCAGATGATCTGTTTCCGGATTGACTTGCCGGTTTTTGGGCTAGTTTTGCAGGAGTTGGTTCCGGTACCACTCCGGTAAACGGAAAAGGATGGTCTTCTATCACGGGGATTTTTTTACCGATCAACTTTTCAATATCCTTGAGTTCCTTCAATGTTTCTCCATCCACAAAGGACATGGCCAAGCCCGAATTTCCAGCGCGTCCCGTGCGGCCAATGCGGTGCACATACGTTTCGGGAATATTGGGCAGGTCATAATTGAAGACATTGGCGAGTTCGTCGATATCGATCCCACGGGCTGCTATATCCGTCGCTACCAACACCTGCAGCTTGCCGCTTTTGAAGTCGTTGAGCGCGTTTTGTCGGTTGTTTTGGCTTTTGTTGCCATGGATGGCTGCGCATTTGACCTTTTCACGTTGGAGTAGCTTCACGACTTTGTCGGCACCGTGCTTGGTCCGTGTAAAGACAAGTGCGGATCCGATTTTTTTCTCCTGCAAAAGATATAGCAAGAGCGCCGGTTTATCCCCTTTGTTGGTGTAGTACAGCTGCTGTTCGATTTTGTCCACGGTGGAGGACGGAGGCGTCACTTCCACCAATGCCGGATGGGTCAAAAGGCTATCAGCCAGTTTTTGGATTTCCGGGGGCATCGTTGCCGAGAAGAACAAGGTTTGCCTTTTTGAAGGCAACAGGGCGATGACCTTTTTGACATCATGGATAAATCCCATGTCGAGCATGCGGTCTGCTTCGTCCAAGACGAAAATCTCCAGTTTGCTGAGGTCGATGTATTTCTGTCCGATCAGGTCAAGCAATCTGCCTGGGGTAGCCACCAATACGTCCACGCCCCGCTTGAGGGCATTGACTTGGTGGAGTTGGGAAACACCGCCGAAGATGACTGTATGGCTGATTTTGGCAAACCGGCCATAGGCGGCGAAGCTTTCGTCGATTTGGATTGCCAATTCGCGGGTAGGGGTAAGTATCAGGGCTTTGATTCCTGGACGGTGCTGTTTCTTTTCAGCCAAATGCTGGATAATCGGGATGGCGAATGCGGCCGTTTTTCCTGTTCCTGTTTGTGCGCAGCCCAAGAGGTCCCTGCCCTGAAGGACGATTGGGATTGCCTGTTGCTGAATGGGCGTGGGTGTAGTGTATCCTTCCTGGGCCAATGCCTGAAGGATGGGATCAATGATTCCGAGATTTTTAAATGCCATTTTGAAGTGGGGCCGACCAAGATGTTGTACGTTCTTAAGGGTCGGAAAGTAGAAGGAAAAGCGGCCTACAACGGACCGGACTTTTAACAAAGTGGGACAAAGGTACGATTTTTTCGGGTATAAACTACCATTTGAACCAAAATCGTAATTCTCCGAAGTTCATTAGCGTGTCGGAAGGGAAGAAAACAATGTCCGATTTTTACCACTCGATCGATTTTGGGCCAGGGTATTTTTGTGACACAACAACTCAACATAAACCATGAAACGAAGAAAATTTCTCTTAACCTCCGCTGCGTTGACGGCATTTGGCTCAGATCTGATGGCATTTCCAATCAGGAAAACCGAGGGAAATGAAGGCTTTTTGTTGAAGGCAGGCGAAGCAAGGCACGGCAAGCATACGCCGTTTAAAGGCATCAACCCCAACGATCTCAAAATTTCCTCCAAGGATACCGCGGGACAGTTGTCGGTATTTGAGTATATTGGAATGGAGAAAACCGGACCTGCGCTCCATGTTCATCTGGAACAGGATGAGGTTTTCTACGTCGTGGAGGGAACGTTTCTGTTCCAATTGGGTGAGGAGTTTCATGAACTTGGATCGGGTGACACGATTTTCCTCCCGAGAAACATTCCCCACACCTGGATCCAGACTTCAGACCGGGGCAAATTGGTCTATTTGCTCCAGCCTGCATTCAAAATGGAAGAGTTTTTCCAAACCATGCATGACCTTGGCAGGGCACCAACCGCGGAGGAGGCACAAAAAATTTCACTGGACCATGGAATTAAAAATGTCGGACCTCCATTGACTTTAAGATAAGACTACATGATTCTCAAGGATTTTTTGCCAAGCCCGCATCTGCGGGAATACGTGAGAAAACACCAGATCATTAGGTTTGAGTTTGGGTCGAGGGCATCAATTCCTGCTAAGGTGTATTGTCCCCGACCCGAAATTTGCCTTTTATTCTTCTTGAGAAATGTCCAAAAAGTCAACATCCACGGAAGCGCAGATGTGCTGAGCCATTATCGCTGCACCATCAATGGACTCCACACCCTGGTAACCAACCGACATACGGGCAACGATTTTTGGTGTTTGCAAATAGTCCTTCAACCAAGCACCTTGTACCTACTGACCGGGATTCCTGCCTTTGAACTCACCAATACGTTCATAGACGCCGAGGCCATTTGGGGCAAGGAAATCAGGACGGTTCACGAGCAAATGTGTAATTCCGATGAAGTCGAGGCGGTGATTGGTCTGGCAGAAGCATTTTTGAATCGGTTGATAAAAAATTCAAAATTCGGATTGCAGGGAATAGACAAGGTGGGGGCGGCGATTTTGAATCAGAAAAGGCCACTTTCGATAGACACACTTGCTTCCGATTCCTGTCTCAGCAGCCGGCAATTTTTGAGGAGATTTGTGGAAAGGACTGGGGTTGGTCCCAAACTTTTTGACAAAGTGGTACGGTTTGAGCGGGCCTTTTTTATGAAAAATGCCCACCCGCATTTGGACTGGCTTACAATTGCATTGGCATGCGGATACTATGATTACCAGCATTTGGCCAAGGATTACAAGTACTTTACCAATATGACTCCGACTGGATTTTATGAACTCGATACCAAAGCGCCCGAGCGCACATTCGGCGTGGTGGAGGTCAGGCAGGATTTGGTTTTCTGAAAATTGGATCGGACCCCAAAAACAGGAGTCAAGTGGGACGGGGTTGGCAGACTAAAAATTCCGCTCCAACTGCTCGATCAGCCTAACAATTTTCTGCACTTTCCGATCTTGGATTTTCAGATCGTTGATGGATTGGATGTGCATTTCGCGTTCCTCTTCGGGAAGCTGCAGGAACCTTTCGAGTGCCAGCGGCGCGTCTTTCAGGCAAGTCATCAATTCATCGTCAGCTTCCTCGATCGCCTCGGTGAAGAGCCTGACACGTACCCAGTCACCTTCTCCTTTTCCTATTTTTTTGCGGATTTCTGATTTCACGGGAAGGAAAAGCACCCCTTTGCCAAAAGGCATGAGGGTCATTTCAGCAAACTCATAGGAATCGATCTGTCCGCTGACTTTGCGCATACCAAAGGGGATTTTCTTCTCTACCAGCAGCTCGGGAAACAAAAGGAAAGTCCAGCCTCCCTTTCCGGGGAACTTTTCCAATTGGCAGTCTTTGTCGACAAGCAGTTGAAGTTCCATCTTCATCTAGAAATACAATCCCAAAAAACCTGCTCAAATTTAGTGAACCGTCCCCAAAAGACCCGCTTAGATTACTCCGAATAAATCGTGTTCAAGCGTCCGTTGTACGGAGGGAAATTGGCTTCCGCGATCATTTGGATATCCTTGAAAAAAATCTGTTGAACCAGGGATTGAAATTTTCAGATTCCTTGTTCAAATTCTTTATATGGCAAATTCACTCCATTCACTTTACAATTGGTCGCTCGATCAGCTGAGTCAAGATTTGATGCCGACGCTGTTTGTCGGACATGGCTCACCGATGAACGGGATCGAAAACAACGAATTTTCGCTGCAGTGGCAGCAATTGGGTAAGACACTCCCCCGGCCAAATGCCATTTTGGTGGTCTCGGCACACTGGCTTACCCGGGGCACACATGTTACCGCCATGGATTTTCCGGAGACGATCCATGATTTTGGGGGATTTCCCAAAGCCCTCCACGAGGTGCAATATCCTGCGCCGGGAGAACCGACATTGGCAAATTGGATGCAGGAACATTTTTCCAATCCGTCCATCCATACAGACCATGAATGGGGCCTTGACCATGGGGCTTGGACGGTAGTGCGCCATATGTATCCGGATGCGGATATTCCAGTGTTGCAACTGAGCATTGATTACCATCAGCCACCGACCTTTCATTATGAATTAGGCAGGCAGTTGGGAATATTGCGGAGAAAAGGCGTCCTGGTGATTGGCAGTGGCAATATGGTGCACAACCTTCGCATGGTGGCTTGGGATAAATTGGCGCAGCCGGGATTTGGCTATGATTGGGCGATTGAGATGAATGCGTTTTTCAAAGGAAGGATTGCGGATAAGCGGCACGAAGATTTGTTGGATCTGGAAAAAATGGGAAATGCGGGACGATTGGCAATCCCGACTCCCGACCATTACTATCCTTTGCTGTACATTCTCGGTATGCAAGGAAGCGCGGATCAGGTTTCAATTTTCAACGACCGCTTGGTTGGAGGTTCGCTGACGATGACTTCGGTCACGATAGGATAGCTCACTTTGATGATTTATGATAAATCTTGCGGTCGTGTCGAGTAGCTGACAAATTCGGGCCACTTTCTTGGCGAACTTTATAGGATCATTCAAATCATGCTATGAGATATACGATTGGGTTCCGACTATGGAAGGTTTTGGCTTTGGTATTTTTGGCAACCGCCCTGTTCGTCCAATGCACATTGGGACAAGAAGGGGAAGTTTTTGCTCCGGGCAATAAGGCCATACGAGGCTATGATCCAGTGGCGTATTTTTCAGAGAAAAAGCCAGTCCTTGGTAACGAAAAATTCAAATTCAAGCATATGGGTGTCGATTGGTACTTTTCGACCCAAAAGAACCTCGATTTGTTCAAGAGCGATCCTGGGAAATATATGCCCCAATATGGTGGCTATTGTGCATTTGGAATGGCTGGCGGATATAAGGCTTCCGTTTCCCCTGATGCTTGGACGATCGTGGGGGGGAAACTTTATTTGAACTACAGCAAAAAAGTCCAAGCGGACTGGTCTAAAGATATCCCCGGAATGATCAAAAAGGCAGACCAAAATTGGCCGAAGGTGAAGGGGTCAAAGTGAAGCGGAAAACAGACTGAATGCAAAGACTCGTAGACCATGCTACCTTATCCCGGCCAAAGTGGCTTTCTTTGGATGATCCCACGCAACTGACCAATCGTTTTGAGTTTTGGCCTAGTTGGACGATTTTTCTTCCTATGGCGCTTATGATGCTGATCTTGTCGGTCAGAGCCAGGAGCCTTACATTTTTCCGCTGGGCCAATCCCGGAATCGAAAATGGAGGTCTTTTTGGGTATTCGAAATCTGCGATTTCAGATAGTTTTCCGAGAGTAAACGTACCCAAAAGCCTCTTGGTCGCGTACCGAGGTAACGAAGTTGAAATCTCAGAAACGCTCAGGGGAAGCGGGATTGATTTTCCACTTTTTTTGAAGCCCAACCAAGGCGAGCGTGGCAGGGGCGTGTGCAAAGTGGAGGATCATGCAGGTTTGCGCAGGTACTTTTCCGAAGCTTCCCATGGCGATTACCTGATTCAGGAAGAAATTCCAGAAGGTATTGAATTTGGCGTTTTTTGTATAAAGGATCCCAAAACCCCGCGGGTAAGAATATCCTCACTCACGATAAAAGTACCGCTCAGGGTTGTGGGTGATGGCTTTTCTTCAATCGGGCAATTGGCAGCAATTCATCCTCGGGTGTCTCGGTACCGACACGAAGTCAAAACGGCGAATGATCGATATATACCGGGCCATGGCGAAGTGGTCCGATTGAGTCGTATAGGAAACCATTGCCGTGGGGCTACTTTTTTGGATTGTAGCCCCTGGATCGACCGAAACTTGGAAGATGTTTTTTCCGCAATCTGCAAGAATGCCGAGGGCTTTTTTTATGGACGCTTGGACGTGATTGTACCCGAATGGGAGAGTCTTTGGGAAAAAGACGCCATTCGAATTATTGAGGTAAATGGAAGTAATTCCGAACCAATCCACATTTATTCTCCAGGCTTCAGCTATTGGTCAGCGTTGGGTGTGATTTGGAACCATTTGGATGAAATGGCTACGATTGCCCGCAAAAATTATCAGACAACGGACACGGCGTACAACTGGCGCACCTTTCTTAAAAATCATCTAAATTACCGCAAGACAAGCAGGAAAAATGTCGGATGATATCAAATATTGGCACCTGAGAAACCACAAGTTGTTTTGGGTCTTGAATAATTCCCAAATTCGGCAGCTTTGTATATTGGCCAATTTCAAAAAGGCAAAAAAGGGAGAGATTTTTCAATTCAGTGATCCGGAAAATCCCCGTATATATTTTCTAAAAAAGGGTAACATCAAAATCGTTGAGGTAGATGAGTCGGGGAATGAGCTGATCGTGGACATCATCCAAAAAGGGGAGATTTTTGGTGAGCTCGACAACGGATTGGGAAAGCCAGGCAACGAGTATGCGCAGGCCCTTACAGATCAGGTGGTGCTTTGCAGTTTTTTTGTTGCGGATTTCGAAAGGCTTTTGGTAGCCTACCCCAATCTCGCGCTGACCTACACCAAGTTTGTAGGGTTTCAATTGAAGCGTATCAAAAATAATTATTCCAACCTTTTTTTCAAAAGCGCCAAGCAGCGGTTGATATCTTTCCTCAAAGACTGGGTCGACCGTGAGGGAACCCAAACAGAAGGCAGGGTCTACCTCAAAAACTATCTTACCCACCAGGAGATTTCACAGATTATCTGTACTTCACGGCAAACCGCCACCCAAATCCTCAACCAATGGGAAAGCGAAGGCATCTTAGTTTACTCGCGAAAGGAAATCATCATCAATGATCTTAATAGGCTAAATTGACGCAATTGCAATCTGGCCGACATTGCTGAATGCATGATTTTGAGAACTTACATCCGCACTAAATTCTCAGCAGCATGTTGGATGGCCCCAGCTTCCCGCCCAATTCGCCGGTCAACCTTAAAATAGTACTCACCGTACTCAGGTTGATTTCCGCGGCAATTTTGTTCCAGTCTTTGTTTTACAAGTTTGGTTCACATCCTGACTCCATTTTGCTCTTTGGCACTTTGGGTGTCGAGCCTTGGGGCAGGTATCTGCTAGGCACTGTCGAGTTGGCAATAGTTGTGCTGCTTTTGATTCCCAAAACCTCCCTTTTGGGTGCGATAGGCGGTATTGGCGTGATGACTGGCGCTATATTCACCCACCTGTTTTTTATCGGCATTAATTTCAATGGCGACGGAGGCCGGCTATTTATGCTGGCCTCAGGCTGTTTTCTTGCCTGCTTTCTACAGTGTCTTATTCTTAAAAACCAAATCTTAGGCTATGTCAAGCATAGACACTTTATTTGAAGCCAATGCGGAGGTACTTTCCGAGTTGGTCGGATTTTTAGAACAGATTCGGGAGGAGGATTACCGGGATATTTCCCAACTTTTCGGGGATGCCAGCATTGGGCAGCATTGTCGCCACATTATTGAATTTTACGAGTGTCTTGCATCGCAGTACGATGCCGGCGTGATTTGCTATGATCTTCGAAACCGGGATGAGCGCTTGCAGTGCGACCCAGGTTTTGCTTTGGAAAAGGTCCAAGGACTTCAGGAAGCGCTGAGGTTGCCGGATAAGACGCTTTTGCTCGTGCAGCAATACAATGGCATGTCCCATTCCAGCCAGACCACCTTTTCCAGAGAGCTGCTGTACAATATGGAGCATTGTGTCCATCACCAAGCGATGGTCAAGTTGGCGACACAGCGCCTTGAATACATGCTTTTGCCGACCGACTATGGTGTTGCAAGGTCAACGAGGGAGTACAGGAATTCGGCTGGGAAGTAGGCAGTGCGGGTAATGCAATGTGATGGGTGTAAGGTAGATTCCCAGTTTGATTTTTTATAACTTCCACGCCAAAACTCGGACTTATGAGATTGAGCCAAATTTTAATCCCGTTTGTTGCTGCCCTTCTCTTTGGATGTTCTTTAAATGATTCGAAAATGAAAGCTTGTTTGGTAGAAACGCCCACGTTTACCTTCAGCCACAGCCTGAACGATGCCTGCGATGCCGTGATCACGGATCAGCTCGGGAAAATCGTATTCAAAAGCGGCCCAAAGACCGATTTCTTTAATGCTGCCGATGCCAAGACACGGTATGGGAATGCACCGATTTTGGCCCGGGAAATCGACAATACCAAACCTTTTTCTTTTTCGGCAAAAGTGAGCCCCACCTTTGGAAAGATGTACGACGCCGGGGCACTTTACCTTTACGAGCATGATATGCATTGGCAAAAGTTTGCTTTCGAAATGGACGAACGCGGGGCCACCCGTATGGTCACTGTCAGGACGGTGGATACTTCGGACGACGCCAACCACGAGATCATTCCCCAACCGTCTGTGTACATGAAAATCGCATCAAATGTCGAGTCAATTGGGTTTTACTACTCACTCGACGCGGAGGTCTGGCAGCTTTTGCGGATTTATAAAAACGATTTTCCCACAAAAGTCTATTTGAGCATCAGTTCCCAGTCTCCGATGGGTGAAGGTATTGAAGTTCTTTTTGAGGAAATCCAATTTGAAGAAAAGTCTCCTGCTGACATGCGCAAGGGGATTTGAAGAATGGCCGCAATCAATTCGGCGCGATCCTCATGGTCTCGTTAGAAAAGGTAAACAGTTTTCCATTATCAAGTTCTACCTCGATGTCCACCACAAGTTGTGTCGCTTGGTCAGGCCTTGATTTGCACTTGAGGTAAATCCGCTCATCCTTTTGGAACCGATGGTTTCGGGCAATAAAATCGGGGATCCGAAATTCCTGCTGGAAATTCTGCGTCAGGACAAAATGCGCGTTGATAGTTTCGCCAGCTGCAAAAGATACTTGATTGTTGAGCGTGACAGGGGATTTGTTGATGATCCGCAGACCGCGCAGTGTTTCGCTCGAAAAGGAGTTAGCCGGACTGCAGGCATAGGCTGCCGGAAATAGTCCTCCCGTTTTGGGTTTTTCAATTGCATCGCTTATTTCTATCAGTAGCGAAACCCAGATGGCTTTGAACAATCCTTCGTGGAAGTAGAAGCGATTCGGTTCGATGGGGCGGTTTCTGTCTGTTCTATAGAGGGTCTCGATCGAAAATGAATTCGCTGAATAGAATCTTTCTGCAAAAACAGGCTCACATCCACAGGGTCCGTCACAGTTTTTTATGCAGGATATGGGCACCACACCGATGAAAACTAGGATCAAAAGGACTTGTGCAAAACGAATATTCATATCATCCGAACTTCATGCATTTGAAAACACTGACACTCGCAAAAAGGTTTTTGGAGATTTTGTTTTTTGATAATTCACCTATTGTTTATGCGGTAAATTAGATAAAGGTTTATTGAGTTTAATGTGAATATTCCGAAAAAGTATTGTTAAATTTCGAGCGGTTTAGCGATCTAAATCAATTTTTTAACTCTATAACCACAATGAAAACGCCGGGATAACCGGCGTTTTTTTTGATTCAATTGTCGACCTTTTTGCCTCTTTGAGAAAATCCAAAATGCCACGATGCCGTCCCCAATGCGATTTACAACTTGGTTAGTTTTTCGCAAGAATGCCAAGCTGGAGATTTATCAAGTCCTGCATATGCTCATGCGCATTGTTATTCAACAGGATCAGCGTCTTATTTTGCTCGATCAAGCGGACGATAATAGTCTTGTAGCCGGGGTTATCGCCCGTGTGCAGCACGATTTTCCCCAATTTCGGGTCTTGTTGGATTTCCCAGCCGAATCCGTAATTGCTGAAGCTGCCGTCATTGAGTCGGGTGGGAGAGAAGGCTGCTTCCAAGGTTGCCTTGCTGACCAATTTTTCGGTGTAAAGCGCTTGGTCCCATTTGAGGAGGTCTTGCGCCGTACTGCTGATACGACCGGGGCCTTTGCGGTTTCCCAACCACACGGTATAATCCGATGCATGGAATCTGTTGGCATTGACGTATTTGCCGCTATCGTCTTTCAGATGGCCTGCGGCAAAATTGGTCACGGCGGCTTTTTCGGATAACGTTCTGATATCGGTGTTTTTCATACCCAAAGGCTGGAAAATCCACGCTCTTGAGAGTTCGATGAAATCCTTTCCCGTCACCTTTTCCACGATACTTGCCAATAAAACATAGCCCGTGTTGCTGTATTCGTATTTCTCCCCGGGCTTGGCGAGCATCGGCGGCTGGTAGCGGCGCAAGTATTCCAAGATATCCGCATTGCTGGCCACTTTGGTTTTGTCCCAATGCTGGTCCATCACTGCCTGATAGTCGGGAAGTCCATTGGTATGGCTCAGCAATTGCCGGATGCTGATCCCTTTGTAGGGAATGTCGAGGTACTTTTCCACCAAATCCTCATAGTCTAAAAGCCCTTTTTCGGCGCACATCATGACCATCATGGCGGTGAACTGCTTGGAAACAGAAGCCAATTCAAAGATATCCGTGGTCAGCAGCGGAGTGTTGGTTTCGAATGAGCGATAGCCTACCGCTTTTTCGAATACGATTTTGCCGTTTTCCGCAATCAGAATGACACCCGAAAATCCCTTATCTCCAGCTTCTGAAAATGCCCTTTCAAAAGGAGAAACCTGCGCATGGGAATGAAAAAGGCTGCTGAAAAACAGCACGAACAAAAGCATCAAAGCCGCAAAGGAAGGCAGTATTCGAAAAGTCATAGCTGATGGGTTTTGGACGGTTTGGATCAAATGATCTCCAAAATCAACATAAAATCCTGATTTTGGAAATGGGATAGTTAGAACGTTGACTTTTGGAGTTTGTGGTTCGGATTTGGTTCCTTAACTTATGACGGGCATTAATGCTTCTTATTGGTCGATAACAGTCCTAGAACCCAACCACCGGTATATGAAAAAACTTTCCCTTTTCGTTATTGCGCTCTACTTGCTGATCGCAGTTCCCGCTTTTGCGCAGCAAAAGTCCAATATGGAACTGATGGACTTGTTCGATCTGGAGTATATCTCGGATCCCCAGGTTTCCCCCGACGGTACCAAGATCGTCTATGTGCGCAACTTCAAGGATGTCATGACCGATCAGGATTATTCCAACCTTTGGATCATCAATGCAAACGGAACCCAAAACCGTCCCATCACCCAAGGCAATCAGCGGGACCTTGCGCCGCGTTGGTCACACGATGGCAGCAAGCTGGCCTTTCTGTCCAATCAGCAGGACAAGAAAATGAAGTTGTTTGTGCATCATTTTGACACCAATACGTCCATCGCGTTGACAAACTCAGCATTTCCTCCGGGTGCGGTTTCTTGGTCTTACGACAATCAGACACTTGCATTCACGCAGTTTGTCCCATCACAAAAAAACTCACCACTCAAACTGCCTTCCAAACCCGCGGGCGCCACTTGGAATGATGCCCCCATCTATATCGATGAAATGGTCTATCGGCGAGATGGTGCCGGCTATGTCAAACCGGGCCATCGGCAGATTTTCACCATCGGGCGGGCGGGAGGTACGGCGAGGCAACTGACTTTCGACGAAAACGACTACGGTACTCCGATTTGGTCAAGAGATGGAAAAAGCCTCTTCTTCTCCGCCAATCTCCACGAGAACAAGGACTTTGAACCTGCAAATTCTGAGATTTACCAGCTCCTTCTTGCCGATGGCAGCATCAGGGCGCTGACCAGCCGATTTGGTCCGGATTCGGAGCCCTCACTTTCACCCGATGGGAAGATGATCGCATTCACGGGCAGCGACGACAGCTTCCAAGGCTATCAGGTAACCAACCTGTACGTGATGAACGTGGATGGCTCGGGAGTAAAAAATCTCAGCGCAGACCTCGATCGCGACGCATCCAACCCACAATGGGAAGCCAACGGCAAGGGAATTTACTTCCAATATGATGAATTCGGCGATACCAAAATAGGCCATGTGGCCCTCACGGGAAAGATCCGGACCGTTACAGAAAAGTTGGGGGGACTCGATTTGGGTAGGCCTTACAATGCAGGTACGTTTACGGTTTCCGCCAACAATGTATTTGCCTATACATTGGGAAGTCCAGACCATCCCGCCGATTTGGCTGTGTGGCAAAACGGGGAAACCAAACGCCTGACCGCGGTCAATGACGATGTTTTCTCCTATAGAAAAATCGGGAAAACCGAGGAGATTTGGTGGAATTCGAGCTTTGACGGAAAACGGGTGCAAGGTTGGGTGGTGACACCTCCGGATTTTGACCCCTCCAAAAAATATCCACTGATCCTCGAGATCCACGGTGGTCCGTTTGCGATGTATGGGGCCTCTTTTGCCTATGAAATCCAAGCCTATGCCGCGGCGGGTTACGTCGTGCTCTACACCAATCCGAGGGGCAGTACGGGTTATGGACAGGAATTTGGCAATGCGATCCACCATGACTATCCCAACCATGACTATGAAGACCTGATGTCGGGCGTGGACGCAGTGATTGCCAAGGGATATATCGATACCAAAAATCTGTTTGTTACTGGAGGTTCCGGTGGGGGCGTATTGACCGCTTGGATCATCGGCAAGACTGACCGATTCAAGGCGGCCGTGGTTGCCAAACCCGTGATCAATTGGTACAGCTTCGTCTTGCATGCCGACAACCCAGTCTTTTTCACCAAGTATTGGTTTGGTTCCAATCCCTGGGAGGACCTGGAGCATTACCACAGGAGGTCGCCGATTTCACTGGTTGGAAATGTGAAAACACCGACCATGCTGCTCACGGGCGAGCAGGATTTCCGCACGCCGATGTCCGAGACCGAGCAGTACTACGCGGCGCTCAAGCTCCAAAAAGTCGAATCTGCCATGGTCCGCATCCCCAATGCTTCCCACGGCCTCGTTGACCGTCCGAGCATGTTGATGAGCAAAAGCGCAGCGATATTGAGTTGGTTTGAGAAGTACAGAGAACGGTAGTAAGCTACCCTTCGCTGTTTTTTCTGCTTGCATAGGGTATGAGAAATCCCATTATCACCTTGGATGGTTTGGTATGCCGATATCATTTGTAGAAGGTGAAATGAAGGTTTGCAAAAGAGCGTAAAGTGGAGATCTCAGGGGTTCGGATCGGTTTCAAATTGAAGAGCGGATTTTGCAAATGGATTTCATGCCGGATGGTGAAAAATGCTTATCTTTCTTTTGGCCCAAGGATGTTAGAAATTGAATATCAACCTATCCGTTAGCAACGTTTTCCGCATCATTCAATGGATTCCCCAATACAATTGGGGTGCCTTTCGGTTTGATTTGATTGCCGGAGCCACGCTTGCCTCATTTGTACTTCCCGAATCGATGGCCTATGCCCATCTCGCTGGTTTGCCCTCCGAAGTAGGGATTTATTGCTGCATTGCCGGAGGCTTGTTGTTTGCCTTGTTTACCACCGGACGTCAGATTGCCGTCGGCCCAACTTCCGCCATCTCGCTCATGGTGGGGGCCTCAGTAGCCGTGCTTTCTGGAGGGGATTTGGAGCGGGCTATCGCCATCGCTTCCCTGACGGCTTTTGCAATTTTTGTAATCTCGATTTTGGCATATTTCTTCAAGTTAAGTTCCCTGATGAGTTTCATCAGTGAAAATATCCTACTCGGATTCAAAGCGGGTGCGGCTTTGTCGATCATTTCTACCCAACTACCCAAATTGTTTTCCCTTCATGCGGAAGGAAGCAACTTCTTTGTCCGCATGTATAACTTGATCCCCAATTTGGGTGAAACAAACCTTACCGTGCTGATTTTTGGAGTTATTGCATTTTCGTTACTTCGTTTGGGGCATCGGTTTTTTCCGGGTCGACCGATTTCCTTGCTAGTCGTAATCGGGACTTTGTTGGTTTTTGCCTTTTATCCATTAGCTGAATATGGCTTCCAAATGGCGGGCGAGGTACCCTCAGGTTTGCCTGAAATCAAGAGGCCGAGTCTGCGTTTTTCGGATGTCGATGGGATTTTTGGACTTGCACTTGGCTGTTTCTTGATGGGATATGTCGAGACGGTATCCGTCGCGCGCACATTTGCCGAAAAGAACAACTACCAAATTGATCCGCAGCAAGAACTGCTGTCGTTGGGAATGGCCAATCTGGCCACTAGCCTCACCGGGGCCTATCCCGTCGCCGGCGGGCTATCCCAATCCACTGTCAATGACAAGGCCGGTGCAAAAACACCGATGTCGCTGATCATCTGCTCTGTTGTATTGATCTTGATACTCTTATTTTTGACCGACCTGTTGAAGAATCTCCCGGAAGTCTTATTGGCAGCGGTAGTGCTGGATGCTGTTTTGGGATTGATCAAAATCAAAGCGCTCAAGGAGATCTATGGAATCAAGAAAAGTGAGTTTTGGATTGCCATGGTGGCCTTGGGTTGTGTGTTACTTTTCGGAATATTGAAAGGAGTGCTTATTTCGGCGATTTTTTCAATCCTGGCAATGATCGTGAAATCGAAAAATCCCAAGATTCCTGTTTTGGGTATGATTCCTGGCACGGAGGTTTATTCGAACATCGAAAGGAACCCAACAAATGTGGAGATTCCGGGTATCAAGATTCTGAGGGTGGATTCCAGTATTCTCTATTACAATGCTGAATTTGTCGAGAACCGAATCTTGGATCTCAGCGCCGACCCTTCCATAAAGACGGTGATCGTCGATCTGAGCTCAGCGCCTTTTGTCGATGTCACTGGGGCGAAAACATTCTTCAAGATTGCCGAAAAGCTGAAGGAGACCAAGAAATCACTTCGGGTTGTTGGGGCACATTCTGAGGTGAGGGATATTCTGAGAAAGGTTCACCTCGAAGAGCAAATCGGCGAAATCAGCAGGCGGGATACGATACACGATGTAGTTTCCGAAATGAAGTGATATTTGGACAGGCAGCCATCGCTTGTCGGTATTCGAGAAATCAACTTTTTTCCTACCGAAAAACCTGCCACAATTATTCCTTTTGCCTCAACTCTCCCCAACCCGCAGCCTTCCCTTTCGGATGATCTTTTTGGCTTCGGGGCCTTTGGTGACGTTGCCGTCCGATTCCAGCCATACGATGGCACCGGTGGGGCAGCGTTGGATGGGGACTTGGGTTTGGTGGTTTTTGGAATAGTCGATGAGGGGAAGGTTTTGTACCATGGAGATCAGGTTGGGGGCATCCATGGCGCATTTGCCGCAGGCGGTACAGCCCACTTCGCAATCTTCCAAAACCGCATCCCCTGCTTCCAGACTTTTACAGGCTACCCAAAGGCGGTGACTGACGGGATGGATGGAAAAAAGATCCTTGGGACACACTTCCACGCAGTCCCCGCAGGCGGTACACTTCGCTTCGTCCACCACGGGGATTCCGAAGGCATTCATGGTGATGGCATCAAAATCGCAGACTTTTTCGCAGTCTCCATGCCCGAGACAACCCCAAGAACAGCCTTTTCCCCCGCCCGAAATCAGTGCCTCACCCCGGCAGGAGGAAATGCCCGCATATTTGGCGCGGTTGATGGCGACGTTGAAACCGCCGGCACAGGCGAGCCGGGCAACCCGTTTTTCCTCCGCACCCGCATCGACTCCCAGGTAAGCAGCAATGGCCTGCCTGCCGTCTTCGCTGCTGACCGTGCATTTGGCTGGACTCATATCACCTTTGACCAAGGCCTCTGCAAAGGGTCTGCATCCCGGATATCCACAGGCTCCGCAGTTGGCATGGGGAAGCATGCTCTCGACGACGTCGATCCTCGGGTCTTCGTAGACGTATAGCTTTTTGTTGGCGAGGATGAGCATCAGCGCCAAGAGTAGGGTCAAGCCCCCAAGTGCCAATAATGCGGTGATGATGGTCATGGCGTTGATTTAGTTGACTTGTTATTAGTTATTGGTTATTCGGTACTCGAGGTTATCCCGCTTTTTCGAAAGCAGGATTGGTGCTGATTTATGTGGCGTACTGCTTCTGGAGAAGAAGCACAGCCGATCGATTGAAAGAGATTGCTTCGTCGCGGGAAAGCTTTCTCTGTTCTTTAAATCATTTCCGTCGCTCCTCGCAATGACGTGTCTCTGTCACGTCCTGAATTTAGTTGACACTTTTTTCATTGTTTTTCTTTTGTTTTCAATCCTCTTAAATGCTTCAAAGTCCAAGCGGTGAAACCAGTCAAGGCCGACGCGTAGCGGCGTTCATATAGCCTTGACGGGTTTCCTGCTTGGGCTACCTTTGCGTTTGAGAGATGAAAACAATGACAATCCCTTGTGGATGTCGCTTGGCCTGTTCATACCCAAAGACAGGTGGGGCCTCTTGTCGTTGTATGCCCATACCGCGTGTTTTGCCGCCGCGTATGCTTCCTTTTGGTTGGCGAACTTGGCATCCAACAGGTATTCGGTTTTGAGTATGCCGTTTACCCTTTCCGCCATTGCGTTGTCGTAGCAGTTGCCCGCTTCACCCATGCTTGACCTTATCCCGGCCTTCTTCAATATGGCGACATAGGCCTTGCCGCAGTACTGGAAGCCCCTGTCCGAGTGGTGGACAAGGCCTTTGGGGTCCGGACACT